>JBOGET010000001.1:0-48793 GCA_050741975.1 Acidimicrobiia bacterium
GGGATGACAGGTAACTTGAAGTGGTGAGCCGCGGCAAGCTGAAGGTCTTCCTTGGTGCCGCGCCCGGAGTCGGGAAGACTTATGCCATGCTGGAGGAGGGCGGCCGGCTCCGAGCAGAGGGGCGCGACGTCGTGATCGGCTATGTCGACCCCCATGAGCGAACCGAGACCGCCCACATGATCGGCGATGTGGAGCTGATCCCGAGCAAAACCTGCACCTATCAGGGGTCGATGTTCGAAGAGATGGATCTCGACGCCGTCCTCGCCCGGCATCCCGAGGTCGCCCTGGTGGATGATCTGGCTCATACCAATGTCCCGGGGTCGATACACGCCAAGCGCTGGCAGGATGTCGAGGACCTGCTGGATGCCGGGATCGATGTCATGTCGACGGTGAACATCCAGCACCTCGACTCCCTGAATGATGTGATCTTCGAGATCACCGACGTCGTGCAGCGGGAGACGATCCCGGACGAAGTGGTGCGACAAGCCGATGAGATCGAGCTCGTGGACCTGACCCAGGAAGGAATTCGAGAGCGATTGGCCGCCGGGAAGATCTACCCGGCCGAGCGGATCGACGCTGCCCTGGCCAACTACTTCCGGGCGGGGAACCTTGGCGCTCTCAGGGAGCTCGCGCTGTCCTGGACCGCCGACCGGGTCGAAGAAGCCGTGGCCAAGTACAGGGACGTCCACCGGATCGACCAACCATGGGAAACCAAGGAGCGGGTCCTCGTTGCGCTAGCCGGGGCCGACGGGGGAGAAGCGGTCATCCGCCGCGCGGCTCGCCTGGCCATGCGTTCACGTGCGGACCTGATAGGCGTCTACGTTCGGCCTACCCGCGGTCCTGCGGAACCCAGCCCGTCGTTGCCGGCACAGAGGGAGTTGCTCCAGCGTCTGGGTGGCCGCTACCACGAACTGGTGGGTGACGATGTGGGGGCGTCATTACTGACGTTTGGCCGGGAGGAGAATGCGACCCAGATCGTGCTTGGTGCCTCCCGGCGCTCCCGCCTCGACGAGTTGTTGAGGGGTTCGCCGATCTCCAGGGTGATCCGCAATGCAGGTGAAGTCGACGTCCATGTGATCTCCTACGAGGGCGTTCCAAGACCCCGGCGCCATCCCCGACCACCAGCGGAGGCGGTGATCGGGTGGGCTCGCCGAGGCATCTCGTGGGGTATCGCCCTCGTCGGTCTTCCATTGCTCACCTGGATCCTCCTCGGCTTGCGCGAAGGGCTCGAGCTTCACAACGTTCTGTTCACGTACCTACTCGTTGCAGTGGTGACGGGAGGCGTGGGTGGCGCACCGCCGGCGGTCGTAACCGCGGCGGCAGGTTTCTTCCTTGCTAACTGGTTCTTCACTCCACCGGTGGGGACCTGGGCAATCAGCAGCCCGGACGACCTGTTCTCGCTGTTCGCCTTCCTCGTGGTCTCACTGGCGGTAGGGCTGCTTGTCGGTTACTCGAGCCGTCGCAGTGCAGAGGCGCGCAAGGCCAGGGCCCAGGCTGAGGCTCTCGCCGCCACGACGACCATTCGACACCCGGTCTTTGCCTCGGATCAACAGGCGCTGCTCAGACGCGTCCGAGACGTTCTCTCGTTGGACGCGGTCAGTCTCATCCGACGCGTCGGGGACGGATGGGAGATTCTGGCGTGGGAAGGTTCGCGAGATCTTCAGAGCCCCAACGACGGCAGCGAGTCGATCGAGCTGACCGGAGACGTGACGCTGGTGATCCTCGATGGGCGGCTGACCGCCGATGATCGGATCGTGCTCCGGGCGTTCGCCGCACAGATGATCCAGGCCATCGAGCGGGTGGAGCTGGAACGGGAGGCGGAAAGCGCGGAGTCGATGGCCGAGACCGATCGGCTGCGCACCGCGCTGCTCAGCGCCGTGTCCCACGATCTGCGCACCCCGATCGCAACGATAAAGGCTTCATTGACCAGTCTCATGGAGACAGGCGTGAAGTGGACGCCAGAGGAGACCCGCTCGTTCCTGCAGGCTGCTCTCCAGGAGACGGAACGTCTCAATCGGCTGGTGGGCCAGTTGCTCGATGCCAGCCGGGTCCAGGCAGGAGCGGTGCATGTGTTCTTCAGGCCGGTAGGTCTCGACGAGGTCGTCGCCTCGGTGCTGGGCGGGCTTCGCTCGGGCCGAGATCGGATCGCGGTCGAGATCTCCGAGTCATTGCCCGAGGTTCAGACCGATCCTGACCTGTTGGAGCGGGTGGTCGCCAACTTGGTGGACAACGCGTTGACATGGTCGCCTCCGGACCGGGCGGTCCGGATCACGGCCGGCGAGGTGGCGGGGCGGGTCGACCTCAGGATCAGCGACAGGGGACCCGGGATTCCCAGGCATGCACGGGAGACCGTTCTCCAGCCGTTCCAGCGGAGGGGCGACTCCCCGAATCGTGAAGGGGTTGGTCTGGGTCTGCCGGTGGCGAGAGGCCTGCTCCAGGCCATGGGAAACGACCTCGTGATCGAGGACACCCCGGGAGGCGGCACGACGATGGTGATCGCCATGAAGATCGCTGCGGGGATCCATGTGCCAATCGATGAATCAGGGCTGATCCGTGGCTGACAGCTCGAGGATCCTGGTCGTGGACGACGAACCGCAGATCGTGCGTGCCCTCGGCATCAACCTCAAGGCTCTCGGCTACCGGGTCGACACCGCCGCTTCCGGCGAGGAGGCTCTACGCAAGGCCGCCAATCACCGACCCGACACGGTCATCCTCGATCTGGGACTGCCTGGCATGGACGGCATCGAAGTGATACGTGGGCTTCGAGGATGGACCAAGGTCCCGATCATCGTGCTCTCGGTACGCGATGCCGAGCGCGAGAAGATCGCCGCCCTCGATGCCGGTGCCGACGACTACGTCACCAAGCCGTTTGGGATGGGCGAGCTCCTGGCGCGTTTGCGCGCCGCATTGCGCAGGGAATCCGATCCGGGTGAGGACCAGCCAACTGTGGAGACCGACGACTTCGTCATCGATCTGGCCAAGAAGGTGGTCACGGGAGCGGGCGGCGAGGAGATCCGACTGACTCCCACCGAATGGGGCATCGTCGAGATGCTGGTGCGGCATCGAGGCAAGCTGGTCACTCAGACCCAACTGCTCAAAGAGGTCTGGGGACCCCAGTACGGCGAGGAGACCAATTACCTCCGGGTGTTCGTGGCGCAGCTCCGGCGAAAGCTGGAGCCCCAACCCAGCAACCCCCGATACTTCATAACCGAGCCCGGGATGGGCTACCGGTTCGAGCCGCACACGGACGTGGAAGGTACTCGCTGAGCCCTTCTCGATCCCGTCGGGCAACCGTGAGATGCGATCCGACGAAGAGAGCAGCAACCACACCGATCTTCAGCCGACACATCGGCTGAAATGCCACGTGCGTCCCCGAGTCCGGGCCGCGGCACCGAGCACGAACCCGAACAGGTGCGACGGCATCGAAGGCCGAAGAACGCGTGTGATGGGCCGCTCGACGGATCCCGGCCCAGTTGGTGGATCGTCGAGAAGGGCGTGGGATGCGGGATGACTTCGTCAGGACATCCGTTGACCCGAGGGTCCCCGCAATATTGAATGCGCGGCTGCGAGGAGACGTCCGGTCGCGTTTGATCGGGTTGCCTTGGGCGCTCCTAAGACCGGGCCGAGATGAGGACCACTCCGGCGACCAGTAGGGCAATCCCGAGCAAGTGACGGAGGTTCAAATTGACCTGGCCCATCAGCCGGTCGAGCCCCAAAGCAGTGATTACCTGAGCGGCAACGACTATGGCCAGTGTGGCACTTGCACCCAATCGGGCAGCCGAGAACCCGAGCGCGGCCACGATCCCCCAGCCCAGGGCACCGAGCGGCAACCACCACCACTCCAACGTGAGGTCCCAAACGTCGGACCAGGTCTGTCGGTGGATCATCCAGACGGCGCCAGCGAGCACCCCGGACATCTGTAACCCAAACGAAATCACAAGTGGGTGAATGACCCTGCTCGTCTGGCCAATCACGGCCACCTGGATGGCTACGGCGATCCCGATTCCGACTGCGATCCCAACTGCGCTTCCCATCACGGCTCCTTGGTAGACGTGCGGAAAGCGTCGGCCGGCTCGACCCACCCCTCATGAAGTAGACGGCCCGCAGGACCGGCATGTCAAGCGTACTCGCGCCATCGAAATGACCTCATACTCACCGCGAGGTCCATCTGGTTGGGGCCGCGGAGTGGTTCCGTCACGGTGACGTTCGCTTACCCCAGTCCTTTCGACAGCTGTCGGGCGGCGAGCCAGGTGGTGATCGGCACCGCGGCCACCAACCCGATAGAGCCGACGAGGGTCCTTGCGACCTCCACTGCAATGACCTCTGAGCTGGCCACGACACCGAGCGGGAGGGCGGACAGGCTGTAGAGGATGAGGAGCGGCATCGCGGCTCCGGCGTAGGCCAGGAGGAGAGTGTTGACCGTCGACGCGATGTGGTCGCGGCCAATGCGCAATCCGGAGTCGAAGAGCGCCCTGGTCCCGAGCTCGGGACTCGCCTTTCTCAGCTCCCATACCGCCGAAGCCTAAGTAACCGTCACGTCGTCCAGTGCACCGATCGACCCGAGGACGACGCCAGCGAGAAGGAGTCCCGAGAGGTCCACGTCGGGCAAGCTCAACAGGTAGAAAGCCTCTTCGCTGGCCAGACCGCTGAAGTCGGCCAGCGAGACCACGAGCCAGGAGAGTGCTGTGGTGAGCCCTAGTGCGGCGAAAGCGCCGATGGCGGCGACATGGGTGAGAGGCGTGTAACCATGGGCAAGATAGAGGGCAACCAAGGCGATGGCGCCGCCGCCAACGAGGGCGACGAGAACCGCATCACGTCCAGCGATCACCGCGGGAACGATGAACCCGATGAGGACGATGAGACTCAGGGCCAGTCCGACCAGAGCCGCAAGACCCCGCACCCGCCCCAAACCCACGACAGCGAGCCCGAAGACCAAGGCGACTCCGATGAGGAGGGGCCTGCGATCTCTGTCGTAATAGTTGTAGGACTCGGTGCCATCTTCGAGTGCGACCAGGTAGAGATAGACCTCCTCACCTGATTCAAAGGTGGGCTGCCCGGCCTCGAGCGGGAACTCTTGGAGGAAAGTCGAAGTGTCTTCGTCGGTGATGGAAAAGGCGAATGTGACCGCGAGGCACATCAGGTCCGGCGCATAGCTGCACTCGCCGCTCGACGACGCTTCCACGGTTGCAGGTATCACATCATCGACGAACCCGAAAGTACTCAGGTCGATCGCCGCTTCATCTCTGGGGAGCAGAGTGACAAGCCCCAACAAGATGAGCACGGCGATGACACCGACGATCGCGGCGAGACCTCTGGGGCGGGGCAGAGGTCGGTGGTCAGGCCCGATAAACCGTTCGAAGTCCGACGGCTCATGCGACACCAAGGCATCGTAGGGCCAAAGCGGGCCGAAAACTGCGACCAGGAGCATCAGGTGGCCAAGGTGGAAAGACTTGACGCGCGTCCGGCGGCTCTTTGGCGAGGAGACCGACTACCTACCGGTCGAGCCGCACGCGGACATCGGGGGTGCTTGCCGAGAGCTCCTTGACCCCGAGCAGGACAGTGCCGCCGGTCAGACGTGAGCAATCACCGCGTCGAGCGGCCGAGGCACCCGGGTGAGATCCAACGCCTCGACCAGCAAGCGGGCGTAATGGATCTTCCGGCCGGAGCGTGTGCCCATGAAGCGTCGTAGTTGCGCCTCGCGTGCTCGCCCTCGCTGTGCCGGCTGGTTCTGGAAGGTCCGGAACGATCCCAACTCGCCCTGAGCGTCGACGACCTGTTCCACGGCCGCTGTACCGAGGGAGCGGATCAGCTCGTCCTCCAGGTCTGCGACGCACACGTAGAAGCCAAGCGATTCCATGGATTCGCGGGTGAGGTTGGAGCCGAGACCGGCACGCTCCAGACCGCGCCGAAATGCATGCTCCTCTCCGACGTCACAGAGACCTGCCAGCCTTACGTCGAGCCCGCGGGGGCCCAACAGCTCCAAGAAGTGCCCAATGGTGGTGGCACCCCCCATGGGCACGATCGAAGTGCCTTCGGCGTCGAGATCGCGGCCACGGCGCCCGGCCAGCGCTTCGAGTGCGACCTGGTCGCTGATCCCTTCCACCAGCACGACCGCACGCGGGTCGACGCCGGCGGCAAGCGCGCTGGCCACCGCGGCAACCGCGGTGATGCCCCTGCTGCCCGCCGTCCACTGGACGGCTGCCCGGTGGAATCGCTGTTCCTCGTCCATGAGTCGTAGCTTCGCAGCTCATGCCGCGCCGCCCGGGGTCGATTTTCGGGCAGCCTCAGTCCGCGACCAACCATTTCCCGTCGCGCATGAGGTCGCGCTCATCGGGCCCGGAGATTGTGGCCGGTCGGGCTCGACGCCGGTGTTGCCACCCACAAGGTGACGCCGTCCCAGAGAAACGACAGCGGCACCAGATAGGGGGTTGCCTTCTCCCAGTCGGCCGTGGCCACCCAGACGTCGGACGTCGTGCTCGAGCCGGTTCAGCGTGTCCCGCTTGCGTTGCCCGGCGGACCGGGTGGGCGGGGTCACCACGCGTCGGGTCTCATCCTGGTCGCAGGTCCCTACCCCTTCACCGCACCCATGGTGAACCCGGTGATGAACCGGTCGAGGAAGGCGTTGAAGATCAAGGCGATGGGCACGGCGAAGATGATCACCGCCGCCTGGAGAGACTGCCAGAAGAACACATCGCCGCGAATCAGCTCGGTGGGGACACCGGTGGCGATCGTCTTCACCGCAGACGACTTGTTGAAGGTGAGGGCGTAGATGAACTCATGGGCGGAGAGGGTGAAGGCGAAAACGATGACCGCCACGATCCCCGGGAACATCAGGGGGATCACCACCCGGGTGATGGCCCCGATCCGGCTCTGACCGTCCACCATCGCCTGTTCCTCGATGTCCATCGGTATGCCCTTGAAGAACCCCATCAGCAGCCAGGAGGCGATCGGGATGGTGATGGTGGGGTAGACGACGATGAGGGCCCAGAGTGATTCCTGGATACCTAGGTAGTTGACCACCCGGGTCATGGGGATGAAGAGAAGGGTGGCGGGGATCAGATAGACGAGGAAGATGGCGATACCCATTCGCTCACCCCAGCGCAAACGGAGCCGGGCCAGAGCGTAGGCGGCAGGGAGGGCGATGACCAGAGTGATGGCGGTCACCGCCAGCCCGACGATGACGGTGTTCCTGAGGAAGGTCAGGTAGTTGGTCTGGGCGAAGAGGTATTCGACGTGTTCCAGGGTCGGGGGCTCGTTGTACCAGAAGGGGTTGTTCCCCTTGACATAGAGGTCGTTCGACTGCTTGAACATGGTGATCAGGGCCCAGCTGAAGGGGAAAGCGGCGGCGAAGGCGAAGACGATGGCGGCGGCGTAGACACCGAATCGGCCCAGCGCCCGGCGTCTGTCTGCTTTTCTGTGCAGCTCCTGGACGTCTGTCTCCGCCCAAGTCATCTCAGAGCACCTCCCGACGACGAGCCAGGCGGAGGACCACCGCGGTGATCCCGATGAGCACCGGGAGCAGGAACAGCGCGACCGCCGCACCCTGGCTCAGGGACCCACCCTCGATCCCCTTGATGAAGGCCCAGGTGGACAGGACCTGGGTGGAGTTGGTCGGGCCCCCCCGGGTCAACACATAGACCACGCTCATGTCGGAGATGGTGAGGATCACTCCGAACAGGACGGCGACGGCGATGATCGGCGCCAGCAGCGGGATGGTGACCTGGAACATCCTTCGCCAGAACCCGGCACCGTCGACGGACACGGCGTCGTTGATCTCGCTCGGGATGGCGATGAGACCGGCCATCACGATCACCGCCGCCAACGGCACCACGCGCCAGCCCTGGACGATGACCACCGAGAGCCTGGCCAGCTCGGGCTGGCCCAGCCAGTACATGTTCTCGGTGATCAGGCCGAGCTCGCGTAACACCCAATCGATGGGGGAGAAGATCGAGTCCAGGGTCCAGCGCCAGGTGACGGTGGCCAGGGAGACGGGAGCCACCCAGGGCAGCAGCACGAGGAACCTCACCAACCACTTGCCCTTGAAGTCCCTGGTCAGCACCTCGGCAACCGCCGTCGCCAGGACCACCACCATCAGGTTGGCGGCGATGGCGAACCAGAAGGTGTTCCACAGGGCCTGGCGAAACACCGGGTCGTCGATGACCCGGGAGAAGGTCTCCCAACCGACGAAGTCCAGCTCCGGGTTCCCGGTGCTGATGTCGGTGAAGGAGTAGATGATAGCGAGGACGAAGGGAAAGCCGACCAGGGCCAGGATGTACAGAACGGCGGGTGACATGAACAACCCGGCGAGGAAGCCGGGGTTGTCGGACAGATAGCGACGCCGGACATCGGTGGTCGATGTCATCGCATCAGCGGTTGAGGCGGGATCTTCTGCCCCTCCTCGCGGTCGAAGAATCGAATCTGGTCCCGGGCCACCGAGAACTTGTGATCCTGGTCGATCGCGATCGGCACTGTGACGGTGGCGGGGAGCATGGCGATGATCTTGGTCTCGTCGTACTCGCGGATGTGGCCGTAGAGATAGCGCTCCGAGCCCAGGTACTCGATCCGGTTGACATGGAAGGTGAAGGGGACCCTGTCTCCCTCGTCCTCTGCGATGCCCTCCGGGATGAATTGCTCGGGGCGGAATCCGAAGAGGTAGTTCATGGCTTCGAGCAGGTTCATCGGGGGTGATCCCAGGAACTGGGCCACGAAGACGTCGGCCGGATGGTGATAGACCTCCTCGGGGGTGCCCAGCTGGCGGACACGTCCCTGGTTCATGACTGCGATGCGATCCCCCATGCCCATCGCCTCCACCTGGTCGTGGGTCACGTAGATGGTGGTGATCCCGATTCGCCGCTGGAACTCCATCAGGTCGTCCCGCGCCGCCGCCCGCAGCTTGGCGTCGAGGTTGGACAAGGGCTCGTCGAGGAGAAAGACGGTGGGCTCGCGGACCAGGGCCCGGGCCAGGGCCACACGCTGACGCTCCCCACCCGATAACTGGCGGGGACGACGATGAAGGAGACGCTCGATCCCGAACAGCTCCGCCGCCCACTGCACCTTCGTCGTGCGCTGTGACGGCTCCACCCCTTGCGACTTGAGGGGGAAGGCGATGTTGTTCGCCACCGTCATGTGGGGATAGAGGGCATAGGATTGGAAGACCATGGCGACGCGTCTCGCCCGTGGAGGCAATCCGATGACGTTCTCACCTCCGAGGAGTATCTCCCCGTCGGTGGGTTGCTCCAGCCCGGCGATCATCCGAAGCAGGGTCGTCTTGCCACATCCAGAGGGGCCGAGGAGGACCAGGAACTCACCCTCCTCGGAGCGAAGATCGACCCCGTCGACGGCCACCACCTCACCGAAGTGCTTGGTCAGGCCACGAACTTCTACGACGGCCATGCCCTCGACCCTATTACAGAGAGGGCGATATGAGCGGTAGTCCCCCCTCCGAGGAGGGGGGACATCTCACCCGCTTCCAACCAGACCCTGTTCCCGCCAAGTGTCGAAGATGGCGTTGATCTGGCCCTCGGCGTCTGCCACCGCCTCTTGCGGTGTCTTGTTGCCCTGAGCGGCGTCGGCGAACATCACCGGGATGATCGACTCGCCGAAGATCTGGCCGATCGCCGGGTTGGCCGGTCCGGGATGACCGATATTGGTCGCCCAGTCGAGGGCGGTGCCCAGCACCGCCAACTTGTCCGGCGGATTCGAGCCGAACGGGTCCTCTGCCACCCACCCGTCGAGTCCGGGGACCCGGTCGGGGAAGGCGGGGAAGTCGTACAGCTTCGAATGCCAGGACACCGGGGCCAGGTTCTCGGTGTAGTGCAGGAGGAACTCCTGGGCCGCTGCCACGTTCACGTCCGGAGCGTCGGGGATGATCCAGTTGTACATGACATGAGAGGCCACCACCGCCGTCTCCGGGCCTTCGAGTGCCGGGGTGAACCAGATGTCGTCGGCCACATCCAACCCTTCGTCCTGAGCGGTGCGATATGCCGAGATCGAGTTCAGGATGTAGCTCAGCTCGCCGGAGTTGATGCCCTGGTTGTTCGACGCCGCATCCCAGGCGAACACCTCCGGGGTCATGGCATTGGCGAACAACTCGTTCATGTACTCGATCGCCGCGATCGTGGCATCCGAGTTGAGGACGACGTTCTCGTTCTCGTCCTGGATCCCGGCCCCGAAGGACCAGAGCAGGCCACGCAACGCCATGTTGGAGTCGATCTCCTGTGACATCCCGATCCCGAGCTGGACCCCTTCTGAGGAGAAGATCTCCGAGCCTCCTTGGAGCAGGTCGTCGTAGGTGCGAGGGCCATCGGGCAATCCCACGCCCTCCCACAGCGACTTGCGGTAGTCGCCGGGGTCCGGCACCCACGCCGGCGCGTAGGCGTAGTACTTGCCGGTGTTGGGGTTGAACGACGACCTTCTGGTCAGGTCCAGCATCGTCCCGTAGCGGCTCTCCGCCTCGGCGACGATGTCGGCCATGTCGACCACCGACGGCTCGTGTTGGCTGAGCACCGCGATGTACTGCATGAGATCGTGCTCGGGCTGGCCCGATTGGATCTCGGCGGCGATGGCCGCAGGCACGTCGCCGACGGCGATGTGGTCGACCGTGACGTCGACCCCGACCTGCTCCCCCCATTGCTGGACGAACGGGTCGAACCAGGTGTCGTGGGCGGGCACGAAGTGGCTCCAGAGCAGGATCTTCAGCTCACCACTGAGGGCTTCGCGTGGCTCGACGAACGACACGGCCGGCTCCTCGCCGGCCAGGGCGGCCGTCGTCGTGCTTCCGGCCCTGGTGGTGGTGGTCCCGGTCCCTCCGTTGCCGCATGCCGCCGCCAATACGGCGGCGCCGGATAGGTAGAGAAACTCCCGACGTGTCATGCCATATGGGAGCTTGCGAGGTAGCAAGTTTTTCCTCCTCTCGCATCATGGATCTGCTGTTGTCTCCCCGGGACAGATCGGGTCTGAACCTAGCACCATCGATCTCTGTCTGCCGCTCGGAGCGGCAATCGATTGCCGGCCGACTTCGCCCGAAACCACCCCGTCAGCGGGCAACCGTTCACCATCACGCGCGTTGCGTTGCGCTCATAAGGGCATGGCCGAGCTGAGCCGATGAATCCTCATGATCTCAGTGGCCAGAAGGTCGACGACGCATCTGTCGTTGAGCCAGCAGCTCGACGCGTTCGTGCGCTGGCTGCCCAAAGGGACACGGCTTCCCGGCACCAGCTGGCGGGCCGGCACCGGCTGCTTCTCGGTGTGGCCTGGGCCAACATCCCGTTCCTGGCGATCATCGGGCTCAGATCCGGCATCGATCCGACGCATCTGGCCACGGAGCTCGCCGTCGTCGTCGTCCTGCTCGCCGGCGCCCGGGTCGTGGAGACCAGGACCTACCAGGCAGTCTTGACCGCCCTTGCCCTGGTGACCTGCTCCGGGCTTCTGGTCCACCTCACCGACGGTCTGATCGAGTCGCACTTCCATTTCTTTGTGGTGATTCCCCTGATCAGCCTGTACCGGGACTGGAGGCCATTGGCCGTCGGTCTGGTCGTCGTCGTCGTGCATCACTCTGTCGTGGGGATCATCTCCCCTGGCGACGTGTTCAACCATCCGGCCGCCATGGCTCACCCGGTGCGGTGGGCCTTCCTCCACGGTGTCTACGTCATGGCGCTGACCACGGTGATCATCGCCTATTGGCGGTTCTCGGAGACGCTCGAGGGCGCCCTGGCCCGGGAGGAAGCCCTGCGACGGCATGCGGAGGCAAAGAAGCACCAGATGGAGACCGAACGTCTCGAGCACCTGGTCCGATCCAAGGACGAGTTCGTGGCCTCGGTCAGCCACGAGTTGCGGACACCTCTGGCCGCGGTCATGGGTTTCGCCGAGATCCTCCGCGACGACAACGCCGACCTGTCCGACGACGAGCGCCGAGAGCTCACCTCCACCATCGCCCAAGAGGCCTATGACCTGGCTGGGATCGTCGAAGACCTCCTCGTGGCGGCTAGGGCCGAGATCGATTCCGTTCACATCAGCCATGTCGTCGTCGACCTCGGTGCCAACTGTGCCCAGGTGGTGGAGGTGCTACCCGAGTCGGATCAACTCCGGATCCGGGTCACCGAGGCCCCCGGGCGGGTGAAGGCGGTTGCCGATCCGGTTCGGGTACGTCAGATCATCAGAAACCTGGTGACCAATGCCATTCGCTACGGCGGGGAGCAGGTCTGCGTCGAGTTCGCAGAGTTCGATGGGCGTGTGGTCCTCACCGTCCGGGACAACGGAGCGGAGATCCCGCCGTCGGAGCAGGAGCGGATCTTCCTCCCCTACTTCAGCGCCCATGACCCCGGCTCACAGCCATCGTCGGTGGGGCTCGGGTTGACCGTTTCTCGCCAGCTCGCCGAGATGATGGGTGGACGGCTCGCCTATATCCATGACGACGGGTGGAGCGTCTTCACGCTCGAGCTCCCCACTGCCGGCGAGCCAGACCCCGTTTCAGCCAAGCCGGTGCCGGCCACCGTCTGAGCGGGTCCAAGCCCGAGGGCTGCGCTAACCGGCCCCTGCCAGGTTGAACGTCTGCCGCAGGGCATGTGCCTGGAAAGGCTTGACCACCCAGGCGTCGGCACCCGCCCGCTTTGCCAGGAAACCGTCCACCTCCCGGTCGAGGAGCATGACCAGGCGAGGCGTCTCGTCCTCCAGGTTGGCCCTGATGTCGCGCACGACGGCCATCCCGCCCATGCTCTTGACCTGGAGGTCGATGATCACCACGTCCGGGTCGATCTCGGCCACCTTGGAGGCGGATTGGGCGGGATCGTCGAGTACTTCGATCTCCCAGTCGCCCTGAGGGAGGGAAGCCAGGACGTCATTCACCACCCAGGGAGAATCGGCGATTACCAGGGCCAGCGGCATGAGACGGTGACCATAGCCGTCGGAGTTGGGCCGGTTTCTTGGTCTGGAGTCGTACCTAATCTCGCGGACCGTGCGCCGCGTCGTGATCGCCCTCACCCTGTGTCTGATCCCGCTCGCCGGGTCGGCCGGCGAAGGTGAGAGCGGCATCGACGTGATCGACGTCAGCGGCCCGCTCGACGCCTCGGCACTCGAGTTCATGAGCTCATCGATAGATGCGGCCGCGGAACGAGGCCGGGTGCTTGCTCTGCTCCAGGTCAATTCACCGGCGGTCCTCGACGGCGAGGCCCTCGACGAACTGCTCGGGAAGGTCGAGAACCCGCCTCTGCCGCTGGCAGTCTGGGCGGGGCCGGCGCCGGCGGTGGTCGGTGGCGGGGCGTGGTGGATCCTGTACCAGTCGGAGCACGCGGCGATGGCACCGGGGTCTCATCTCGGGTTGCTCTCCCCGAGAGTTGCCGGCGCGCCCGACGGCACGATCGGTTTCGACGGGCCGATTCCCGCTGAGCAGACGGAGTTCGAACTCCAACCCAGCCTCCGCCAGTATCTCCAGGACCTCGACGGGGAGACGTTCCAGACCGTCGATGGCCCGGTGACCGTCGAGACCCTGGTTCCCTTCGAGGACGGGGTGACGCTGAAGGAGGTGACCTTCCGCCAGCCCGGTCTCGGGACCCGCTTCTTCAGGCTGGCCGCCACACCCGAGGCCGCATTCTTCTTCTTGGTGGTCGGGCTGACAGTCGCCTCGTTCGAGTTCTTCGCCATCGGTCCCGGGGTGGCCGCCGGGGTGGCCTCGCTCTCCCTCCTGCTCGCCGGGTGGGGGATCGTCACGCTCCCGATCAAACCCTGGGCACTGGCACTGGCGATCCTCGGTTGGGCCCTGCTCACCGTCGCCTACCAGCGAGGCGGGGTGCTGGTGCTGACCCTGCTCGGGGCGGCCATGCTCCAGGTCGCAGGGTCGTTCTACATCGACGGTTCGGCCCAGATCGATCCCCGCTGGTACCTGGTGCTTCCCTCGGTGATCGCGGTGCTCTTCTTCTTCCTGCTCGCCATGCCCACGGTGCAGAGGGCCCGGTTCTCGACACGTACCATCGGCCGCGGGGGGCTGATCGGCGAGCACGGGGTGGCCCTCGAGCAATTCGACCCGGACGGTGTGGTGGAGGTCAGAGGCGCACGGTGGCGGGCGACCGCTCACCGTGAGGCCGGACTGTCTGCGGGCTCGGAGATCCTGGTCTCCGGCGTCGACGGGATGTTCCTCGAGGTCGAGCCGGTGACCCGCCCCGCGAAAACTGATCTTTGAGATTCCCATTTTCTTCCTTGCCGCCGGCGATCCCTCTGAGTAGGTTCGGGCCGGTTGTCGCTAGACAGGGAGGAGTCAGATTGTCCAGCGTGGACGATTGGCAGCTCGACGCGCTGTGTCGGGGCAGCCATGCCTACCTCTTCTTCCCGCCTTCCACGTTTGAGCGCAAGGAGGAGCGGGAGCGCAGGGAGATGAAGGCCAAAGCAATCTGTGGCGTGTGTCCCGTTCGGGTTCCCTGCACCACACATGCCCTCCAGATCCGGGAACCGTTCGGAATCTGGGGAGGTCTCACCGAAGTCGAGAGAAGGAGCATGCCCCTGGTCGGCTGACCATCGGCACGCTCGAATGGCTCACCGAAGTTGCCGTTCGTCGCCCCGCCGGACGGTGAGCCCTTCCCTGTCCGCCCACTCCAGCAACGGGACCGCATACTTACGGGACAGACCGGTGTGGTCACGGAAGTCGGAAACCGTGAACGGTGTGCCCATGTCCCCGAGCATTCGGACGATTTCTTCGATCTGCTCCGGCAGGAAGACCAGGTCCTCGGAGACCCGCACCAGTTTCCCGTTTTGCATCAACAAATGGATCAGCTCCCGGTCGAGACCCAGGTCGCCCGCATTGGGGACGGCGAGACCCGCTCTGAGCCGGACCTCCGCTTGGTCCCAGCTCTTCTGGTGCTCGGTGCCCATGTCCTGACGGTGCTCTTTCGAGGCCACGTCCGGGCCGAGGCGAACCAGCTGATCGCTTTCCTCGATGAGCCGATCGGTGAGCTCCTGAGGGATCTCGAAGGTGGTGGCCAGGGTTGCCAACGGCATGCCCGGACGGAGAGGGTGCCCGGCGTGGTGCTCGGCCACTGCTCTCTCGATCTTGGAGCGCAACTCGTCGAACCGCCCCCGGCTGAGGGCGATAGGGCCCACGACGACCCCGCCCCGGGGTCGTCCACCCCCGCTCTGCGCAGCTAGCCGGTCCAGGACGTCGAGGCCACGCTCGGCGAGCAGCGCCGTCGCCACCTCGTCACTTCCGGCGAGGGGATCGATCCGGGTGGCCGCCTCCATGGCACGAGCGGGCGCCCCCGGCGAGGGATCGATGACCAGGCCACCGGCGACCACCTGACGACGACCGGTCTCTCGGAGGATGAAACGGTCGCCCGTTCGCATCGGAAGGGCGATCGGGACCTGGATCAGGGCATGGTCATCCTCGAGCCGTTTGATCGATGCCGGATGGGCGCCGCTCCCGAAATGCACGTGAAAGGCGCCGCGAGTGGTCAGCTCGTTGACGTAGCGCGCAAGCCGGACCCTTACGCTGAACCGATTGGTGAGGAGCCACTGCCCGGGGCGGCCCAGCATGGTCCCTCGGGGGACATCGGCCCGGTCGACGCCGCTCAGGCTCAGAGCGAGACGCCGTCCCGGCTCGGCGTGGTCGACCTCGGTCTCATGGCTTTGCATGGCCCTGACCCGGGCCTGCTTGCGCCCGGGAAACAGTTCCACAGTGTCACCCACGCTGATCGGTCCTTCGGTCAGGGTCCCGGTGACCACGGTACCCGCCCCGGGGATTGAGAACGCCCGGTCTACCCAGAGACGGGGTCGCTCGCCCTGGGCCCGGATTTCCGCCGCCAGCCCCGCCAGCGTGACTCGAAGACGGTCGACGCCGGCCCCGGTCGCCGCCGAGACGGGGACTATTTGCGCCGACTCCAGACTCGTCCCGGCGAGTCGTTCCGTGACCTCCGCTCCGACCATCTCCACCAGCCCCTGATCCACCAGGTCGATCTTGGTCAGGGCGACCACGCCGGATTCGATGCCCAGCAGGTCGAGCACCGCCAGATGCTCCTCCGATTGGGGCATCCATCCCTCATCGGCCGCCACCACGAACAGGGCGACGTCGATGGCCTCGATCCCGGCCAGCATGTTCTTCAGATACCGCTCATGACCGGGGACGTCGACGAAGGACACCTCCCCGACCGGCTCCAATGTCGTCCAGGCGAAGCCGAGATCGATGGTGAGGCCACGCCGTTTCTCCTCGGCCCACCGGTCCGGGTCACGCCCGGTGAGGACCTGGATGAGCGTCGACTTCCCGTGATCGACGTGGCCCGCGGTCCCGATCAGCGGCAACTGGCCACCATGTCGGCGATCAGATCGTCGTCCTCTTGGGCCACCGCCCGCAGGTCTACGAGGAGATCCTCGTCGAGTCTCCGGGTGAGAACCGGGTGTTCGGCGGCGACGAGACGTCCGTGGAGATGGTCCTCGCCTTCCAGGGCGACCTGTGGCGTCGGGATACCCACCCCGGGCAGGCTGCCGCCACCGATGACAGACTCCCCGGCCCGGACCGACCCACCGATCCGGGTTGCGAGGTCTTCCACCCTGGGACCGAGCTCGTCTTCGGTCATGGTCGCCATGCGCCAGATCGGCACCTGGCGCGCGTCGCCGCCGGCATATGCCTCCAAGGTCTTGGCCAGGGCGGCCTCGGTCGGGGCATCGACCCTGAGCGCCCGAGCCAGGGGATGACGTCGAAGCCGATCCACCGCCTCGGCGGCTCCGATGATCAACCCGGCCTGTGGACCTCCGAGCAACTTGTCGCCGCTGAAGGTGACCAGATCGGCTTCCGCCTCGATCGACTGCCGGGCGCCTGGCTCCGTCGACAGCCACTCGGGCGGGTCCTGGCCCAACCAGGGGGCGCTCGAATCGAGGAGCCCGGATCCCAGGTCATGGATCACGGGAACTTCTCGCTCGTGGGCCAGAGTTGCCATCTCCTGAATCGGCACCTCGGACACGAACCCCTCCACCCGATAGTTGGAGGGATGGACCTTCAACACGGCGCCGCAGTCGTGGATCTGCAACGCCGTGACGAAGTCGCCGGCCCGGGTTCGGTTGGTGGTCCCCACCTCCACCAGCCTGGCGCCTCCCGCTTCGACCACCAGGGGGAGGCGGTAGGAGCCACCGATCTCGATGAGCTCCCCCCTCGCCACCGGGACCGCCTTTCCCGCAGCCGTGGCCGCCAGGGCGAGGAGGACCGCCGCCGCGTTGTTGTTGACGACAAGTGCGTCTTCGGCGCCGGTGAGCGTCTGCAGCAGCACCCGGACGTACTCTCCCCTTCCCCCCCGGCGGCCGGTTCCCAGGTCGAGCTCGAGGTTGGTGTACGAGATCGCCGCCTCCTGCGCCGCCTCCGCCGCCGCCGGCGAGAGCGGGGCGCGGCCGAGGTTTGTGTGGAGAAGGACCCCGGTGGCGTTGATCACCTTGTGGAAGGCGGAGCGCAACAGACCCTGGACCAGGTCTTCGGCGATTCGTGCGACGTCGGGAACGCCACCACCGGCGATCTCGAAGCGTGCCAGCTCCAATGCGGATCGGACGCACTGGAGAAGCAGAGGTCGGGCGATGCCTTGGTCGCCGAGAGCCGTCACGACCTCGTCGACGGCGGGTAGATCGCGGTAGGGGTTGGGGCTGGAAGCCACCGGTCAAGTCTGCCAGGTTGACCCGGTTCGTAGGATGCCCGGATGACCGCTCCCCGAGTAGAGGCGCTTCCCGCTGCCACCGTGATGCCGATCAGGGACGGCGACCCGGTGCCCATCCATCGTCCGTCGGACGTCTGATGCGGATCGAGCGGATCCTGGCCAACAATCCCGGTCCGTTCACCGGGCCCGGGACCAACACCTGGCTGGTTGAGGACGGGGGAGCGGTGATCGTGATCGATCCCGGCCCCGTCGACGACACTCATCGGGATCGCATCCTGGAGCGCGTGGCCGATTCGACCCCACTTGGCGTGCTGGTCACACACACCCATCCCGACCATGCCCCCTTGGCCAACCCTCTGGCCCGGGAGTTGGGCGTCCCGGCCTTCGGGCATTCCCCGGGCACGGGCTTCGATCCCGACCTGATGCTCGGCGAGGGCTCGGGTCTGACGATCGGCCGGGCCCGTCTGGCGGTGATATACACCCCGGGTCACTCCGATGACCACCTCTGTTTCCGGGTCGGCGACGTCCTCTTCACCGGGGACCACATCATGGGTGGATCGTCGGTGATGGTCGAGGACATGGGTCGCTACCTCGCTTCCCTGACCAAGCTGCGTGACATCGGGCTCAGAAAGCTGCATCCCGGTCACGGGGAGGACATGGAGGATCCCGATCAGGTGATCGACTGGTACCTGACCCATCGCCGGCAGCGTCACGAGGAGATTCTGGAGGCGATACGGTCCGGCGCCACCTCCACGGACGCCATCGTTGAGATCGTCTACAAGGACGTCGACCGCGCACTGCACCCCCTCGCCGCCCGGTCGGTGGAGGCGCATCTCACGTTGCTGTTCGAACAAGGCCGGATAGCCTCTGACGGGCACGACATCGTCGCACTGCCCACTGAACCCCCGTGACACGCATCACCCGGACCCTGATGGCCCTACTCGTCATGGCGCTGGCCCTCCCGGCCATCGCCCAAGTGACCGACGAGGACCTGGGTCGAGCCCGGCGCGAGGTCAACGACATAATGGCCGAATCCCAAGCCCTGGGCGAAGAGGTCCAGGCCGCCTGGGCCCGTCAGTTCGCCCTCGACAAAGAGATAACCGATCTCCATGCCTCCATCGAGGTGGCCCGGGTGAAGATCGCCGAAACCGAGAAGAAGGTGGAGGAGGTGGCGGTCGAGATGTACATGGGCTCGTCGACCGCCGTCTCGATACAGGTCCTCTTCTCGGCCAGCGACGAGAGATACGGAGCCGGGATGGAGTACCTGAAAAACGTGACCGGGGGCGATGCCGAGGTCATCAACCAGCTCCGCTCCTTTCGCAGCGAGCTCGATCGCCAGACCGGTCGGCTCTCCGAAGCGTCGGCCGAGCAGGAGATCGTGACCGCCGAGTTGGAGGCCAAGGCCGGTGAGCTACAGGGTCGTCTGGTCGAGGCCCAGGCCGTCTACGACCAACTCGTGGCGCAGAGGGCTGCCGAGGAGGAGGCGAGACGTCGCGCCGCCGAGGAGGCCCGTCGGCGAGCCGCGGAGGAGGCGGCGCGCAACGCCACCACCACGACGGTGCCAGGCTCGACGGCGACTACCGACGGCGACAGCGGAGACACGACCACCAGCGTTCCCCAGAACACCACCACGGCACCACCCCCACCGACGTCGACCGGCGGGGCCTGTCCGGTGGCGGGGGCGGTCTCCTTCACCGACAGCTGGGGGGATGCCCGCTCCGGAGGGCGGGCCCACCAGGGCGTCGACATGATCGCCGCCCGCAACACCCCGGTGGTCGCCATCCACTCGGGGCAGATCCTGCGTCTCTCCAGCGGCAGTCTCAGCGGTCTCGCCATCTGGCTGCGGGCCGACAACGGCGACCAGTTCTTCTATGCCCACCTCGATGGCTACGCCGAGGTCACGGCGGGGCAGAGTGTGTCCGAGGGTCAGGTGATGGGGTACGTCGGATCGACGGGCAACGCGCCAGACCACTTGCCCCATCTCCACTTCGAGTACCACCCGGGTGGAGGCTCCGCGGTCAACCCATATCCGCTGGTGCGCTCCGTTTGCGGGTGATTCGAAGTGTCCCCTGAGACGACGAAAGAGGACCCTCTCGGGTCCTCTTCCGATCTGGCCTCCCTGCTGCCCCCAACCCCACGCACCGAGGCACGTTCTGAGCGTCATCTTCGGCCACTGTCAGTGGCGATTAAAGGACAGTTAGAGACATGCTCGTTGTGACTAGTCACCCGTTTGATGGCCGGGCGACTTTGGCCGAGACCTGCTCTCGGTGGGAGACGGGTTGACAAGCATCACGGTTATGCCGACATGACGAGGGGGCTGGCTGCTTCAATGCGACGGCCAAGCATCCAGAGGAGGAAGCGCTCGTGACCACCCCACCCGAGTTCCCGGCGGGACAGCCGGCTGCCACCCCGGCCAATCTCGCGTCGTGGGGAACACGTGTCCTCGGCTACCTGATCGATATCGCCCCTGGTCTGATAGTGGGGCTGGTGTTCGGCTTGGGACGGAGCATCTTCCTCAACGGGGTGGCCGGGCTGTTCGGCGTGGCCTACACCGCATACATGGGGTATCTCGACGGGTTGACCGGTCAGACACCGGGCAAGGCGATCATGGGGACCCGGGTGGTGAACGTCGAGGGACAGGTGATCGGGACCGGGGCCGGCATAGGTCGCAAGTTCGTGCACATCCTCGACTCGCTGATATGCCTCCTCGGATGGTTGCTCCCCCTCGTCGACGCCAAACGGCAAACCATCGCCGACAAGGTGATGAACACCTATGTGGTCGAAGGCTTGGAGAGAAAGCCGTTCTCAGTCGACCTTTGGCTCCCGCCCAAGACCCAGTCGTAGCGGCGGTAGGCTCGGGGATCGAGGCGCCACTCCTGGCGGTGACGTGAGGAGGTCCCGATGAGCGCGGCAGACGACATTCTCTCCCAGATCCCCCTGACCCGCTTGGCCGAGCAACTCGGGCTGGACGAGACGAGCACAGAACAGGCAGTCCGGCAGGCCGTCCCCGGCGGGGGTGGGGGACTGGACGATCTGCTCGGCCGGGTAAGCCGGGAGCGGGTCCGGTGGTGGGCTCGGCGATCTGCTCGGGGGTTGCTCGGAGGCGGTCGTGATTCCGGAGCTGGGTCCGACATCGGCGATCTGCTCGGTGGGCTGCTCGGAGGCGGCATCAAGGGCTGAACCCTTACGCCGGCAGCTCCAGCTCGGTGAGGATCTTGGCGATGCGCCCGGTGCACGTCTCGAGATCGGCCGGGGGCACGAGCCGAATCAGAGTCTCGGCTGCCTGCCGCAGGGCCATGCCCGCCTGCGAGCCGGGTCCGGTCGTGACGACGGGCTCCCCATGATCTCCGCCGGACACCACCTTGGGGTCCAGGGGCACCGAGGCGATCAGCGGGACGCTGAGGTCGTCGGCCAGCCCTGCGCCACCTCCCTGACCGAAGACGTGATGGATCCTGCCGCAGTCGCAGGCAAGGCCCGACATGTTCTCGATGACCCCGACGATTGGCATGTGTGACCGACGCGCCATGTCCGCCACCCGCACGGCAACCTTCTGCGCGGCGCGTTGTGGGGTGGTGACGACCACCATTTCGGCCTGGGGCAGCATCCGGGTCAAGGCCATCTGGATATCCCCGGTGCCTGGTGGAAGATCGATCACCAGATAGTCGAGCTCGCCCCACTCCACCTGCTTGAGGAACTGCTCGAGCGCCTTGGACAGCATGAGCCCCCGCCACATGAGAGCGGTCTCCTCGGTCTCGATGATCAACCCTGTGGAGACCAGCTTCACCCCCATCGCCTCGACCGGGACGATGAGCTTGGTTTCGCTGTCGGCCTCGAGTCGATCTTCGACGCCGAGCATGCGTGGTGTGGAGAAACCCCAGATGTCGGCATCGAGCAGCCCGACCCGCATCCCGCTCTCGGCCATGGCCACGGCGACGTTCACCGATATCGACGACTTGCCCACTCCGCCCTTGCCCGATCCGATGGCGATGACCCTCGTGGTCGGCGAGACCTGGGTCGGCTCTGCGCCCTCTCGAGCCTTGGCCCTGGCAACGGACATGAGGCCGGCTCGTTGCTTCTTGGTCATCGCGGTGGTCCGGATCTCGACCCGATCGACCCCCGGCATCGCCTGCACACGGCGTCGGGTGTCGTTCTCGATCTGGTTGCGCAGCGGGCACTCGGCAACGGTGAGGGCGATCCCGACATCGACCGAGTCGTCCACGACGTTGACGTCGGTGACCATCCCCAACTCGACGATGTTGCCGCCCAACTCGGGGTCGCGGACACCTTCGAGTGTTTTGATGACGTCGTCACGGGTGACCATTGCCCCTTGATGGTAATTTCCACTACGTATGTAGTGGGAATGGTCCTACGGTGACAGCCGGTTATCATTACCACGTAGGCGACCAGGTTCAGGAATGACACAGATTCTCAGCATCAAGTCGAACAAGCCCGAGAAGACGGTGGACGTGACCGAGTTCGCCGTCGAGAAGATCGGCGAGCTCATCGCCGCCGAGGGCGAGCCCGGTCTCGCACTCCGCATGGCGGTCCGGCCCGGCGGCTGCAGCGGGTTCTCCTACGAGATGTACTTCGACAGCCAGATCGACGACACCGACATCGTCGAGGAGTTCGGCGAGGTCAAGGTCGTCGTCGACCCGGAGAGCGCCGAGATGGTGAGAGGCTCGATCCTCGACTACAAGGACGGCTTGATGGGCGCCGGCTTCTCCATCAACAACCCCAACGTCACCCGCACCTGCGGCTGCGGCAACTCGTTTTCATAGCCGGCCGACTTCGCCCTCGGCCCACCCCCACCCCTCTGGTTGGTCACCTGTCAGTCGTGTCTGAGCAGCCTCGGACGAACAGACGCCGGTCGGCCGGGGCTGCCGCGCCGGCGAAAAGCTGCGCCGCCTGAGCTAGCTGTCACACCGCGGGTAGCCTCCGCCCGGTAGCAACCAGGAGTCCTCAAGTTGTCGAAGAGAGTCCCCTCGACGCCATCCGCCCCCAAGGCGATGGGCCCATATTCCTTCGCCACCGAGGCCGGGGGATTGGTCTTCCTCAGCGGGCAGGTCGCCCTCGACCCGGCCACGGGTGAGCGAGGACCGGACGACGTCGAGATCCAGGCGCGCCAGGCGATGGACAACATCGGGGCCATCCTCGGCGACCTCGGGCTCTCCTATGACGACATCGCCAAGACGACGATCTTTCTGGCCGACATGGCCGATTACCAAAAGGTCAACGAGGTCTACGGGTCCTATTTCGGCTCCGAGCCTCCGGCCCGCTCCGCCGTCCAGGCGGGCGCCCTCCCCGGCGGCTTCCTCGTCGAGATAGAGGTGGTGGCTGCGAGATGAACAAGACGGAGATCTTTGACGCTCTTGGCCTCGACGCACACAACAGCGGTGTTTATGCCGGTGAGTGGTTGGAGGCGACCGGGGACCGGATAGAGGTGACCAACCCCACCACCGGTGAGACATTGGCCACGGTGGGGATGGCCTCCGCAGACGATTACGACCGGGTGGTGGCCAACTCGGTCGACACCTTCGAGCGCTGGCGGCTCATCCCCGCCCCGAAGCGGGGCCAGTACGTGCGACGGCTCGGTGATGCCCTGCGACAGAAGATCGAACCGCTGGGCGCCCTGGTCACCCTGGAGATGGGGAAGATCCTCCCCGAAGGCATCGGCGAGGTGCAGGAGATGGTCGACATCTGTGACTTCGCCGTCGGTCTCTCCCGCCAGCTCTATGGGAGCACCATGGCCTCGGAGCGGCCCAACCATCGCATGTACGAGCACTGGCACCCGCTGGGCCCGGTCGGGGTGATCTCGGCTTTCAACTTCCCCGTCGCCGTCTGGTCCTGGAACTCGGCCCTGGCCGCAGTCTGCGGGGACACGGTCGTGTGGAAGCCGTCGGAACGGACCCCGCTCAGTGCCATCGCCGCCACCCGCATCGCCCACGAGGTGATGGAAGGGAGCGGTTTCGAAGGCGTCTTCAACCTCGTGGTCGGTGACGGGGCCACGATCGGAAACCGGATGAGCCATGACGCCAGACTGCCACTGATCTCCGCCACCGGCTCGTGCAACATGGGTCGTGTCGTCGGCCCCGCGGTGGCCCAGCGCATGGGTCGTTCCATCCTCGAGCTGGGCGGCAACAACGCAATCATCGTGATGGACGACGCCGATCTCGAACTGGCGGTGCGGGCAACCCTCTTCTCGGCGGTCGGTACCGCCGGACAGAGATGCACCAGTCTTCGCCGTCTCCTCGTCCACCGGGCGATCGCCGACAAGATGGTGAGCCGTCTCACCGAGGCCTACAAGCAAGTCGGTATCGGCGACCCACTCCAAGCCGGGACCCTGATGGGCCCCTTGGTCGGGGAGCGTGCGGTGGAGCAGATGATGGGAGCCCTGGACATCGCACGTGAGCAGGGGGCGAGGATCGTGACCGGCGGCAACCGTCTCGATGGCCCGGGCTTTTTCGTCGAGCCCACCATTGCCATTGTCCCCAAGGAAGCGGAGATCACCCAGCAGGAGACCTTTGCCCCCATCCTCTGGGTCATCGAGTTCGACACGCTGGAAGAGGCGATCGAGATCCAGAACGGGGTGACCCAGGGGCTCTCTTCGGCCATCTTCACCGAGTTGGTCCGGAACGCGGAGAAGTTCCTCAGCGCCTCCGGCTCTGACTGCGGGATCGCCAACGTCAACATCGGCACTTCCGGGGCCGAGATCGGGGGCGCCTTCGGCGGGGAGAAGGAGACCGGTGGGGGACGCGAGGCCGGCTCGGATGCCTGGAAGGCATATATGCGTCGTCAGACCACCACGATCAACTGGGGTGACGACCTGCCGCTGGCCCAGGGCATCGAGTTCGGCTGACGATCGATGGACTCACGCGAGTGGGACGAGCGGTATCGAGCGGCGGAACACTTGTGGTCCGTGACGCCGAATCTCTTCGTCGCCGATCGGCTGGGAGCTGCAGCGCCGGGCCGCGGGCTCGACCTGGCCGCCGGGGAGGGGCGGAATGCGATCTGGCTCGCCTCGCTGGGATGGGAGATGACGGCGGTCGACTTCTCGGAGGTGGCGACCTCGCGTGGCTCGGCCCAATCGTCGGACGTGGCATTCGTCGTCGCCGATGTCTTGGAGTGGGAGCCGGCGACGACCTTCGACCTGGTTCTCGTCGCCTATCTGCATCTGGTGCCCGCCGAGTTCGAGAAGGTGGTACGCCGGGCGAAGGACTGGCTGTCGCCCGGCGGTGAGTTGTTCCTGATCGGTCACGATGTGTCCAACATCACCGACGGGTGGGGCGGGCCGCAGTATCCGGAGCTCCTCTGGGACCTGCCGACCCTCGTCGAATGGCTGGACGGCATGGTCATCGTCGAGTCGGAGGTGGTCCGACGCCCGGTCGAGACCGCAGAGGGGCGAAGGTACGCCCGGGACGCCCTGATCAGGGCGAGGGCCCTCTGACCGGGCCTATCGGGGCCGGCTCCGTCAGACCCGATCCAGAGCGGAGTCGAGATCGGCAATGAGGTCCTCGACGTCTTCGAGACCGACCGAGAGCCGGACCAGCCCGTCGGTGATCCCGGCGGCGATCCGCTCTTCGGCGGGCACGGCGGCGTGGGTCATTGTGACCGGGTGAGTGATAAGAGACTCCACCGCGCCCAGGTTCTCGGCAAGGCTCCACAGCTCAACCGCATCCATGAGCTTCTTTCCGGTCTCCGCCCCGCCGTGGACTTCGAAGCAGACCATGGCCCCGAAGCCCGACGTCTGCCTGGCGGACAACTCGTATTGAGGGTGGTCGGTCAGACCCGGGTAGTTGACATAGTCGATCTTGGGGTGGCCCCGGAGCCACTCGGCGAGGGCAAGGGCACTGGCCGACTGGCGATCCATTCGCTCGCTCAGGGTCTTGACACCCTGCAAGGTGAGCCAGGCGACCATGGGGGACATCACCAGACCGCCGGAGATCCGGGCGAAGGCGATCTTCTCCTGCAGCTCCTGGCTGTCGACGACGACTGCGCCGCCGAGGGTGGCGTTGTGACCGTCGAGGAACTTCGTGGTCGAGTGAACGATGACGTTGGCGCCATGTTGGAACGGCCTCTGGAAGTAGGGGGTGAGAAAGGTGTTGTCGGTCACGTGGAGGGCCCCCGACTCACGGGTGATCTCCGAGATGGCGGCCAGGTCGGTGACCTTTAGCGTCGGGTTCGCCGGGCTCTCGGTGAAGACGAGACGGGTCTCCGGGCGCATCACCGCCCTGATCGCGTCGGGGTCGGAGGCGTCGGCAAAGGTGACGTCCACCCCGAACTTGGTCAGGAATTGGTCGGAGAACCGATAGGTCCCCCCATAGACGACGTCGGCGATGACCACGTGGTCCCCCGCCTGGAGCAACCCGAGGAAGACGGCCACCGTGGCCGCCATCCCCGAGGCGTAGGCGGTGGTGTCATGACCCTCCTCGAGGGCGGTCAGCTTCTCCTCCAGGGCGCGAACCGTGGGGTTGCCCCCACGGCTGTAGGAGTAGCCCTTCCCCATGTAGTCGTCCACCGATTCCTGGACGAAGGTGGTCGACTGGAAGATGGGAGTGAGGATGGCGCCCGTGCTCGGGTCGGGTGTGACCCCGGCATGTACCTGTTTGGTGCGAAAACCCATGCCCGCAATTGTGGTCGGTCCCGCCATGTTGTGTGGAGTCACCACCGTGGGGTGGCTGGATGCACCCGGGACCTATCCGAAGCGGTAACCGACGGAGCGGACGGTGGTGATCCAGGAAGCCCTCTCTTCGCCCAGTTTGGAACGGAGACGGCGGATGTGGACGTCGACGGTGCGGGCGCCGCCGTAATAGTCGTAGCCCCAGACCTTGGAGAGGAGCTGCTCCCGGGACCAGACCCGCACCGGGTTCTCGACCAGGAAACGAAGCAGCTCGTACTCCATGAAGGTGAGGTCGATCGGGATCGAGGCCAAAGTGGCCTGGTAGTTGAGGGTGTTCAGCTCCAAGTCCTTGAAGACGAGCAGGTCGTCGTTCGAGGCCTCCGCCGTGAGACGCAGCACCCGGAGCCTGAGCTCGAGAGGGTCGACCGGGGTGGTGATGAAATCGGAGATGCCTGCCGTCGACTCCATCAAGGCGAGCTGATCGAGCGACACCCCCAGGACGATGGGGAGACCGATCTCATCGGCGATCCTCGACACTTCGCGCAGACGACGGATCGGCTGGTCACCGAGCTCGACGAGGAGGATGTCGGCGTCGTTGATGGCACGGTCCTCGGGGGTCAGCTCTTGCGCCTCGACGTGGGTCGCCCCGGCCAGGAGCAGGCCGTCGAGGATGCTCTCCGAGCAGTTGACGGGATAGATGGCGACGATCACAGGATCGGCAGGTAGCTCTCGAGCTCGAATCGTGAGACATGATGCTGGTAGCGGTCCCACTCCTTGCGCTTGTTGCGCAGGAACCAGTCGAAGAGATGCTCGCCGAGGGCATCGGCCACCAGATCGGAGCCCTCCATCAGGTCGAGCGCCTCGGACAGGGTCTCGGGGAGACGCTTGGCCCCGGCGGCAGCCCGTTCGGAGGGGGTCATCAGGTGCACGTTGGCCGAGATCTCCGGAGGCAGCTCGTAACCCTCCTTGATCCCGGCGAGACCGGCGGCGAGGATCACCGACAACGTGAGGTAGGGGTTGCAGGCCGCGTCGGCCGCCCGGTACTCGACCCGGACACTAGACGGCTTGCCCTTCTTCACCGTCGGCACCCTGACCAGGGCCGACTGGTTGTTGCGGGCCCAAGAGATGTAGATCGGGGCATCGAACCCGTCGACCAGCCTCTTGTAGGAGTTGACCCACTGGTTGGTGATGGCGGTCATCTCGGCGGCATGACCCAGGATCCCGGCGATGAACGCCTGCCCGACCTTTGACAGCCCACCCGGTGTGCCCGGCTCGTGGAAGGCGTTGACGTCGTCCTCGAACAGGGAGAGATGCAGGTGCATGCCCGACCCGTCGTGCTCCTCCAAGGGTTTGGGCATGAACGTGGCGTAGATCCCGTGCTTGAGGGCGACCTCCTTGACCGTCAGCCGTGAGGTCATGATGGTGTCGGCCATGGTCAACGCATCGGTGTACCGGGCGATTATCTCGTGCTGGCTCGGCGCCACTTCGTGATGTGAGTGCTCGATCGGGATCCCCATCTGTTCCAGGGCGTTGATGGTGTCTCGGCGATAGTCCTGGGCCCCGTCGAGTGGGGTGAGGTCGAAATATCCCCCGCGGTCGAGAACCTCGGGCTCGGGACCCGAGTCGCGGAAGTAGAAGAATTCGAGCTCGGGTGCCGCGTAGAAGTTGTACCCCATCTCCGAGGCCCGGCCCAGATTGCGTTTGAGGACGATCCGTGGGTCGCCGGAGAAGGGCTCGCCGTCCGGGGTGGCGATGTCGCAGAACATTCGGGCAACCTGCTGCTCGGTCCGCCAGGGGAGGACGGCGAAGGTGGATGGATCCGGTCGAGCCAGCATGTCGGCTTCCTGGATGCGTGCGTACCCGTCGATGGCCGAGCCGTCAAACGTCATCCCCTCGTCGAAAGCCACCTCGAGCTCGGCAGGGCTGATCGAGACCGACTTGAGGAAACCCTGAACGTCGGTGAACCAGAGCCGGATGAAGCGGATCCCACGCTCCTCGACTGTGCGCATCACGTACTCGGCCTGCTTGTTCATGCCATTCCCCGTGTTGGTTGTCCATACATTATGGGACCCCCCGGTCGGGAAGGGAATCGTCGATCGTTCGCCGTGTGGCGATGGTGAGACGGATGGCGAGCAGCGAGGCGATGGCGGCGAGCCCCACCACCGCGCCCAGGGCGGCCGGGAGAGACCATGTTGTGGCGGCGACCCCGATCAGTGCCGGGGCGGCCATGAAGCCGACACGGGTGCCGACGGTCAGGGCGGCCAGCCCCGAGCCCTCACCGAACGAGGGATGGGAGCCGGCCAGCTTGTAGAGGACGGGCAAGGCGACCGAGATCCCCAGGCCCCAGAGGGCGAAGCCGACGAGTGCCGCGGCCGCCGTCCGCAAGCTCACCACGAAGAGGAGCGACAGCATCGAGACGACCATGCCGGAATAGAGCGTTGCGATCGCCCCAAAGCGATCCACGACATGGTCGCCGGCGAGACGACCGGCCAGCATCCCCGCGGTGAAGAGGATGACTCCGGTGCCGGCCAGCACCTGCCCGCTCCCGGTCACGTCGATGAGAAAGAGGGCGCTCCAATCGAATGGGGCCCCCTCGACGAAAACGGCCAATCCCCCGGCCAGGATCAGTCCCAGGGCGAGCCGGCCCGATCTCTCGCCCGAGCGGGATCGAGGCGGCGCGTCCGGGATGAGCCGGGCTGCGATCAGGGCCACGGCCACACCGAACACCGACGTGATCCACAGCTGGGGCCCCAACCCCAACCCGATCAGGACGGACAGGGCGCTGGCCCCCGACCCGACCAGGGTGCCCAGGCTCCACAGCCCGTGCAGCCTCGTCATGACCGACCTCCCCACCGCTTCCTCGACCCGGACCCCGACCGCATTCATCCCGACGTCCGCCTGAGCGTCGACGAACCCCAATGCGGCCAGGGTCACCGCGAGCAGTGATGCAGTTGGTGCGACGGAGATGAGCGGGAGGAAGACGTAGCCGAGAACGGCGGCGACCACAGCCGAGCTTCGTGACCCGACGCGACCCACGATCAGGCCACTAACGGAGGACCCGACGAGCGAGCCGAAACCGCCAAGGGCGAGTGTCAGGCCGAGAGTCCCCAGGTCGATCCCCAGACGGTCGCGGATCTCGGGGAGACGAGGCAGCCAGCTTCCCACCACCACCCCGTTCCCGAAGAAGAGCAGGGCCACGCCCAGGATGGCCCTTCTGGTGCTGTTCAGGGTCCGGCCCTCAGGATCGGGTCAGCCGGCCCGACGTCGGGTGGCCAGCCACTTCCGCCTCAGCGAGCGGCGCTCCTCCTCGGTGGTGCCGCCCCATATCCCTGCTCTCTGGTTCGTCTCCAGCGCGTATTCGAGGCAGTCGTCGGTGACGGCGCAGTTGAGGCAGATCTCACGGGCGCGTTCGATGGTGGAGGCATCGGTGTCACCGACAGGGAAGAAGAGGGCGTGCTGATAGCCGGCGCAGGCGGCCCGCCCCCTCCACTCGGCGGCCAGCTCGGTTGTCAGCTGGATCGGGCCTGTGCTCACCCTCCGAGTTTGGCGGCGATGCCCCCTTTTGCCAAGACGATTTGCCGGTCAGGACTTCGAGCTCACGTCTCGATCTCGTCTTCGTCCCTGCGTACGTGCGCCCCTCCGTCGGTCGCCCCCGCTTCGCCGTCCTCGGCCTCCATCGCCCCGGTCCCACCTGCGGCCCCGGTCCCACCGGCCGCTTCCGCCATCTCGGCGTCTTCCCCGAGCCTCTCCTCGGGCACTACCTCGACCTTCCGGGTGCGATTGAAGGGGAGGACCAGGAGACCGATCAATGCGAGCAACCCGACCCCGGCCGCGATCTGCGAGATGAGCGTGGACAGGGGATCCGCCACGAGTGTTACGAAGCCGAAGCCGTCACAGGCTCCGCCCTCGCCCTCGATATCCCCACCGACGATGAACACACCATTCAGCTCGACGCCGGCGTAGTTGGACACGTCTTCGACGTAGGCGGAGACGTCGGCGACGTCCCCGGTGTTCTCGGTGTCGCCGGCGGTGTTCGGCTCGGCTTCCTCGTTGTCGGCCACGACCACGTCGAAGCCACCGACGTCGACCCAGATCTCCCAGAAGTGGTCCATGATCGGGCCCGGCGAAGCGGCCACCCAGGACAGCCCGCCGTCGGGGTCGATCTCGAACGGGCCCTGGCGGCTGGTATCGGTGACGACCGTGTCGTCGATGTCGGAGGACGCGTCCACGGTGCAGCCTCCGTTCAGCTCGCCGTTCTCGTTGATCGAGCCGAGTCCGGTGGCCCCGTATCCGATCAGGGCGACCGCCAGCACGAGGGGGAGGATGGTGGAGAAGGCCCCCGCTCTCTCCCGGCCCACTCCGGCGAGGAGGATCCCGATCAGGGCGAACAGACCGGCCGACCCGAACAACAGCAGCCGGTCCAACGGCCAGATGCCCGCCTGCTGCAGGATCACGGCGATGGCGAGCCCGAGGACGAGGCCCAGGAAGAACCCGCTCCAGGGTCGGGCCCCATTCTTCACGCGCAGATCGGCAGTTCCTTGCTCGTTACCCATTGGAGTCCTCCTGTGTCGAGGAGAATCTACGTCACGGAGGGTCGGAGCGACGACAACCGAGCGTCGTTTCCCCCTCGACCGGGATAGCATTTTCCCATGCCCCGCATCCGCGCCGCCTCGATCGATGAGCACAAGGCCCTCATCCGTGTCTCGTTGTTGGCGTCGGCCAAGGCTTTGATCGCCGAAGCAGGGACCGCCGATATACCCCTGGGCGAGATCGCCCTCGCCGCCGGCGTGGGCCGCACCACGCTCTATGACTATTTCGCCGACCGGGACGACCTGATCGCGACCCTGGTGGAAGAGGAGCTGCCCGGAGTCATCGACGATCTGATCGTCACCACTTCACAATCCGGCTCGGCGGGCGAGAGACTGGCCGACCTCGCCGGGCGAACCGTCGAGTTCGTGGCCAGCGACCCGGTCCTCGGCCTGATCCTCCATCGTGAGGTGGGACGGATGGGCCTGGAGGCACAGGAGCGCATCCGCTCCGCCCACTCCAACCTCGCCGGCGCCATGATCGGTCTCTATTTCGAGGGAGTGGAGAGGGGCGAGTTCAGGCCGATGCCACCGGAGTTGGCCGGTCGGCTCATCCAGGACACGATCATGTCCGCCGCCAAGGCGGTGATCACGGCCCCGGACCCGCAGGAGCGGATCGAGACAGTGGCGGAGCAGCTCCGACTCTTTCTTTTAGGCGGTCTTCGTTTCGACCGTTAACCAATCTGTGAACCGGACACTCCAATCAGTGGCGTGGCAATGGAATCGATGAACCCAGAGCATTTTCTGAACCGGGAGCTCTCCTGGCTCGAGTTCAACAGGAGGGTCCTGTCGCTGGCGGCACGGCCAGACTTTGCCCTGCTCGAACAGGTCAAGTTCCTGGCGATCTGGGCCTCCAACCTCGACGAGTTCTTCCAGGTGCGGGTGGCCGGTCTCAAGGAGCAGGTGGCCCATGGCGTCGGCTTCACCCCTCCCGACGGGATCACCCCGAGCCAGCAGCTGGCCGCGATACGGAGTGAGGTCGAGCTTCAGTACGAGGCGATCTCCAAGCAGTTTCTCTCCGAGGTGGCGCCGGCGCTGGCCAACGAGGGCATCGTCTTCAGCGACTACTCCACTCTCGACCCCGAGGACCGTGACTACCTGGACCATCAATTCCGGGAGTTGGTCTACCCGGTGCTGACCCCGTTGGCGGTCGATCCCTCACATCCCTTCCCCTACATCTCGAACCTGTCGCTCAACATGGCGGTCTTCGTGAGGAATCCGGAGACAGGTTTGACCAAGTTCGCCCGGGTCAAGGTGCCCCCGATCCTTCCCCGTTTCGTCGTGCTTCCCGACCTCGAGCGCTTCGTGCCTCTGGAGCAGGTGATTGGTGCCCATATGGATGCGCTGTTCCCGGGCATGGAGGTGCTGGGCCAGAACGTGTTCCGGGTCACTCGCAACGCCGACATCGAGGTCGAGGAGGACGAGGGTGGCGACCTCCTCATGGCCCTCGAGTCGGAGTTGACCCAGCGGAGGTTCGGGAACGTGGTCCGACTCGAGATCCACCCCGATATGCCCGAGGACGTGCTCGATCTCCTGATGCGGGAGATGGGGGCGACCGAGGACGACGTCTATCGAATCGACGGCCCGCTCGACCTGGCCGGTCTGATGGGGATCTACGAGCTGGAGCGGCCCGAGCTCAAGTTCGAGGTGTTCGCCGGGGTCACCCCGCCTCGTCTCGTCACGGCTCCGGGCGAGTTGGTCGACTTCTTCCAGGTCATGAAACAGGGGGATCTGCTCGCTCACCATCCCTACGACTCGTTCACCTCGACCGTCGAGTCCTTCCTCGAGCTGGCGGCCCGTGACCCGAGGGTGCTTGCCATCAAGGTGACCCTGTACCGCACCTCGAGCGACAGCCCGATCATGGCTTCGCTGATCAAGGCTGCCGAGACCGGGAAGCAGGTCGCCGCCTTGGTGGAGTTGAAAGCGCGGTTCGACGAGGAGCGCAACATCGAGTGGGCGCAACGTCTGGAGGACTCCGGCGTCCATGTCACGTATGGGGTGGTGGGGCTCAAGACCCACACCAAGCTCGCCCTGGTGGTGCGGCGTGAGGGTGAGGGCGTGGTCCGCTATGCCCACATCGGCACCGGGAACTACAACGAGAAGACGGCCCGGACCTATGAGGACGTCGGGATGTTCACCACCGATCCCGACATCGGCGCCGATCTGTCCGACCTGTTCAACTACCTCACCGGGTACTCGAGGCAGACGACCTACAAACGGCTGGCTATCTCGCCCAACGGGATCCGGAACCGGCTCATCGAGCTCATCGAAGACGAGGCGTCCCGGCCCGACGGCCACATCACGCTCAAGATGAACTCCCTGGTCGACGCCGCCATGATCGAGTCCTTGTACGAGGCTTCCCAGGCCGGCACCCGCATCGACCTGATCGTGCGCGGTATCTGCTGTCTCCGGCCAAGTGTGGCAGGGCTCTCCGAGAACATCCGGGTCAGGTCGATAGTGGGGAGGTACCTGGAGCACTCCCGGATCTTCCGGTTTGGGGCCAGGGGCCGCACCCGTCACTACTACATCGGCTCGGCCGACCTGATGCCACGAAACCTCGACCGTCGTGTCGAGGCCCTGGCCCCGATCACCGACCCCGATCTCCAGTTCCGGGTCGATGAGATCCTCGACGTGCTTCTCGCCGACGACACCCTGGCCTGGGCGCTCGGGGCCGACGGCACCTGGGAGCGGGTCCCACCCACCACAGGTGTCGACACCCACATCGCACTCCAAGAGCTGGCCCGGGCCCGCTCCACGGCGGTTCTCTAGCCCGTATCTCTCTATCGGGGACGTTTCTCCCCTGGAAGGGGGGAGTACCGGCGAAGCCGGGGAGGGGGAAGTAGCCGGTCACGGTGGTTTGAGCCTCCCCCGCTTCGCCGGACTCGTACCGTTTGGTGTCTGAGGGCACCGAGAATGGAGGAGCGATGCCTGCTGCGAAGCCCGCCCGAGTTTCGGAGACGTGCCGTGGAGTTGGCCCGTGAGGGTCTGAAACCGGTGGCTCAGATTGCTGAGGATCTGGGGATCTCCGAGTCGGGGTTGCGCCGTTGGATGGCCCAGGCCGATGTCGACGAGGGCAAACGGGAAGGGTTGACTACGGCTGAGAAGGAGGAGTTGACCCGGCTTCGTCGGGAGAACCGGGTGTTGCGGATGGAGCGTGATCTGCTCTCTCGAGCCGCTGCCTTCTTCGCCCAGGAGAATGTCCTCCCGAAGTGATCTTTCGGTTCATGGACGTGGAGAAGGCCCGGTTTCCGATCAGGTTCATGGCGTCGAGGCTGGGCGTGTCACCGAGCGGCTTCTATGAGTGGCGGTATCGCCAGTCTCATCCGTCGGCCCGCACCATCGAGGATCGTTGGCTCACCGAGACGATCACTGAGATCTGGCGTCAATCCCGGGGCACCTACGGCTCGCCGAGGATCTGGGCCGAACTCCGGCTCGGCCAGGAGATGTCAGTGTCCCGGAAACGGGTGGAACGGCTGATGTGTCAGGCCGGGATCGAAGGGATATACCGGCGCCGCCGCCGTCATGGCACCACCCGCCGGGATCCTCATGCTCAGCCCTCCGACGATCTGGTCAACCGTCAGTTCCATCCGGCCGGCCCCGACCGGCTGTGGGTGGCCGATATCACCGAACACGCCGCTTTGGAAGGGAAGGTGTATCTGGCTGTGGTCATCGACGCCTGGTCCCGAAGGGTGATCGGCTGGTCCATCGCTGACCATCTCCGCACTGAGCTGGTAGTCGATGCTCTGGACATGGCCTGCTGGCGTCGTAAACCCGCACCCGGTGCGGTGATCCACCACGCCGACCACGGAACCCAATACACCAGTTGGGCGTTCGGACAACGGCTACGCCAGGCCGCGCTGCTCGGGTCGATGGGCACCGTCGGAGACGCCCTCGATAACGCCATGGCAGAGAGCTTCTTCGGCACTCTCCAGCTCGAACTGCTCGACCGGAGAACCTGGCACACCCGCCGGGAACTGGCCCAGGCAATCTTCGAATACATCGAAGCCTTCTACAACCCTGAAAGGAGACACACCTCGATCAACAACCTGTCACCCATCGACTACGAGACGTATCACGCCAGCCTCACCGAGGTGGCATGATCAGCCAACCAAGACCGTCCGGGAAACCGGGGGAGGCTCAGTTCGGGTCTGGTGGTGTAGGTGTGGCCAAGGGGGCTGGTCCACTGGTAGACGCCGGGTTTGATCTGTTGGAGTTGCCAAAGCCGCTGATGCTTGTTGGTGTGGTCGTGCTCGCAGAGTGGTTCGAGATGTCTGGCCGTGGTGCGGTGGGTTTCGGCCCAGGGATGTTCGTGGTCGAGGTCGGATTGGGTGGCGGGCATCCGGCACCCAGGGAAGACACATGTCGGGTTTCTTGCTTCGACCTGGCGTCTTTGGGCGGCGGTGGGTCGTCGTCGGGTGGTGGTGACGGCGATCGGCTCGCCCTGGTCGTCGGTGATGGAGATTCGCCACTCGGAGTCCTCCTGCTCGCGGACGAGTTGTCGGCTGATGTCGGCGATGATCGGCCCCCAGCCGGGTATCTCACCGGGTCTGTCGTCGAGTTCGGCCAGGGTGGTCAGATCGACCTTGATGTCGACGACTCCACGGTCCCGTTTGGTGGAGCTGTGGTTGCGACCGGTGAGCAGGTCGAGCAGCACGTCGGCTTTGATCTGGTCGATGGTGCGGGGGTCGCCTTTGGTCTTGGCGGCCCAGGCCAACCGGTTGATCCGTCGCCTGGCGGCGTTGGCGTCGGCCGGCAGGTCGAGACCCAACAGGTTTGCTGTCCCCCTGTTGGTGGCTTCGGTCACCACCCGGCGTTGTTCCAATCCGTGTTCGTATCGTTCCTTGGCCGAAGCCGGGTCGACGCTGATGACGAGACGAACGAGGCGGACCCGGAGTTGTCCGGTGGTCTGGTCTGGTGCCCGTTCCAGGGCGGTGTCGGCCACCCTTCGGCCAGGTCCCGGGGCAGGTGGATGGTCTGATCGGAGATGACCCGGGTCTTGGCCAGGTCGATGAGACCGTCATGTAACGCCTGCCAGACGTGGGGGAGACACACCCGCAGGGTGAAGGCTAGGTCCACCTGGATTTCTGCGGACCGCCGGGTCAGGGTGAGAGCAGCCTGAACCTCGGACGCGGTGGCCTGATAGATCTCGTCGACGTCGTTGACGTCCCACAGTTCTCCGACCGACTCGTGGACCGCCTGCATGTCTGCGTAGAGCTGGGCCTGATCGTGGGCCACCTGCCGAGCCCGAGCCTTCAACAAGCTCACCCGCTCGTACCCCGAAAGCTGCTCCCGGTCTATGGCGGCCAAAACCGTGCCCAGGACGTGTCCGGGGGTGATTGAATCCAGGTCGGAGGGCAAGACCGAACGATGGGAATCGGTCGAGGACCGGGGCGGGGCTTCCAGCAAATCGAACATCTGTTCGATAACCTACAAGACCCCCGGGACAGATTCCATCCCCTTGATCCGGGATTCGAGAAATTTCTTGAAGGCCCCGTTTCGTAGTCTCTCGCCCGTGGCGGTAACCCCCTGCCCCGGGAGATCCCACCCGAAGCCGACCTGATCACCTTTGATCCAAGCCTTACCGCCCGGGTGTCAGGCAAACCCGGCTCGAAGAGTTCATCTCTCGTTCACCCACGGGCAAACGCCCGGTCAACGGGGCTCCGTACGTTGATATCGGGCTGTGGGACGACCCGTGGCCTCCGAAGAGATCGTTCCATGAACAAGGAGCACAGAAGGATGAAGTCCCGTATCGGTCGTATGATGGGTCTGGTCGCGGTCGTCGCCCTGATCCTCGCCGCCTGTGGGGAAGACGGGGCCGTCGACACCACCTCCCCGGCCGGCGAGAATGGAGGCGAGTCCTCGGGAAGCATCGTCGTCTCCGGATCCTCCACCGTCGAGCCGATAACGGCCCGGGTCGGGGAGGCCTTCGACGACGCCAACCCGGGTGTCGCCACGTCCGTCGAGGGCCCGGGGACCGGTGACGGGTTTGCCCGGTTCTGTGCCGGCGAGACCGACATCTCCGATGCCTCCCGTCCCATCTCCGAGGAGGAGATCGCCGACTGCGAGGCAGCCGGGATCTCCTATGTCGAGCTCCACATCGCCACCGACGGGCTCACCGTCATGACCAACCCAGGCAACGAAGCCGTGAGCTGTCTGGTCTTCACCGACCTGTACGCCCTGCTCGGGCCGGAATCGGAGGGTTTCGCCACATGGGCCGACGCCAACGAGCTCGCCTCGGAGATCGGCGCACCCAACGCCCCCTACCCGGACGAGCCGTTGATCGTCACCGCGCCCGGGGAGGAATCGGGCACCTACGACACGTTCGTCGAGCTGGTCATCGCCGACCTCGCCGAGGAGCGGCTCGGGGAGGGCAATGACTTCACCCGGGCCGACTACAACGCATCGGCGAACGACAACGTGATCGTCCAGGGGATCACCGAGAACCCCACTTCGTTGGGCTGGGTCGGGTTCGCTTTCTACGAGGAGAATCAGGAAGTGCTGAAGGCGATCGAGGTCGACAGCGGCGAGTCGGGCTGCGTCGCCCCTTCGGCGGAGAGCATCGCCAGTTTCGAGTACCCCCTCTCCCGGCCGCTGTTCATCTACGTGAAGACCAGCGACCTGGGGAGCAGGCCGGATCTGGTCTCGTTCGTCGACTTCTACCTCTCCGACGAGGGTCTGGCCGCGGTGTCGGACGCCGGATATGTCCAAGTGCCGGCCGGGGACATGGAAGCCACCCGGACGGCTTGGGAAAGCGCCAAGGGTTGAGGACGCCGGAGGAGAGGGCCATGGCCGGGGCACAGGGCGCGACCGCGGTCGACCTGACCGGCGATGTCCGCCGCCATCGTCGTGAGAGCACCGTCAAGGCACTCTTCCTCGCCGCGGCGGCCATCTCCATCCTCATCTCGGTCGCGATCGTCCTTGCCCTCGTCGGGAAGGCCTGGGCCTTTCTCTCCGCCATCGAGATCAGCCAGCTCTGGGCCAGTGGCTGGTTCCCCCGGCGCGGCCGTTTCGAGCTCCTGGCTCTGGTGGTCCACACCTTGATGCTGACCGGGATCGCCATGTTGGTGGCCGTGCCGTTCGGGCTGGGCTCGGCCGTGTATCTCTCCGAGTACGCCCGGTCCGGGGTGCGACGGGTGCTCAAGCCGACGCTCGAGATCCTGGCCGGCATCCCCTCGGTGGTGCTCGGCTTCTTCGCCCTCCAGTTCATCACGCCCAACATCGTCCGCGGTGTCTTCCCCGGGGCCCAGAGCGCCAACTTCCTGGCCGCCGGCATCGCAGTCGGCATCCTCACCATCCCCCTCGTGGCCTCGGTGTCCGAGGACGCGATGCGAGCAGTGCCCAACTCCCTGCGCGAGGCGTCCTACGGGCTTGGCGCCAAGCAATGGCACACCGCCCTTCGGGTCGTGTTCCCCGCCGCCATCTCGGGTGTCTTCGCCGCGCTGATCCTCGGTGTCTCCAGGGCGATCGGCGAGACCATGGTCGTCGCCCTGGCCGCCGGGCTCAATGGGATGATGACCTTCGACCCGACGGAGGGCGGCCTCACGATGACGGGCGCAATCGCCAACCTCGCCGTCGGCTCGGATCAGGTGGCCGGTGACGTCGCAGCCTTCCAGTCATTGTTCTTCGTTGGCCTCGTCCTCTTCGCCCTGACCCTGGGGCTCAACGTGGTGAGCGAGCGGATCGTGCGCCGTTACCGGCAGAGGTACTGAGATGACGTCCGACACGTCTTCGATTTCGACGACCGACCTGGTCCGCCGGTCGATCGAGGGACGTCGGTTCAGCCCGGTGAACGCCCTCGTCGCCGGGTTGCTCCTCTTCACCCTGCTGTCATCTGTGGTCATCCTCGTCACCCTTCTCGCCGACACCATCGCCGCCGCCATCCCGATGTTCCAGGCACGGGGGCTGTCCTTCATCACCGCCACCCTTTCGCCTCGTGCCGAGTCGGCCGGGATCTGGCAAGGGATCATGGGGTCGCTGGCCCTGACCGCCTTCGTGATCGCGGTCGCCTTCCCGCTCGGTGTCGCCGCCGCCGTCTATTTGGAGGAGTACGCAGGCGACAACCGGTTCACCAGGTTCATCAACGCCAACATCCGGAACCTGGCCGGCGTCCCCTCGATCGTTTATGGGATCCTCGGGCTCTTCCTCTTCGTCGAGGTGCTGATGCGGGGCCTGCTCGGTGAGTCGGAGGGGATCGCCGGGCGCAATGTGATAGCAGGCGGTCTCACCCTGGCGGTCCTGGTGCTCCCGATCATGATCATCACCGCCTCGGAGGCCTTGCGCGCCGTTCCCTCCGGTCTGAGAGAAGCATCCCTGGCGGTGGGGGCGACCCGATGGGAGACGATCAGACACCAACTCCTCCCGGTGGCCATGCCGGCGATCCTCACCGGCTCGGTCTTGACCATCGCCCGCGCCTTCGGCGAATCGGCCCCACTCCTCCTCGCCGGCGCCCAGCTCTCGCTCTTCTTCAGCGTCGCCAACGACGCCTCGTTCTTCGATCTCCTGACCAATCAGCCCTATACCGCCCTGCCCATCATCGTGTTCAACTTCGCCCGTCAGCCACAGGCGGAGTTCGTTGCCCTGACGGCGGCCGCCATCGTCGTCCTATTGGCGATGCTGCTCAGTGTGAACGCGGCGGCCGTGCTCGTCCGTGACCGCTTCGAGCGGAGATACCGATGAATCACCGGGAAGACGACCAGATGACCGCCGACATCGGGATCAGACGGGTCGTGTTGCCGATCGAGGTGGCCGTCCACGATGCTCGGCAACAAGATGGAGTCGAGATGAGCCACCTCACGCCCGACGCGGACCGAGTTCCCATCTTCATGCTGGAGAAGCTCAACGTCCATTATGGGTCGTTCCGGGCGGTGCGCGACGTCGGCATGATCATCCGGCAGAATCGGATAACCGCACTGATCGGCCCCTCCGGCTGTGGGAAGTCGACGGTGTTGCGCTGCTTCAACCGGATGAACGACCTGATCGAGACGGCCCGCGTCGAGGGCCGGGTCGAGTACCACGGGGTCGATCTCTACGGGGCGAAGGTCGACCCGGTCGAGGTGCGCCGCCGCATCGGGATGGTGTTCCAAAAGCCGAACCCGTTCCCCAAGAGCATCTACGAGAACATCGTCTACGGGCCCCGGATCGCCGGCTTCAAGGGCAACTACGACGATCTTGTCGAGGAGTCATTGACCAAGGCGGCTCTCTGGGACGAGGTGAAGGACAAGCTCATGGAGTCGGCGATGGCGCTCTCCGGTGGTCAGCAACAGCGTCTCTGCATAGCCCGGGCCATCGCCACCAGCCCTGACGTGGTACTGATGGACGAGCCCTGCTCCTCACTCGACCCCATTGCCACCCTCAAGATCGAGGAGCTGATGCTCGATCTCAAGCAGGACTACACCATCGTGATCGTCACCCACAACATGCAGCAGGCGGCCCGGGTGTCGGACCAGACCGCCTTTTTCTCGGTCAATGTCGATGAGCAGGGCCAGCGCACTGGCTACCTTGTGGAGTACAGCGAGACCGAGCAGATCTTCACCTCCCCGGTGCAGAAGCAGACCGAGGACTACATCACGGGCCGGTTCGGATGACACAAGCAGCCGACACCAATCTTCACTTCCACCAGGTGCTGGAGGCGCTGGAGCACACGGTCCTCGGCATGGTTGACCGTGCCGAGCACATGGCGGAGATGGCCGTCGAGGCAGTGACCACCGGCAATCTCGAGCTCGCCGAACGTGTCATCACCATGGACGCGGAGATCGACGAGACCTACCTCCAGGTCCATCAGCAGTGGACGGCGATGATGGCGCGCTTTCAACCCTTGGGCTCCGACCTGCGACGGATGAGCGTCCTCCTCCAGCTCAACGTCACTTTCGAGCGCATGGGCGACCAGTGTGTCAACATCGCCAAGATCACCCGGTTCAACGAGGGTTTGCCTCGTGCGGAGCGGATCTGCGATCAGATCAGGGAGATGGGAGACCTGGTCCGGCCGATGATCAGAGCCGCCATCGAGGCATATCTGCGACAGGACCTCGACGAGGCGAAGCTGCTGCCTGTCATGGATCAGCCCGTGGACCGGCTCAACGCCAACATGTTCAAGGAGATCGTGGCCGTGGCCGGCGACCCCGAGATGCTGGAGTGGGCCACGAAGATGCTCATGGCCTCCCGCGCCCTGGAGCGGATCGGCGATCAGGCGGTCGACTTCGCCGAGCAGACGGTCTATCTGATCACCGGTGAGAAGATCGAATTCGTCGATGTGGCAATGGACCAGCCGGCCGATGACACCGGTGGATGAGCGCCGAAGACACCGTGTCCTTGTCGTAGAAGACGAGCCTGGCCTGGCCGAGTCGGTCCGCTACGCGCTCGACATCGAAGGCTTCGAGGTGCTGGTTGCAGACTCGGGAGTGAGCGGTCTCGAGTCGGCCCGGGTCCACCAGCCTGATCTGGTGTTGCTCGACCTGATGCTTCCCGGCATGTCCGGCCTCGACGTATGCCGTCAGATCCGCCTGTCCTCCGCCGTCCCCATCATCATGCTCACCGCCAAGGACGCCGAGTCGGACAAGGTGGCCGGTCTGGAGCTGGGCGCCGACGATTACATGACCAAGCCGTTCTCGATGCGCGAGCTCGTCGCCCGGGTTCGGGCACAGCTGCGGAGAGCGGCGAAGACGGGAGTTCTCTCCGAGTCCAACGAGGTGCTCCGGGGCGGGTCGATCGAGCTCGACATCGATGCCCACCAGGCGCGGGTGGACGGGCGGCCGGTCGATCTCCGCCCCAAGGAGTTCGAGTTGCTCGAGTCGCTGCTGCGGCGGAGGAATCGTCTGGCCGCCCGTCACACCCTCATCGACGAGGTGTGGGGGCCGAGCTACTTCGGGGACACCAAGACCCTCGACGTCCATGTCAAACGTCTTCGTCAGAAGCTCGAGCCCGACCCGTCGCATCCGAGGTTCATCGTCACGGTGCGTGGTCTCGGCTACAAGTTCGTCGATGAGCACTAGAGGACCGGGGAGGACACCCCTAGCCCTTCGCTTCCTCCTCTACTTCGCCCTCGCCTATCTGGTGCTCATCGGGGCCATGGGATGGTTCGTGTCGCGTTCGGTCGAGGATGCCTTCATCGAGCGGCTACTGGACCATCTGGTGACCGCAGCCCGGATCGCGGAGCGGGGGATGCCCTCCGATCGCGCCCGTCTCGAGACATGGGTCGACGAGATGCAGTCGGCAAGTGGGTATCGCTTCACCGTCGTCGACCAAGACGGAGCGGTCGTCGCCGACTCGCACGGAGACCCCGTCCTCATGGCCAATCACGCCGACCGGCCGGAGGTGGCGGCCGCCCTCGACGGCGGGACCGGGCGTTCGAGCAGGCTCAGCGAGACCACCGGGTTCGAGCAGCTCTATGTGGCTCTGCCCACCGAGGATGGCACCGTGCTCAGACTGTCCGTCGCGGCTCAGGACGTTGCTGCGGGAACCTGGCCCTACAGGCGCGCGGTCATCCTGATCTCCGCCGCCGTCGGACTCGTCGGATTGGGCATCGTCGGCTGGATGGCGAATCGGATGTCTGCTCCGATATCCGAGTTGACCAGGCAGACACTCGCGCTGGCCGGGGAGGGGCCGAACCGGCCGATACCCCGCTCCAGGGTGCGGGAGATCGACGACCTGGGGACTGCCATCACCAGACTCGACGCCGAGAGCCGATCCCGGCTTGACGCGGCGGAGCAGGCTACGGACACCCTGGAAGCGGTGCTCGGGGCTTTGCCCCAGGGAACCATCCTCTTCGACGAGGGCGACGGCGTCGCCTACGCCAATCCGTCGGCTCGGGAGCTCCTGGGGGCGGTGCCGGACAGCCTGGCCGGTCTGGTCCCGTTCTCGTTCCAGACGGCCGTGGAGGAATGCCGCGAGCTGCGCTCGCCGAGCACCAGGCTCGCCGAGCACGGGAAGCCGGTGCGGGTGCTGCGGGCGATCGCCACTCCGTTCGCCGATGACCAAAGGGTCCTGCTGGTGGTGGTGGATGTGACCGAGCGGGAGCGGGCGGCGTCGGTGCGTCGCGACTTCGTGGCCAACGCCTCCCACGAGTTGAAGACCCCTGTGTCGGCCATCATCGCTTCGTCGGAGGCGCTGCAGATCGCAGTCGAGCGGGGTGACGGGTCAGCGGTTCGCTTCGGCGCCCAGATCGAAGCCGCGGCCCGGCAGCTCGATCGAATCATCGCCGATCTCCTCGACCTCTCCAGACTGGAGCGCGAGCAGCCCGAGCTCGACCCCCTGAGTCTCGACCATCTGGTTCGTGAGGAGCTGGAGCGGGCGCGACCTGTCGCCGAGGATCGGGGCATCACGCTGATGGTCGACGTGACTCCGATGCGGGTGGCCGGGAGCAGGCGTGATGTGGCGATCGCCATCCGGAACCTGCTCGACAACGCCATGCGTCACACCCCGGCCGGCGGCTCCATCGGCGCCGCGCTGACCGCGGTCGACGGAGACGCCGTCCTTCGAGTCGTCGACACCGGCGAGGGGATACCAACCCGCGACCTGGAAAGGGTGTTCGAGCGCTTCTACCGGGTGGACGACGCTCGGGCCCGGGCCACCGGGGGCACCGGGTTGGGGCTGGCCATCGTCAAGCACATAGTCGAGAGTCACGGGGGCAGCGTCGGGGTGGAGAGCGAGCTGGGTGTCGGGTCCACGTTCACCGTGCATCTGCCGCTCCTGGAGGGTGAAGCACCCGCATCTAGCTAGTGTGAGCGAGCTTCACCATGTCGATTCTCGAAACCATTTCGAGCCCTGCCGATTTGCGTGGATTGAGCAAGGACGAGCTCGATTCATTGGCCGAGGAGATCCGTTCCTTCATCCTCGACAAGGTCTCCAAGACCGGCGGGCATCTCTCTCCCAACCTGGGTGTCGTCGAGCTGACCCTGGCCCTGCACCGCGTCTTCGACTCGCCCACGGATCGATTCATCTGGGACGTCGGCCATCAGGCATACGTCCACAAGCTGGTCACCGGGCGGATGGGCGACTTCGACCGGCTGCGCCACACCGGCGGGCTCTCCGGTTACCCGAGCCGGGAGGAGTCCGAACACGACTTCGTCGAGAACAGCCACGCCTCCACCTCACTCTCCTACGCCCTCGGGCACGCCCTGGCCAACTATCCGGGGTATACCATCGCCATCATCGGCGACGGCGCCCTGACCGGGGGAATGGCCTACGAGGCGCTCAACCACATCGCGGTGACCAGGCCGAAGCGGCTGATCGTCGTCCTCAACGACAACGGTCGGTCCTACGCCCCCACGGTGGGCGGTCTGGCCGCACTGGCCAGCCTGGCCCATTACCGCTTCGACCCCCGATACGAGAAGACCAAGCGCATCCTGGGCCGGATGCTGCGGGGCCTCCCCCTGGTCGGGGAGACCGCAGACGAGCTGGCCGGGCGGCTCAAAGATGCGGTGAAGCAGGTCCTGGAGCCGTTCACCGTCTTTGACGCCCTCGATCTCAAGTACACCGGGCAGATCGACGGTCACGACATCGAGCTGCTCGAGGACACGTTCCGGACCGCCAAGAGATATGACCGGCCGGTGGTGGTCCACGTCGTCACCGAGAAGGGAAACGGCTACCAGCCGGCGATCGAAGACGAGCTGGAGAAGCTGCACGGTGTCGGATCTTTCGACCTGGCCACGGGCAAGGCCCTGAAGCACGAGCTCAAGCTGACCGACGTCGCCGGGAAGGCGGTGGCCGAGGCAGCCGCCACCCGACCCGACCTGGTCGGTATCTCGGCGGCGATGGTGACCACGGCGGGCTTGATGCAGATGTGGGAGCGGTTCCCGGACCGGGTGTTCGACACCGGGATCGCCGAACAGCATGCGGTGACCCTGGCCGCCGGCATGGCCATGGCCGGCAAGCGCCCCGTGGTCACCGTCTACTCGGCGTTCCTCCAGCGCGCCTTCGACCAGATCGTGGACGATGTGGCACTGCACAACCTTCCGGTCACCTTCCTCATCGACCGGGCCGGGATCACCGGTCCCGACGGGCCCTCCCACCACGGGGTCTTCGACATCTCCTACCTGCGCATGATCCCCAACATGGTCGTGGGCGTGCCCGCCGACGCCACCGAGCTGTGCGCCATGATCGAGACGGCTGTCGACCACGACGGCCCGATTGCAATCCGCTATCCGAAGGGGGCGGCGGTGTCGGTCCCGTCGGTCCCGGTGACCGCTCTTCCGGTCGGTGAGGGCGAGCTTCTCTCCGAGGGCGCAGACGTCCTGCTGGTGGCGGCGGGCCGCATGGTGGAGACGGCGGAGAAGGCCGCAGTCGACCTCAGGGGCGCAGGGCTCTCGGTGGGTGTGGTCAATGCCCGATGGGTCAAGCCGCTCGACCCTCGGATCATGGAGTGGGCGGCTTCGGCCCGGCATGTGGTCACCCTGGAGGACAACGTGGTGGCGGGCGGCTTCGGTGCCGCGGTGATGGAGGCGTTCTCCGATGCGGGTCTGGTCAAGGACATCACCTGCATCGGGATCCCCGACCACTTCCTCCCCTTCGGCTCCCCCTCCGACATCGCCAACACGATCGGTCTCGACCCCGACTCGGTGGTGTCCCGGGTGATGGCACTGCTTACCTGAGGTGCATGGCGCCATATCTGGCGCTACCTACCCCAGCACCGCTTTCGGATTCCTGGCAGGGCGCGGCTCCGTTAACCTTCTGGCTGCTCCCGGGACCTGTCCCGGGTTGAACCAATGGAGGAAGTAATGAAGAACTCATTCCGGCTGGTGGCACTGCTGGCCGCCTTGACCCTGGTGGTCGCCGCTTGCGGCGAGGACGGGGAAACCGGTGGAGACGGCAGCGACCTCACGCTGGTGAGTGAAGGAACACTCACGGTGTGCACCGATGCCCCATACCCACCGATGGAGATGGAGGACGCCGACGCCGAAGGCGGGTACACCGGCTTCGACATCGAGTTGATGCGCGCCATCGCCGATGACCTCGGCCTGGGGCTGGCGGTGAACAACACCGGATTCGACCCGATCACATCCGGGTTGGCGATGGAGGCCGGCGACTGTGATGTGGCCGCCGCCTCGATCACGATCAACGAAGAGCGTGAGGAGAACATCGACTTCTCCGAGTCTTACTTCACCGCCGACCAGTCGCTCCTGGCCAGCGACGAGTCAGGTCTGACTGCTCTGGCCGACTTTGGCGGCAGCTCGATCGCAGTCCAGTCCGGAACCACGGGTGAGATGTACGCCCAGGAGAACGCCCCCGACGATGCGGAATTGGTGTCCTTCGAGAACCCGGGTGACACCTTCCTGGCTCTCGAGGCGGGCACCGTCCAAGGTGTGCTCCAGGACATCGTCCCCAACGCCGAGTATGCCCTCAACAACGAGGGTTTCTCCATCGTGGAGACCTATCCGACAGACGAGTCGTACGGCTTCGCGGTAAAGGAAGAGGGCGCCGAGGACGTCCTGGCGGCCATCAACGCCTCCCTGGCCAAGCTGCGGGACGACGGGACCTACGACCAGATCTACGCCGACTGGTTCGAATAGTCCTCGAACCAAGGGGGTTCTGCGAGGGGCGACCCACTAGGGTCGCCCCTCGATCGTGGCCTTGAAACCCAGACAACGTCGCCGTCTCGTGCGCGGAGTCATGTACGGCGTCTTTGCGTTGGCGGTGATGGCCGCGGTGGTCGCCGCCGACTGGGACCGGATCCAGCGATCGTTCTTCCAGGTCGACGTGATGCGGGAGATGTTGCCCGATGTTCTCGCAATCGCAGCACGCAACACACTGATCTACACCGCCGGGTCCTTCGGCCTGGGGCTGGCCCTCGCTCTTGTCCTGGCGCTGATGAAGATGTCCACCATCAACCCCTACCGTTGGTTCGCCACCGGCTACATAGAGCTGTTCAGGGGGCTCCCAGCCCTGATCACGATCATCTTGTTCGGGTTCGGGCTTCCCATCGCCTTCGACGGGTTCCGGCTTCCGGGTGGGACATTGGTAACCGGTTCGGTGGCATTGGGCGTCGTCGCCGCCGCCTACATGGCAGAGACGATCCGGGCCGGTGTCCTGGCGGTTCCCCGGGGTCAGACCGAGGCGGCGCGCTCGCTGGGGATGTCGTCTTCCCGGGCCCTCTTCTCGATCGTCCTGCCCCAGGCATTCCGGATCATCATCCCGCCACTCACCAATGAGTTCGTGCTCCTGATCAAGGACACATCGCTGCTCTTCGTCCTGGGCACGACCCCGATGACCAAGGAGCTGACGAAGTTCGCCCGTGACTTCATGCAGACCACACAGAATGCGACGCCGCTCACGGTGGCGGCCATCGTCTATCTGTTGATCACCCTGCCGCTCACCGGTCTGGTGCGCAGACTGGAGAAGGAGACGGCCAAGGCACGATGACGGCGGCGATCGAGATCAACGATCTGCACAAGTACTTCGGCAGTCTCGAAGTCCTCAAAGGGATCGACTTCGAGGTCGGCGACGGCGAGGTGGTATGTGTCATCGGCCCTTCCGGGTCCGGGAAGTCCACGCTGCTCCGGTGCGTCAACCGTCTCGAGGAGGCGACAGCGGGAAAGATCCTGATCGAGGGTGAGGACATCACAGACCCGGACGCCGACGTCGATCGGCTGCGGACCCGGATCGGCATGGTCTTCCAACAGTTCAATCTCTTCCCCCACCTCAATGTCCTCGAGAACCTGACCATCGCCCAGACCAAGGTGCTGAAGCGAGCCCGGGAAGAAGCAGAAGAGGTGGCGCGCAAGGTGTTGGTGCGGGTCGATCTCCTGGACAAGATCGACGAGTACCCGATCCGTCTCTCCGGTGGTCAGCAACAGCGGGTGGCGATCGCCCGCGCCCTGGCCATGAACCCGGACATGATGCTCTTCGATGAGCCGACCTCCGCCCTCGACCCGGAGCTGATCGGCGAGGTGCTGGACGTGATGCGAGGCCTGGCCAAAGACGGGATGACGATGATGGTGGTCACTCATGAGATGGGCTTCGCCCAGGAGGTGGCCGACCGGGTGGTGTTCATGGACGGCGGGGTGGTGGTGGAGGAAGGCCCGCCTCAAGAGATGCTGACCAACCCCAAGACCGAGCGGGCCCGCCGCTTTCTGAGGATGGTGCAAGAGAAATGAGGGGCCGGTCGGCCGGGGAGTCAGCGCCCACTACGCTCCCATCTTCACCCTGATCTGGAGGCCTCCTGATGAAGAGATACATCGCCCTGATCGCAGTGCTCGCCCTGGTCCTTGCCGCCTGCGCCACCGAAGGTGGCGGCGACGGCGGTGCCACCACCTGCGAGAAGGAGGACCTCACCCTGGTCCAGGAAGGGGTTCTCACCATCGGCACCGACGAGCCCTCGTTCCCACCCTGGTTCGACTTCGACGGTGGGCCGTCGACAGGCACCGGGTTCGAGAGCGCCGTGGCCTATGCCGTCGCCGAGGAGCTCGGCTTCACCGAGGACGAGGTCGAGTGGGTGGTGGTCCCGTTCAACAACTCGTTCGCTCCCGGTGAGAAGGACTTCGACTTCGACATCAACCAGATCTCGATCACCGAGGAGCGCGACCAGGCGGTCGACTTCTCCGACGGCTACTACAACGTCAACCAGGCGCTGCTCGGGTTCACCGACTCCGAGATCGCGTCGGCCACGACCATCGAAGACCTGAAGGCCTACCGTCTCGGTGCCCAGGTGGGCACCACCAGCCTCGACTTCATCACCGAGGTGATCCAACCCGACACCGAGCCCCTGGTCTACGACACCAATGCCGACGCGAAGGCCGCCTTCGACGCGGGCCAGCTCGACGGTCTGATCCTCGACCTGCCCACGGCGTTCTTCGTCTCCGCGGTCGAGATCGAAGGTTCGGCGGTGATCGCCCAGTTCCCATCCGGCGGGGAGGAGGGCGAGCAGTTCGGGATGCTGTTCGAAGAGGGCAACCCGCTGCGGGACTGCGTCAACGAGGCCCTGGCCAACGTCGACCTCGACGCCATCCAGCAGGAATGGCTCTCCAATGTGGTCGATGCCCCGG
>JBOGET010000002.1:0-14491 GCA_050741975.1 Acidimicrobiia bacterium
TCGGCTGAAGGTCCTCCGCGGTCCACTCGGCAACGAGGTCCCAGGCGAGCACATCCACCAGACGCGTTCCGTTGTTGAACCCGGTGTCGTCGCCGTAGTAGAGCGCCAGCCATCGCCCGTTCGGCGAACTGACCCCCGAGGTCCAGTCGCCCATCGGCATCGGCAGATACCCTGGGAGCGCCTCCAGGGTGCGGGGGTCCACCGGGAAGATCTCGACCTTTTCGACATCAGGGGGAGGGGTGGACGGCACCGGCTCCCCTTCGATGCTCGGTGTCGGGGCGAACACGTCTGGAGGAGCTGTCGCCTCGGTGTTGGCTCGGGTGCAGGCGCCGAGGAACAAGCCAAGGGCGACAAATGCGACCAACGTTTGGCGTGACGCCATGCATTAGCTCCCGGGTACAGAGGTTATCAACGGTGGTCGCGATGCTGCCGGTTCCTCCATTCTCAATGCACCACGTCACGCATATGTGACGCCATGCATTAGGAAGCGGGTCCTTGCCGCCTACTTCTTCTTCTTGGCCAGGTCCCCGAGGATCTGCTGGGAGGCGAAACGGCCGGGGGCTCCCATGACGCAGCCACCGGGGTGGGTGCCGGAGCCGCACTGGTAGTAGCCCTCGATCGGTGTGCGGTACTGGTTCCATCCGGGGGCGGGGCGGAAGAAGAACATCTGAGGGGCGAGGAACTCGCCGGCAAAGATGTTCCCCTCACTCAGTCCCACCACCCGCTCGATGTCCAACGGCGTCACCACTTCCCGGTGCAGCACCAGATCGCCGAACCCGGGGAAGAGACCCTCCAATGTCTTCTGCACCGTGTCACCGAATGTGTCCCGCTCGGTGTCCCAGTCGCTCTCCCGCAGGTGGTAGGGGGCGTACTGGATGAAACAGGACATCACCGCCTTGCCCGGAGGCGCCATGTCGGGGTCGACATTGGATTGGATGCATCCGTCGATGTAGGGCTTCTGCGAGTACCACCCGTACTTGGCGTCGTCGAAGGCTCGCTCCAGGTAGTCGAGTGAGGGGCCCATGTTGATGAAACCCCGGTAGTGGTCGGAACGGCCCTCCAGACCGGGGTAGGTCGGGTTGGCGTCGAGGGCGAAGTTGACCTTGGCCGAGGTCCCCTGGAACTTGAAGCGCCGGATGTTGTCGACCAGGTCGGTGGGCAGCTCCCTGGGGTCGACCAGGTCCATGAAGGTGCGCCGGGGATCGACTGCGCTGACCACGGTCTTGGCCTCGATCTCGGTCCCGTCCTCCAGCATGACGCCGATGGCCCGCCCGTTCTCGGTGACGACGTGATCCACCGGTGACTCGAGCCGGATCTCGGCGCCAAGTGCCTCGGCGGCCCGGGCCAGCACCTGGGTGAACCCCCCGTTGCCCCCTTTGTGAAACGCCCAGGCCCCATAGGCGCCGTCGTGCTCGCCGAAGGAGTGGTAGAGCAGGACCAGCCCCGAGCCCTGGGAGCGGGGGCCGACCTTGGTCCCGATTATCCCCGAGGAGGCGTGCAAACCCTGCATGATGTCCGACTCGAAGTAGTCCTCGAGGATGTCGGCGGCGCTCCCGGTCATCAACCTGATCATGTCGTGGAGCACCCCTTGGGGCAGGTCTGCGAGATAGGAGCCGATGGCCGCCATCCGGGCCCGCTCCTCGGGGTCCTTGGAGGTGATGTCGGGTGGGATCGAGTCCATGAGCGGCCTGATGGCGTGCACCACCTGCTCAATCATGTGGCTGTAGGCGTCGTAGGCATCGGCGTCGTGGGACGAGTGCCGGGCGATCTCGTGGTGGTTCTCGTTCTTGTCCTGGCCGAGCAGCAAGTAGTCCCCGTCCTCGGTGGGGGCGAAGGTCGAGGGCATCGACAGTGGCATGAATCCGTGCTTGGTCAGGTCCAGCTCGTGGATGATCTCGGGCCGGAGCAGGCTCAGCGCGTAGGAGAAGGTGGTGAAGCTGAACCCGGGGTACAGCTCCTCGGTGATGGCGGCCCCTCCCACCAGGTGCCTCCGCTCCAGGATCAGGGTGTCGAGCCCGGCCTTGGCCAGGTAGGCCCCGTTGACCAGGCCGTTGTGGCCGCCCCCGATGACGATGGCGTCGTACTTCCTCTTCTGGGACATCGGTTACCTCAGGCTGTCTTTCTCGGCGGGTTGAAGAAGGGGAGCCTGGTCACGCTTGCCTTGATCACGTCGTAGCGATGGTCGATGGTCAGCTCCAGGCCGACCTCGGTCCCGAGTGTGGCGTGCTCGGGGCGGACCCGGGCGATCCCGATGTGCCGCTGAGCCATGGGGGAGTAGACGAAGCTCGAGGCATACCCGATCCGTTCCGTCTTCCCGTCGTAGATCATCATCCCCCCGTGCTCGGGGGTGTGGTCCTTGGGCGGGATCAGGCCCCGAGCGTTGTAGACCCGGTTCCAGTCCTTCCAGTCGACGGTGATCCCCACGGTCTTCCACCGCGAGGTGCCCTCGGCCAGCTCGCGTTCGATCGCCTTGCGGCCGATGAAGCTGCGATCGTCGCGCTCCAGGCCGCGCAACATCCAGCCCAGGCCCAGCTCGCGCGGGGTGGTGCGCTGGTCGTCGTTCCAGGCGAATCGGGAGGAGTGGTAGTCGACGTCGATCAGGACCAGCCCGGCCTCGATGCGTGCGATCAACAGGGCGGTCTGCCCGGCCGGGATGACACCGTAGGGAGCGGCCACCTCGAACAGTGCATCCCATGTGTCAACCGCATCGTCGCGCTCGACCCAGATCTCGTAGCCGAGATCGCCGGTGTACCCGGTGCGAGAGATGGTCACCGCCGCGTTGCCGATCTTGGCCGGGGTGAGATGGAAATAGCCGATTCCCTCCATCTCAGGGGCAAGCTGCTTCAGGATCTCGCGTGCATAGGGGCCCTGGAGGGCGAGGGCGCCGTAGTCGTCGGACACGTCTTCGATCCCGACGGCCATCCGTCCGGCCAGGTCCTGGAGATAGGCCATGTTGGGCTTGGCGGCGGTGAGCAGGAACTCGTCATCGGAGTGGCGGAAGACGACCCCGTCTTCGACCACCCAGCCGTCGTCGTCACACCACACGGTGTAATGGGCCTGACCGGGACGGCTCTTGCGGATGTCCCGGGCCAGGACGCCGGCCAGGAACGTCTCGGCGTCCCTGCCCATGATGCGGTATTTGTAGAGCGGTGAGGTGTCGATGACCGCCGCCGAGTTCCTGATGGCGAAGTACTCGAACTTGTCCGACATCTGGTATCTGTCGGTGGCCAGGTAGCCCGACCAGTGGCTCCACAGCCCGGTCATGTTGGCCTCGCTGGTCCTGGGATGAAACGGTGTCTCACGGATCATTTCCGCTACCTCGGTTGGTCCGGCCACTGTAACCGGCGCCCGATTTGCCCCCGCCCGGGGCGGCCGCCGCTTACCTGAGGTTCGTAGCGCCACATGTGGCGCTACCAGGGCAGAGAATCAGGCGTTGGCCTGGTACGACCGCTTCACAAGCTTCTCCAGCACGTCCATGTCCACGTCCTCGAGACGTTTGATATAGATGCACGCCTTCCCGGTGCTGTACTTTCCCAGCTTGGCCAGCAGCGGGTCTTCGGCGTCGACGTAATCCATGACGTAGAGGGTCAGGTTCTGTTTTCGTGGTGAGAACCCCACCTTGAAGGTGTCGCCCTCGCGGCCGCTTTTGTACTTGTAGTGGAAGTCGCCGAATCCGACGATGCCGGGGTCCCACATTCTGGGGGTTTCGCCCGTGGCCTGCTCCATCATCCGGAGGAGAGCCCTGGAGTCCTCCCGCTTCCGTTCGTCATCGATGTGGTCTATGAATTCGGTGACGGTCTGCGGCTCGGCCATGGAAGAAAACCTACCAATCGGGCCGCTTCCCATCGGAGGCCTTGCCCATCGTCTCTGCCGTTTCCTCCCCCAGGAGCGAAGCGACATTGTTGGGGGAGTACCCCGGAGGGGGAACTGGCGCCTACGAATAGGTCCCGGCCAGCCAGCGGCCGATCTCACCGAGCTCGGCACTCAGCTCGACCGGCTCCTCGACGGTGAAGCGGAAGGGCAAGCCGAGCAGATAGCGGGCCAGCCAGCCCAAGTCGTCGGCGCCGATTATCAGGATGCACTCGTCGTCGCCCGCCGCCTGAAGAGAGCCGACGGTGCCGTGGATGATCCGGGCTGCTGCCTCGTGGCTGGCATGGAGACGCACCGTGGCCCGGTGCCGCCACGCCTCGATGGCGATCCCCCTCTGCACCAATTCCACTGGATCGGGAGCATCGCGCCGGGCCGATCGCATCCCGGTCGGCTTCGGTCCGGCGACCCTGTCGAGACGGAAGGTGCGCCAGTCGTCACGATCGAGGTCGAACGCCACCAGATACCAGCGGCGCCCGGTGTGCACCAGGCGATAGGGCTCGGTGTGGCGCTCCGAACGTCTGCCCTCTGCGTCGGTGTAGTCGAACCGAAGCCGAACACGAGCCCTGGTGGCCGATGCCGCGGTGGCCAGAGCATTGTGGTCGACCCGGCTCGAGGGAGGACCAGGAGTCGAGACGGTCGCCTCTGAGATGTCCTCGAGTCGGGTCCTCAGACCGGGAGGGAGCACGTGTTCGAGCTTGGCCAGGGCCGACAGAGATGCGTCCTCCAACCCGCCGACTGCGGCCGTGGTTGCCACTCGGAGACCCACGGCGACCGCCAGGGCCTCCTCGTCGTCGAGCAGGAGCGGGGGCAGCTTGCCCCCGGCGCCGAGCCGATATCCTCCGCCCGGGCCGGCCAGCGCCTCGACCGGATAACCGAGGCCACGGAGCCGGGTGATGTCGCGGCGCACCGTCCTGGTAGTCACCCCCAGCCGTCTCGCCAGCTCTTCTGCCGTCCAATCGATACGCCCCTCGAGCAGGCCGAGCAGCTTCAACAGACGTTCTGCGCTGTCCATCCGACCTCGATTCTCCCCGGGTATGCGGACAGATCCTGTCCGCATTCCATCGTATGGTGAACCGTAGTCGAGGAAGGAAGAAATCATGTTCCACATCTACGCCGACGAGCTGATCCGACAACTCGAGGAAGAGCGGCGACATAAGGCGTTGCGCGAGGCCTGGTGGCGACAGACGCCCCCGGAACCTGAGACGACGACCCGGGCGCAGGCCGAGGAAGCCGAAGTCATCGAATTGTTCTTCGGGCCACAATGTGAGGCCGAGGAGCCGATCGGTGCCTGAGGCGGGCTGGTCGCACCTCAGCGCGACCGACCTGGGGCCGATGACCAGCCGCCCGCTCACACCCGAGCGTTTCCCGGACATGGAGCAGGTCTTCGGCGACCGCGGCGTCGCCCGGAACTGCTTCTGCATGTACTGGCGGCGACCCGATGGGGGGTTCGGCGACCGTCGGGACAATCGCGATCGTTTCGCCGACAGGGCATCCGAAGGTCGCCCGCCCGGGCTGATCGGATACATCGAAGACGGCCCCGTGGGTTGGGTCCAGGTCGGGCCCCGGGACGAGTTCCCCACACTGGCCCGCTCACATCTCCTCAGACCGGTCGACGATGTCGAGACCTGGACGATCAATTGCTTCGTGGTCCCACCTCGGCACCGGAGACGAGGCATCGGCGCCGGGCTCCTTGCCGCCGCTATCGACTTCGCCAAGCACGAAGGTGCCTCCGTGATCGAGGCCTACCCGGTCGACGGTGAACGGGCCTCGGCGGTCGACTACTACACGGGGATCTTCGGCATGTTCGAGGAGCATGGTTTCGTCGAGATCATCCGACGCAACGACACGAGGCCAATCGTCCGACTCACGGTGTGAGTCGGTCCATCCACCGGCGCGAGCCCGCGCCAGAATGGAGGTGATGCGGCTCGGTCTTCTCGTCTGTGATCATGTGCGACCCGAGTTCCTCGGTATCGCCGGGGACTACGACGACATGTTTCGGCGGCTGTTCGCGGGGCATGACGTCGAGATCGTCGTGTACGACGCGATCGGTGGGGAGCTGCCGGGCGACCCGGCCGAGTGCGACGCATGGATCACCACCGGCTCCCGATACTCGGTCAACGATGACGAGCCCTGGATCAGGGATCTGGAGGTGTTCGTCCGCAACGTGGCGGCCGCGGAGGTGCCGTTCGTCGGGATTTGCTTCGGCCACCAATTGATCGCCAAGGCACTGGGCGGGTCGGTGATCAGGTCGGAGAGAGGATGGGGAGTCGGGGTGAAGGAGGTCGAGGTGCGAGACGACCTCGGTCTGGGTGGCCCCTACCGGGTCCTGAACGGTCATCAGGACCAGGTGGAGACCCTCCCGCTCGGAGGCGAGGTGCTGGGCTGGAACGAGCATTGCCCGGTCTCGATGCTGGGAGTGGGCGGGACCATGCTTGGGATCCAGGGACATCCCGAGTTCGAGGCGAGCTACACCAAGGCGGTCATGGAGTCACGACGGGGCACCGAGATCCCGGACGCAACCGTCGCCGCCGGAATCGCCACCCTGAGCCAACCCACCGATGGGGATCGCTTCGCCGACTGGATCGTGCGGTGGCTCAGGTCAGGAGCGATCGATGAGAGTGAGGATCGAGCATGAGCAGGGTGGGGCGCGGAACCGGCGGGCCGGATAAGATCGGACCACTGTCACCGACATTTTGAGGAGGCGTCGTGGCCACCAAGCAGGAAAAGATCGACTTGTTGGGTGGTGTACCCCTATTCAGCGACCTGAGCAAGAAGGATCTGTCCAGGATTCTGAACACGGCCAAAGAGACCGTCCACGATGAGGGTGAGACGGTCATCACCGAGGGGCGCGGTGGTGTCGGGTTCCATCTCATCACACAGGGCAAGGCGAAGGTGGTCAGGGGCGGACGGACGGTTGCCATTCTCGGCCCGGGCGAGTTCTTCGGCGAGATGGCCCTCGTCGACGACGCACCGAGGTCTGCGTCGGTGATCGCCGATTCCGAGCTCGGGACGCTGGCCATCTCCAAGTGGGAGTTCCGTCCCCTGATCAAGGCCCATCCGGAGCTCGCCTGGAAGATGATCGAGCATCTGGTGGTCCGGGTCCGTGAGGAGCAAACCGGCCGCGACGCCCTGATCTGCTAGCCGTCGACGTCGGCGTCGGTCTCGATCGCCAGGTTGCCGTCGGACCACGCGACCCTGACCCGGAACTTGGCGGATACGCTCTCGAACTCGACATCGACCTCGGGGGGGCCCGTTTTCTTCAGCTCTGCGGCGAAACCGGCTGCAGGGGAAGCCGAGCTCAGCATCACCTCACCTGCCCGATAGCTGACAACCACCACCCCGCCCAGGGTGGGGATCGCCTGTGTGGACCATGGTCCAGAGGCGGTGGTCGGAGGCGAGGAGGAGGTGGAGGTCGTTGTAGGGGACGATCCCGGGGTCGAGGATGTCGTCGTGGACGGACTTGTCGGATCCGTGATGATGCCGCCCGGGCTGGTCGAGGCCGCCGTGGGCACAGTGGTCGTGGTGGAGTCCGGAGACGTGGCCAGCGGGGCGGCCACCTGAAGTGGGGGTCGGTCGCTCACCTGGGCGTCGGCCGTACTGACGATCTGCCAGGTCAGAGTGGTGGCCAGCGCCGCGACCAGCACCCAGGCACCGGCGATGCTCCATTTGCTCACCTCATGATTGTCCCAGCATCGCCGCGTCGCGTTGCTCAACCATTCGTCAAGGTTTCCTCAAGGCAGAGAGGCCCTGGGCCCGGTCGCAGATAACCTGCCCGCAATGGCACAGGTAGTGCTCATCGAGGACGATGTCGAGATCCGGCGTCTCGTCGCCGATGCTCTCGCAGCCCGGGGACACGACGTCGAGAGCGCCGGGGTGGCCCTGGAGGGTCTTCAGCTGGCGGTCAAGGGCGCTCCCGACCTGGTCGTCATGGACCTGGGTCTGCCCGACCTCGACGGCTCCGAGCTGCTCAGGATGATCCGGTCGGTGAGTCAGGTGCCGATCATCGTGATCACGGCTCGGGGTGCCGACGAGGTGGTGGTTCGGACCCTCGACTCCGGGGCCGACGACTATCTGGTGAAGCCGTTCTCCGTCGCCCAACTCGAGGCCCGGGTTCGGGCGTTGCTCCGCCGCGGCCCTGCCTCCGTGCCCGGTGAGATGATTCGGGTCGGCGGCCTGTCGATCGACCCTGCCGCCCGGGAGGCCACGCTGGAGGGGAACGACCTCAACCTGAGCCCCAAGGAGTTCGACCTGCTCCGAGTGCTCGCCGAGCGAGCGGGAGAGGTGGTGAGCAAGCGGGCACTCATGGCCGAGGTGTGGCGTGAGCCCTACGGTGGCGCCGAGAGGACCGTGGACGTCCATCTCTCCTGGCTCCGCAACAAGCTGGGGGAGACGGCGCAGGACCCGCGATATCTTCGGACCGTCCACGGGGTGGGCGTCAAGCTGGTCGACCCCGCCGGGTGAGACGTCGGCTGGCACTCCTCAGCCTGGCCACGACCGCCCTGGTCGTCATCTCATTGCTGATCCCACTCGGGCTCCTGGTCCGAAGACAGGCCGCCGATCGCGCCCGCCTCGAAGCCGAGCGCACCGCGCAGTCTACGGCGGCCCTGGTGGCACTGACCGTCACCCTCGACGAGGCCGCCGACATGGAGTCGGCCCTCGGCCCTCTCGATCCGGGAACGATCGTGGTGCTGCCGGACGGAGCGGTGCTAGGAGAGCCGATGACCGGCCAGGGCTCCCTGGTGGCGGTGGCGATGGAGGAGCAGGCGACGATCTCGGACCCGGTGGAGGGCGGCTGGGAGTATGCCCTCCCCGTGATTGGCCGGGCGGGTGCCGCCGTTGTCGATGTCTTCGTCACCGACGCCGGGTTGAGCGAAGGGGTGACAGAGGCCTGGCTCCTCCTCGTCCTGCTCGGCGTGCTGCTGGTTGGGATCGCAGTGTGGGTGGCCGATCGATTGGGTCAGCGCCTGGTGCAGCCGATCGGGGCCCTGGCCTCGGCGGCCAGACGACTCGGGGAGGGGGATCTGGAGGCGCGAGTGCAGGTGGGCGATCCCGAGGAGATAAGGGAGGTTGGCGAGTCCTTCAACTGGCTGGCCGGGCGGCTCGAGGAGCTGATCGCCGAAGAGCGAGAGGCCGCGGCCGACCTCTCCCATCGTCTGCGGACCCCGCTGACCTCCTTGCGGCTCCAGGCGGAGAAGCTGTCCGACGAGCGGGAGCGAGATGACGTGCTGACTCAGGTGGATCGTATTGAACACGCCATCGACCAGGTCATCGTCGCCACCCGCTCCGCCCGGTTCCGCGGGGCCGAGTCCTCAGACCTCTCCGCAGTGGTGTCGGCCCGGTGTGCCTTCTGGTCGGTGCTGGCCGAGGAGCAGGGGAGGAAGATGACCTTGAGCATCGACAGCGGGCCGGTGCCGGTCGGTCTGACCTCGGAAGCGGTGGAGGCGACGGTCGATGCGCTCATCGGGAATGTCTTCGCCCACACCGATCCCGCCACGCCGTTCGCCGTGTCTGTCGGCTCGGATGAAGGGAGGCCCTGGCTGGAGGTTCTCGACGAGGGGCCCGGATTCTCCTCGAAGCGGATGGCCGAACGGGGGGTGAGCGGCGCCGGGTCGACGGGTCTCGGGCTCGACATCGTGCGACGCACGGCCGAGTCGGTCGGAGGCGGCATGGAGATGAATGACCGCCCCGGGGGCGGGGCGGTCATTCGGGTTTGGCTGGGGTAGGGGCTTGGGTCAAGCGCCTTCGACATCGACCCGCAGCTCGCCGTCGCGGATCTTGGCTTCGAACTCGGCGTCGGAGTCCCCGTTCACGAATTCGACCTTGATGTCCCTGCCGTCGGCCTGGTCCACCTCGAGACTCCAGCCTGAGTTGGCGGCGGCATCGACGAGAACGAGCCGGCCCGCCACGACCTGGATGACGATCGTGCCCGCCCCCCCGACGTCGTAGGCCGCGGGCTCGGTGGTGATGGGCACCAACAGACCGGCATCCACCAACAGACTTGCATCCACACTGATGCTGGTGGAGTTGTCATCCACACTGGTGCCGGTGGACGACTCGATCGTGGTGCTGGTCGACGAGGTGTCCACCAGCTGGATGCTGGTCGACGTCGCGGCATCGACATCGGCCGCGGCGTTGGCATCGACATCGGCCGCGGCGGCGCCATCGACATCGGCCGAGGCGGCGCCATCGACGCTGGTTTGTGTGTCGAGACTGGCTCCGGTGGACCGGGTCGCCAGCGAGATGGACGAGGACGGCTCCGACTCGGCTGAGGCAGCGATCGAGCAAGAGCCCGCGGCGTCGTTGCCGGCCCACGCCACGCCCACGAGGAGCAGGGCGGCGGCGACCGCTGTGAAGACACCGAGGATCTTCCTGTACATGAAACGACCTCCTGGTTGATTCATGACCTCAGTGTCCGAGATGCGGGGTCATGACCGCCTCAGCAGGCGATCAAGAAGAGGTCAAGGGCCGGGACCGAGCCGGGCTCGCCGCCACTCCTCGCCCAACAGACCGGAGACATGAGTGTCGACCCAGACCCCTCTCTTCAGGTGGGCCGACCGGATCGTCCCCTCCAGCCTCATCCCCAACCTCTCCACCAGCCGCATACCCCTGACGTTGGTGTCGAAGACCTCCGCCTCGATCTTGACCATGTCCAGCTCACCGAAGCAGAGGTCGAGGACCGAGGTCAGGGCTTCGCCCATGAGCCCATGGCCCCAGTACGGCTTCTCCAGCCAATAGCCGACGTGTCCCCGTCCCGGCTCGCCTGAGGGCCGGGTGCCGATCATGCCCAGGGCCGCTCCGGCTGCCCCCCCGAAGCGGCCGTCCCGGTCCCGTATGACCCAGTTGAAGCCGTGCTCGCCGTAGCTCGTGGTGCGCGACTCTTCGATGAACTGACGGATCTCGGATATCTCATCGGGACCGTCCCAGATCAGACCTGCAGTGACTTCGAGACGGTCCTCTCCGCCCGCCAACCCGAAGAGTGTCGGGGCATCGTCGTTGGTGGGCGCTTCGAGGAGGAATCGCTCGCTGCGGAGCCGATAGGTGTTGAGCGCGGCATCTTCGGGACCTCGGCCGGTCATCGGCCCAGTATGCGCCGAGCGAATCCGGGTCAGCGAGTGAATACGTGGGTCGTCCAGATCGCTCCGGAGGAATCGACCCAGACCCCGACCCCGTAGTGGGTGTAGTCGCCCAGCATGTTGGACCTGTGCCCGCTCGATCCGGCCAGGGCATCGAAGATGGCTCCGACCGATCCCCCCATGCCCACGTTCTCGGCGGCGGCAGTCCAAGGGGGGACTATCGACCCGAGGTTGGAGTGCGACAGGCCGCCGCTCTCCGCCATCCCCTCGGACCATGAGCGTGCCCGAGAGTCGAGGGAGCCGTCGCGAATCAGGCCACCGAGACCGTTGCCCGAGCGATAGGAGTCGATCAGCGACGCGAATTGCGCTTCGAATTCGGCGTTGGGCCCTCCCTGCACCACGGTGGTCGGGGGAGGAGCAGTGGTCGTCGTGGCCACGGTGGCCGGCGGTTGGCTCGTGGCCGGAGGTGGTTGGCTGGTGGCCGGAGGTGGTTGCGTTCCCGCGGGCTGGGCTGCAGTCTCGAAAACCGGCTCGCTGGTCGTGGTGGTGCTGCCGGCGAGTTGCCCAATCTGCTCAGCCGTTATGCCATCTTCCGGCTCACTCCCGGCATCGGGGGTGGTGCTCGTGCTGGTCACCAACACCGCCGAGGTGGTGGGGGAAGGCTGGGTCGAGGGCGCCTGGTACGCGGCCACCGCCTTCTCCGGCTCGCCGCTGACTGACAGCCCGGTCAGTGCTGCGGCAAGGACGGCAAAGACAAAGAGGCCGTATAGATAAGCGGTTCGCATGTAAGGAGAGGTGGCAGGGCTTACCAGGCCGGACGAGAACCTAAACATGCTTCACCCGTCTTGCCGAGCAGAAATCGCGGTCACCTGGCGGTCCGCTGTCACCCAATCCCCGGTCCAGCCCCGTCATAGAGGCATGATCACCGCCACAGGTGTGATGGAGAACGATCAGGTATATCGGTCATACGCCGTCGAGCTCACCAGATATGCGACTGGTCTGGTGGGCCCTTTTGACGCCGCCGACGTGGTGACCGACGCCTGCCTCAAAGCCTTTTCCTCCCGGAAGTGGCTGGAGGTGGCGAACCGAAGGGCGTACCTGTATCGGGCCGTGCTGAGCGTGGCCACCGATCATCATCGGAGCACCCTCTCCCGTCGTCTGAGGGAGCTGAAGACGGCTTCGCCCGAGTCGACACCGGCACAGGAGGTCGACATCGATGTCCTGAACGCCGTCGAGCGTCTGTCGGTGCAGCAGAGGGCGGCAGTCTTGCTGACCTACTGGGCCGATCTCCCGGTGGAAACGGTCGCAAAACGAATGGGCATCTCGACCGGGGCCGTGAAGCGTCATCTGGCCCGGGCCCGAAAGCACCTCGAGGAGTGGCTGTCATGAGCGGATATGACGACCGGAGAATGAAAGAGCTTGTCGACCGGCTGGTGGCGATGTCGCCGGAGCCACCGCCCTTCCCTGAGGAGGTCACCGTGACCCAGCGTGAGAGTTCCAAGCCCCGCCCGATTCTGGTGTTTGCCGGGGCCGTGCTGGTGGTGTTGATCCTGGCAGCGATCCCGCTACTGCTCTCCAGAGGAGGCGGGGAGGTCGACCCGGTGGCCACGACCACCACGTCGATCGTGCCTTCCACCGAGACCACCGAGTCGGTGGCCACGACCACGACTCAACCAACGCCCACCACCACCGTGCCGGAGACCACCACGACCACCGAAGTGCCGGGCGTGCCGGCCGACGCTTTCTTGTATCTGGTCCAATCACCGGAGAACTCGTTCACCGGCAACCCGGCCCTGGTGGCAGTCACCGGTGTCGTGTTGATGGAGGCGACTCCGGTGAGTCCCGCCGTGCCGGGGCTGCATGCGCTGACCATGCCCGGATTGGTCGTGCCCGAGGGTTTCGACAACATGGTCCCGGCCGGGATCGAAGTGGTGGGGGTCACCCTCGGCGAGCACATGATCACGCTCGACATGAATCAGGCATTCGTCGACGGCGCCGGTTCCGGTCTCCTCGCCGACGTCACGATGCTCAACCAGCTCATCTACACCGCCGCCCAGTTCGGTGAGGTCGAGTCGGTCCAGTTCACTGTGAACGATGCGCCGGTCACCGTCTTCGGCTCCGAGGGCTTGGACCTGAGCCAACCGGTGGACCGGACATCCTTCCTCGACCAACTCAACTCCGTGAACGTCGACAGCCCGGCCCAAGGCCAGGGTGACGAGCCGCTCCTGATCTCCGGGTTCGCCAATGTCTTCGAGGCCACGGTGAGCCTGGAGGTGCTTGATGCCGAGGGCAATGTCGTGCGCGAGGACTTCACCACCGCCTCCTGCGGCACCGGGTGCTGGGGCAGCTTCAGCTTCGAAGTCGACTACCCGTTCACAGGAGATGAGACGATCCGGGTCTTCTGGCACTCCCCCGAAGACGGATCCCCCTCCGACGTTGTCACCATCCCCGTCCTCTGGAACGACGAGGACGGGTGGAACCTGTCCGGGGGCTAGGCACCGCATTCCTAATGCAGGGCGTCACGTATATGTGACGCCCTGCATTGAGAATGGAACACGACCTCGGACACGCGACGAAGAATTAGGTCGGCTGGCTCTTCAGTTGGCGTTGTTTGGTGCCGAATCTCTTCGGGTAAGTCATTAGTTCACTGCTAAGGACTTTCTTCCTCCTCCAGTGTGAGAGGGGCCATCTCGATGGCCCCTCTCTCGCGTTCAGGCCAGGCAGGTGACCTTGGGGAGCCCGGTGGCAACCTCGATCCAGGTTTCGCCATCGTCGTCCGACCGCCAAACCGTGCCCCCGTGGCCGGCAAACACCGACCCGTCGACGACGGCCAGGCAATGGGTGTCCAGATTGTCGTCGAACCACTCGGGCAAACCCTCCCGGCACTCCCGAAACGGCCCGGCAGTCTGACCCGCCCGATACAGCCGGGCACGGGTCGAGCGAGGCCCGGTGGACACCGACAAGAGCACCGTGTCACCAGTGATGGCCACGGCCCGACAATAGGTGGCGTGCAGACCGTCGTCCCGATACTCGAAGTCGTGGCCGTTGGTGGAGAAGGCCATCCCGCGGGCGCAGGCCGCCAGCACCGTCCCCGGCCGGGTCGGGTGGGCGATCACCTGGTGCACGTCGGAGTCCTGGTCGAGGGTGGGGGTGAGCCCGTTCTGGTCGTAGCGCAGGATCCCGCCGACATGGACGTTGACGAACAGTGCTCCCGCGGCGTCGGCCGCCATCGATCTGACGTCCGGGAGACCGCCCCACGGGGTGTACCAGCCGTCCCGGCCCGGAGCCTCGGCGAACGTCTCGTCTTCGACCAGTCCATCTCCCTCGAGCCGAAACAGCCGGGCCGCGGTCGCACCCACCCACGTCGTGCCCGGAGCGGGCTGGACACAATTCAGGGCAACCCCATCAGGCCCGGTCGCGACCACGGCGCCATCGCGATGGACCCGGGTCTTGCCGTCGACGGCCCACCAAGAACCGCCATCCCGGCTGATGTGATTGATCCGGGTGTCGGCGATGAGCGGTGTGGCGGGATCGTCGAGGGAGAACGC
>JBOGET010000003.1:0-15547 GCA_050741975.1 Acidimicrobiia bacterium
GGATCACCGATGATGCCGTGACCGGGGTCACCTCCAATCCCACCATCTTCGCCGGGGCCATCGTCGGATCCTCCGATTACGACGACCAGCTTGGTGATCTGAGGTCGGCCGGCGTGTCCACGGAGGAGATCGTCAAGACTCTGATGGCCTCAGACCTGAAGCGGGCGTGCGACGAGCTGGCCGGTGTCTTCGCGCGCACGGATGGGACCGACGGTTTCGTCTCGGTCGAGGTATCACCCACCCTGGCCGGTGACACCGAGGCCAGTGTGGCCGAGGCCAGGGACTGGGTGAAGCAGATCGACCGTCCCAACCTCCTGGTGAAGATCCCGGCCACCGCCGAGGGCATCCCCGCCATCAGACGCCTGCTTGCCGAGGGGATCTCGGTGAACATCACACTGATCTTCTCCTTGGAGCGATACAAGGAAGTGATGGAGGCGTATCTGTCCGGAATGGAGGAGTTCCACGCCTCCGGGGGCGATCTGAGCAAGGTGGCCTCGGTGGCCTCCTTCTTCGTCTCCCGCTTCGACACCGAGGTAGACCGAAGGCTGGACGAGATCGACACTCCTAAGGCGTTGTCGTTGAGGGGCGTCACCGCCAATGCCAACGCCCGGGTCGCCTACGGTCTCTTTCTCGAGCAGTTCGCATCGTCACGTTTCGAGGCCCTGGCCAAGAAGGGCGCACGGGTACAGAAGCCGCTCTGGGCCTCCACCTCCACCAAGAACCCCGACTACCCCGATCTGCTCTATGTGGAGAACCTGGTGGCCCCGGACACGGTCAACACCATGCCACTGGCCACGATGGACGCCTATCAGGACCACGGGAACCCGTCACCGGCCCCGTTCACCGACTCCGACATCGAACAGGCCAAGCTCGACCTGGCCCGTCTCGCCGAGGTCGGTGTCGACTACGACGACGTTGTCCAGGTCCTCGAGGACGAGGGTGTCGACAAGTTCACCAAGAGCTGGGTCGAGGTCCTGGAGGACGTCGAGAAGGCGTAGCTACCTCGATCAATAGCCCGAGGTCAAGCGTGAAGCCGTCTTGGGGCGAGATCCTTCGGCCTCATGGCGACGTATCCCAGGTCTGCAGGTCGGCGTCGGCCCGGGACGGTGCCTTCTTGTCGTATCTGCGGCCGGGACGTCGCCTGGTCGCGAACATGAAGAGACCGATGGCCGCGATGAAACCCGCTACGCCCATGGCGAATCCGACGCTTCCAAGACGGCCGATCACATAGAGCCCGGCCAGCACCGGGACGAGACCGAGCAGCCTGTAGTGGGATCCCCATCTCCGGGAGGCGTTGGCTTGCGGTGAGATGAGCTTCGACCGGATCGAAGCCCTGTCCCGTCTCCCAGAGGATGTCGGATTTCTGGAGCAGATGGATGTGGCCGGGGTGCGTCGGGAGGCAGCGAAACGGGCCCGGATCAGCGCCGAGGACGAATATCGGACCGCCAACGACCGGTTCCTTGTCCTGCAACCCTCATCGGACGAATCCTGGTGGAAACTGTTCGGAGGACTCGACGGAGCTTCAGGGTCGATTGTGGACAAGGTGCTCACCGAAATGGCCGACCAGCTACCAGCCCTCCCCGACGGGACCCGTGGCGACAGCTCATGGCGGAAGGCGACCGCACTGGTCGAACTCGCCGTCTCCGATGATCCGCCACCGGCCCAGATCACCGTCTTCGTCGACGCCGCCCAGGCCACAGACAGCAACGGGCAGGCCGGAGTGGTACTCGAAGCCGGGCCTCGGGTGGGACTAGACGCCCTGGAAGCCATCCTCTGTGATGCCATCACCGAGATCACCGTCCGAGACCAGGACGGAACCCCGATGAGCTACGGCCGACAGATGAGAACGATCCCACCCGCCCTACGCCGGGCCATCTTGCACCGGGACGGCAACCGTTGCGCCGCCGATGGATGCGACAGCCGCAACCGGCTCCAAATCCATCACATCATCCCCTGGTCGGAAGACGGACCAACCGACCCGGACAATCTGATCACCTCTGCTGGTACCACCATCACATCGTCATCCACCAGCAAGGCTTCCAGCTCTACCGACACCCCGACCACGGACGCATCCGCTTCCACAAACCCGACCCCCGCGGCCCACCTGTGTCTATGGCCTGAGCCGATAGGCCATACTTGGGGCATGATCCTCACTCGACTCGGCCATGCCGCCCTTCTCGTCCAGACAGACAACACTCGTCTCCTCATCGATCCGGGGAACCATTCCTCCCGGTGGCACGGTGTCACCGACCTCGACGCCGTCCTCATCACCCACCAACACGCCGACCATGTCGACGTGGACAACGTCGGGACCGTCTTTGATGCCAATCCCGAGGCACGGGTGATCGTCGAGCCGGCGGTGGTCGACATGCTCTCCGGCCGTGAGGTGGAGACCGCCGTGGTGGGGATCGAGATCTCACTCGGCGATCTCGAGGTAGAGGTCGTCGGCGGAGAGCACGCGATCATCCACGAGCGGATACCGAGAGTGGGCAATGTGGGCTTCGTCGTGAGCGAGACCGGAGGGCCCACGATCTTCCACCCCGGAGACTCCTATGCCTCGGTGCCTTCCGGTATCGACGTGCTGGCTCTCCCTCTGAATGCCCCCTGGGCCCGGGTGGCGATGACCGCCGATTTCGCCAATGCGGTCAAGCCGGCCCGGTTGATCCCGATCCACGACGCCAATCTCAACGAGAGGGGGCGCCCGACCTACATGCGGATGGTCGGCTCCATCCTCGACGGGATCGGGGTGGGCGACCCGGCACTCGAGGAACCATATAGCGTCTGATCGAAACCACGCAGCGAGAAACCGATGCACTCTGACTCCCGGCTGATCGGCGTACTGCTCAAGGTGGCGAACCGGCTGAACCCGGTCACCAGCGGGCCGGCGGCTCCGCTCCAGACGAGCGCTGCCCTCGACTCGTTCGGGCCGTCGCTCATGCCCCGATCGTCCCTGCACCAGGGTATCGCCGGCGGTCTGGCCGTTCTGGCCGCCAGGGCGGTCGGTCTGGCCGTCGACTCCGTCGCCCAGAAGGTTGCCCCCAAGACCTCTCCTCTCGCATGGCGCATCGGCGCCCGCGCCGCCATCGCAGGAGTGGGCGCCGCATTGGGCAGGATCGCCGAGGAGAAGGACGAGTCGACTGCCAAGGCGTCGTTGCGAAGCACAGGTCGGCTGCTCAATGTGGCCGCCGTCGGCGGCATCATCCACGAGGCGGCGACCGACGTGAGCGAGAAGATCGACACGCCGATCGTCCCCATCGCAACCGGTCTCGGTGGCTTTGGCTACGCCATGACGAGATGGTCGAGGGAGCTGGACACCCGGCAGGGGGTCGTCGCCAAATGGACCGACGATGACAAGCCGGCCAACATCTTCGCCTCGATAGGCATCGCCGTCGCCGTCGCCAACAGTGGTCGGGCGCTCGGTCGCGGGTTCATCAGCTCGCGGAGGTCACTGGTTGGCTACATGGGCGGTGGCTTGGGTCACGGCGTCATCGGGCGCAGTCTCAACCTTGCCCTGTGGGGAGCAGGCGCCGCCGTCGCCTACCGAGGCCTGGTCTCACGGATGGCGCGCACCAACTCCAGGATCGATCCTGCCTACAGCTCCCCACCGAGCAACGCTCATGTCTCAGGGGGGCCGAACAGCATCTCCCCGTACGAGCAGATGGGTATCCAGGGACGTCGCTATGTGTCCGAGGTGGTGACCCCCGAAGTCATCGAGGAGACGCTGGGCGTGCCCGCGATCGCACAACCGATCCGCGCCTACGTCGGAGTCGAGTGCGAGCCGATCTATGCCACCGGGCGGTCCGAGCTCGCTCTCGACGAGATGGAGCGTCTCGGTGCCTTCGACCGGAGCTATCTACTGCTCGTATCCCCCACCGGGACCGGATGGGTGGACCACACCATGATCGAGTCGGCGGAGATTCTGACCAGAGGCGACATCGCCACCGCGTGCGTCCAGTACGGGAGGGCGCCCTCGTTCCTCGAGATCCAGGGTGTCTCCCTGGGACGGGCCCAGTTCCGCCAGCTTCTCTGGGGGGTGAAGCAGCGGCTGAGGGCCGTTCCCGAGGAGAAGAGGCCAAAGGTCCTCGTGTTCGGGGAGAGCCTCGGCGCCTGGTCCAGCTCCGACGTGGTGATGCACGATGGGATCTCCGGCTTCGACCACTACGGCATCCATCGCGCGCTGTGGTTCGGGCTGCCCGGACTGGCCCGCTGGTCCAAGACCGGCATGCGGGAGGGCCGCAACCCGCTGACCCCCGCGGGCACCGTCGCCCCGTTCGACCATTACGAGCAGTACCAGGCCCTCAGCGAAGAAGACCGAGGAAAGCTCCGGGCCGTGATCGTGGACCATGACAACGATCCCATCTCACAAATGTCGCTCCGGATGGCGGTGAAGCGCCCGCCTTGGCTCGACGGGCATAGGGGCCGCGGCGTGCCCGAGTCGATGAAGTGGACACCGATCATCACCTTCAGCCAGGTCGTGGTCGATGCCATGAACGCAATGGTGACCATCCCCGGCGAGTTCAAGTCGTTCGGCCACGACTACCGGGCCGATACCGCCAGGTTCGTCCAAGCCGCCTACCAACTTCCCGAGGCGACCGAGGAGCAGATGGCTTCGCTGTACGACACGCTGGTCCGGCGCGAGCTGGACCGGGCGAAGCGGATCAAGGCCGGCAAGGGAACCGACATCCCGGGATCGATTGGTCGTGTCTCGTCCGACACCCAGTAAACGCCGTCCTAGGAGTCCTCACGCTTCGCCAGCCTGTCCTTGACGGTCCTGGCCACGATGAAGTTGAGGAACGCCAGAATGAACCCGACGCCGGCCAACACGTAGGCGACCGCGAAGATCTTGGAGATGTCGGTCGTCGGATGCAGATCGCCGTATCCCACAGTGGTCAAGGTGATCACGGTGAAGTAGAGCGCATCCACCAATGACCAACCCTCCACCAGCATGTAGAAGACGTTTCCCGTGCCCACGATCACCATGGCCCCCAGGATCAGGGCTCGCCCGCCGGGCTCGGCCCAGACCAGCCGCAGAGTCTTGAACACGGCGCGGAACATGGCCCAAAGCTGGAACGGAGCCCAGATCCCGCCTGGGATCAACCGGTGAGCGTCTCCACCGTCTTGCGAGCCCTCCGATCCCTGGTCTCGGGCTTCTTCGCCTCGTCCACGTAACGGGCATGCTCACGACGATGTGAGTAGCTGAGCGCTTCGAACGCCTCACGGGCGGCGGGGGAGGCTTCGAGCAGTCTCGCCAACTCGACCGGGACCTCGACCTCGCGCATTTCCCCGTCGTGCTCGACCGTGAATTCGATCATGTCCCCGTGGCGCTTGCCCAGGCTCTCCCTGATCTCCTTGAGCACGCCCAGGACCGATTCGCCTCCCATGCGAACGATGCTGCCCCGATATTCGATGCCCTCGAAGCTGGCGACGACCGGGATCCGCCCCCCGGCCCCCAGCGACGCGATCACGTCGGCCGGCACCCGGACGTAGGAGCCGCCCCGGGGCGCCTCCTCGATCCTCGCCCTGAAGCCGGTCATGCCCGCTCCAACGGGGCCCAGGTCAGGAGCAGCCGCTTTTTCCCCTGGGTATCGAACATCACCTCGGCCTCGGCCAGCTCGCCGGTTCCCACCACCTCGCGCACCGTGCCCAGACCCCATTTGTCGTGTCGGACCCGATCCCCGGGGCCGATCGTCCCGGCGTCGACCGTAGAGCGAGGGCCGCTGGCGGCCGCCCGCTCCGAGGCCGATCGTCTCTGTCTCCTCCCCGCCTTCTCCATGAGCCCATCCGGAACCTCGGTGAGAAACCTCGACGGCGGGTTGTAATTGGACCCCCCGAACAGCAAACGGCTCCGGGCCGAGGTGAGATACAGCTTGTCCTGGGCCCGGGTGATCCCCACGTAGGCGAGACGACGCTCCTCTTCGAGCTCGTTGGGGTCGCCCAGGGACCGCATGTGGGGAAAGACCCCGTCCTCCATGCCGACGATGAACACCGCGGGGAACTCCAGGCCCTTGGCAGTGTGCAGGGTCATCAGGGCGACCGCACCGGCGCCCTCGTCCCACTCGTCGATGTCGGAGACCAGGGCGGTGGTCTCGAGAAAAACCTCGAGACGGCGCAGGTTGTCCAGCGAGTCGAACTCCTCGTCGCCGATGACCGCTCCCTCATTGGAAGTCTCGAACTCCGAGGCCACACCCACCAGCTCACGCAGGTTCTCCACCCGGCCCATCGCCTCGATGGTCTGTTCCGATTCCAGGGCGGCGAGCATCCCGGTGTCGACCAGGACCGACTCCACCCCCGCCTTCACCCCTTCGGCCTCGGTCACCTCACGCAGCCGGTCCATGATGGCCACGAACTCGGCCACCGCGGTCTGAGCCCTGGCGTTGAGTTGGCCGATCTCCCTGGCCCGACGCAGACCCTCGGCAAAGCCGACCTTCTGGCTCTGGCCGAAACGGTCGATGTGGGCGATGGTGGTGTCGCCGATCCCCCGTCTCGGCTCGTTGATGATCCGCTTCAGCGACACCTCATCGGCCGGGTTCACCACCGCACGCAGATAGGCGATGGCGTCTTTGATCTCCTTGCGATCGTAGAACTTGACCGAACCGACCACCGTGTATGGCACCCGTCTCCGGACGAACACATCCTCGATGACACGGGACATGGCGTTGGTCCGGTAGAAGACGGCGATGTCGGAGAGATTGAAACTCTGGGCCTGGAGACGCTCGACCTCATCAGCCACGTACCCGGCTTCGTCGTGCTCGTCCTCGGCTTCGTAACGGACGATCGGAACGCCCCGGCCTCGGTCCGACCACAGGTTCTTCGGGGTCCGCTTGGTGTTGTTGGAGATGACCGAGTTGGCGGCGTCGAGGATGGTCTCGGTCGAGCGGTAGTTCTGTTCGAGGATCACGATACGGGCATCGGGGTAGTCGCCCTCGAAGTCCCGGATGTTTCGGATGTCGGCGCCACGGAACTTGTAGATGGACTGATCGGAGTCTCCCACCACACACAGGTTGCGATGCGAGGCGGTGAGCTGTTTGACCAGCATGTACTGGGCCCGGTTGGTGTCCTGATACTCGTCGACAAGCACATAGCGGAATCTGTCCTGATAGGCCGCCAGCACTTCGGGGAAGGCGCCGAACAGCTCGACCGTGACCATGAGAAGGTCGTCGAAGTCCATGGCCGAAGCCTCGAGCAGACGCTGCTGATAGAGCCGGTAGACGTCGGCCACCTGCTCCTGGTAAAAGCCTTCGCCCTGATCGGAGAAGGCCTCGTAGTCGACCAGCTCGTTCTTGGCCCTCGAGATCACCGCCTTCATCGCCTTGGGCGGAAAACGCTTGGGGTCCAGGTCCAGGTCCTTGAGCACGATGTTGAGCAGACGTAGGGAATCGGCGTCGTCATAGATCGAGAAGCCTGACCTGTAGCCGAGCCGGGATGCCTCCCGGCGCAAGATGCGGACACACGCCGAATGGAAGGTCGAGACCCACATCGACCTGATGGCGCCACCAACCAGAGAGCCGACCCGGCTCCTCATCTCGTCAGCCGCCTTGTTGGTGAAGGTTATGGCCAGGATCGAGTCGGGAGCCGCTCTCAGATCGCGGATCAGATGGGCGATGCGGTAGGTGAGGACCCGGGTCTTACCCGACCCTGCTCCGGCAACGACCAGAACCGGGCCCTCGGTGGCGGCTACTGCCTCGCGTTGCGACGGGTTGAGGCCGGCGAAGAGCGGGGATTCAGCGGGAACGTCGTCGAGGAACCACTCGGCTTGCGTCACGGGCTGATGGTACCGGTGCCCGGTGACGGAATCACATACATGTGATCAGCCGTCGGGGAACGACGACCCGGCCGACCGAGAGTCTGCCGCCTTGCGGCCCACCAAGACTCCCATCACGAGCAGCCAGACCGTGATGACCGTGGGCCCGATGATGGTCAGAATCAGGGACGCGACTGTCGGTTTGCCCGTGAAGGCTTGGACCATGCTCGCTCCGATCGACCCCAGGCCGGCTAGCGCTCCGATCCATCCCAACCATCGTGGATAGGCGCCGCTCAGAGCGACGGCGAGCCCCAGGAGGGTGAAGGCCACCCCGGCAAAGGAAAAGTTGAACAGTCCGGCGAGGGCGAAGTTGATCGTCTCGTTGGCGCTGACCACGCTGAGGGCGATCGCCTTGCCCGCCCCTGGGGCCGCAGCCCAGGTATCAGCCAATTGCTTGGCGGCCACGCCGTCGAGAATCAGGGTGATCAGACCGACCGTCGCCCCGATCGTGCCCGCGTGCACGCCGAGCCGGGCGAGGGCCTCGGCCAATCCCCCTTCGATCGAGTGACGAACCGCGACGATGCCACCCAGCATGAGGATGATGCCGATGACGATGACGATGTGGATCAGCGTCCAGGCGCCGCTATCCGCGATGACCCGAGCCACTCCCTCCGGGTCGTCTCGCGGGGTGATCGGATGCAGCCCGTTGCCCACACCGGCGAAAATCGATCCGAGGATGGCCGCCACCGAGCCGGTCCGCAAGAGCCAGTACCTGGTCTCCGCCGACATCTGCACCAACTCCTCGGGCCTGAAGGCTCGGGGCGTCCGAGCCTCAGCGGCCGACCATAGTGTTGGTGACTGGCGCGTCAACCCCGCCGCTCGGCAGATGCCTCGTCAGTTGGCGGCGACCGTGATGTCGTCGAGCTCGACCGTGGCGGTGGCAGCCAGGTCGACGGGCTCGGGAAGCTCGTCCTCCCCAACGACGGCCCGCCGCCGCAGCGGCAGGGAGAAGCAGAACCGCGCCCCGGTCGGGAACCGGCGCTCGTACCACACCTCACCCCCCATGGCCCTGGCCAGCTTCCTGGCGATGGGCAGACCGAGACCGATGCCCGTCGCCTCCCTGCTGTCTCCCTTGGAGAGCTGTTCGAAGTTCTCGAACACCCGCTGTGTCTCTTCGTCGGGGACACCCGGCCCATTGTCGGAGATGACGATCAGGTACTGGTCGCCCATCACGAAACCCTCGACCATGACCTGGTCGCCGCCGTACTTGCGAGCGTTCTCCATCAGGTTCCGGATCACCTGCTGCACGCGGCGGCGATCGGCCCTGACCCGCACCCCGTCGGGAAGCGAGATGACGGAGCTCTTCTTCCCGCCGGTCGGGAAGACCATCTTCCCCACGTCCCCGAGCAGGTCGCCGAGATCGAACAGCTCGGGGTGGAAGCGAAGCCGGTCGGCCTCGAGACGGGGGATGACCAGGACGTCCTCCACCAGATCGCCGAGATAGACCGATTGACGGTTGATGATGCCGAGGAACTCGTCGACCTCCTCATCGGGGAGCTCCTTCCACGACTCGACGAGCGTGTCGGCGAACCCGGCGATGGAGGTCAACGGGGTTCGGAGCTCATGGCTCACCATGGCCACGAAGTCGTTCTTGATCCGATGCGCCTCCTCCGAGAGACGCATCACCTCGCGCTCACGCTGGCGCCCATGCCGGGTGATGGCAAGGGCCCAGATCACTCCCACGACACCCACCAGGGCCAGCGCCAGGGACAACCAACTCAACGATTCCGGCAAAGAGGGCATGCCTTATCTCTATCGGTTGACACAGAAACTACCTGAAGGAACCGGGGATCTCGACCCTCAGCCGGCGTCGGCCCCCTCGTCGACTCCGATCATCCGGCGCAGGGTGTCGGTGAGGACTCCCTGACGGAGATCGAACTTGTCAAGGTAGGCGTCCACCCCGACCTCCCATGCGGCCTGCTTCTCCTCCTGGGTGGCGACCCCCGAGACCATGACGATGGGCACACTGACATCAGCGGCGCGCATTGTGCGGACCAGCTCCACACCGTTGGATCGCGGCATCGAGTAGTCGATGACCATGGCCTCGAAGTCCCCGTTCGTCATCGCCAGCATCGCCTCACGGGCCCCGGCCGCCACCACGACGTCGAACCCGGCGCCGTTCAGTGTCGCCGACAGGAGTTGGCGCACTCCGGCCGAGTCGTCCACGACCAGGACCCGGGGGCGGTGGTCGGCGAGTCGCGGGCGTCTCCTGGCCAGGTAGCCGAGGAAGTTCGGATCCAGCACCACCAGCACCTGACCACCGCCGAGCAGGGCCGCTCCGGTCACATGGCCCGGTCCTTCGAGGATGGGCCCCAGGTTCTTCACCGCAACCCGACGACGATCGATGAGCTCGCTCACCGTGACCGCCACCAGGCCGAATCTGGTGTTTATCACCAGCAACTCCGCCTCGTCGCCGGCGTTGGCGACACCCACCGCCTTGGCCAGGGAGACACATGGGATCTCTCTGCTCTGGAATCGAAGCTCACTGCCCCCTTCGGTGGCAGAGACCTCGGCTCGGGACAGGGGCATCGCAGCCTCGATCGAGGCCTCGGGCAGACCCCAGAACTGATCTCCGGTGGCGACCACGACGACGTTCTGGAGCACCATCGACATGGGAAGGGTCATGGTGACCCTGGTCCCCATTCCCTTGGGGCTCTCGATGTGGACCACACCGTTCACCTTCTCCAGGATGTCCCGGACCGCGGTCAGGCCGTCCCCGGCACCGGAGAAGTCGGTCACGTTGTCCGCGGTCGTGAAGCCGGGCTGGAAGAGGATCGGGCTCAGGTCGGAGGGCACGAACGGAATCCCCCGCTCGGCAGCGATTTCGGCCACCATGTCCCAGTCGATCCCGGCCCCATCGTCCGCCACCGACACCTCGACTCTCTCGTCGATGATCTCCGCCCCGACACTGACCGTTCCGGTGGCTCTCTTCCCTGCGGCCAGTCGCTCGGCGGAGGGCTCGATTCCGTGGTCCACGGCGTTGACGAGCAGATGGCGTAGAGGCTCTCGGAGGAGATCGACGATCTGTCGGTCGAGCTGGACGTCGTCACCGACCAGCTCGAATCGGACATCCTTGCCCATCCGTCGACCCAGGTAGCGGACGAACTGGGGGAAGGTCGCCGCCGCCTCGCCGAACGGGATGTTGGCCAGGGACACGGCTTGATCCTGGATCTCCGAGATCGAGGCCGACAGTCGTTCGAGCTGCTGGCGCCACGACTTCCGGAACAGGGCGGGGTCCGAGCCCTCGATCGAGAGCAGGGAGAGATCTGCCAGCGCCTCGGAGTCGAGGGAGACCTCCACGATGCGGTTGATGAGCCGGTAGAGCTCCCCGGTGTCGACCCGGGTCGACCCGCCCAGCAGTGAGTCGGATACCGAGGTGAGGAGCCCGCCAAGGCTGCCGGGCTCGGGGCGGCGCAACGGGATGACCTCGGCCGGGGGAGTCCAGGCTGTGCCCTCGGTTGCAGACTCCCGTGCCCTGTCCCCGATCACGAGCTTGTCGGCGATGGCGGCGAGCTCGACGTCCTCGACGTCGAGTGAGGGGAGGAGACGCCCTGCACTGGCCTCCATGGCGACCAGCACCTCGTCAGGCGGCGAATACCCCTCGGCGACCTGTCTCCAGAGATGCTCCAGACGCGAGGCGATCTCCTTGACCTCGTCGTAGCCGAGAAGACCGGCAGATCCCTTGATGGTGTGGGCGTCCCGGATCAGGTCCTGGATACGCCCCTCATCGAGCTCACGCTGCCGAAGGGCGATGGCGCCCGCGACGAGTTGGCCGGAACGCTCTTCCAGCTCGTCGCGGAAGATCCGCGTCAGCTCGGGGGTGTTGAGATCCACTTGTGAGGTCGCTCCCTAGCCTGTTCTCGTTGTATCGGCACGGGACCCTATGTCCTGAATGGGGCGGATGGCTCGATTGGCCGGCCGCGGTGGGTTCGGCTGCTCCACGACCCCCGTCTGACCCCGGTTCACTCCCACTCGATTGTGGCCGGCGGCTTGCTCGATATGTCGTAGGCGACACGGTTGATGCCGGGCACCTCGTTGATCACCCGACTCGATATCCGCTCCAGCAACTCGTAGGGAAGCCGGGCCCAATCGGCGGTCATGGCGTCCTCCGATGTCACGGCTCGCACCACCACGGGATAGGCGTAGGTGCGCAGGTCACCCTGGACTCCCACCGTCCTCACCGCGGGGAGGACCGCGAAAGCCTGCCAGATCTCCCGATAGAGACCTGCCCGTCTGATCTCCTCGGTCACGATCGAATCCGCCGCACGCAGCAATGCCAAACGCTCCCTGGTGACCTCACCGATCACCCGCACCGCCAGCCCGGGCCCGGGGAACGGCTGACGCCAGACGATCTCTTCGGGGAGGCCCAGCTCCGCACCGATCTCCCTCACCTCGTCCTTGAACAAATCACGCAAGGGCTCGACCAGCTCGAACTTCATGTCCTCGGGCAGCCCTCCGACGTTGTGATGGGTCTTGATCGTGGCCGCGCTGGCCGACCCGGACTCGATCACATCGGGATAGAGGGTGCCCTGGACCAGATACCTGGCGTCCCCGACCGCGCCCGCCGCCTCCTCGAACACCCGGATGAAGGTTTCCCCGATGATGTTCCGCTTCTGCTCGGGGTCGGTCACCCCGGCCAGGAGCTCGAGAAAGCGGTCCTCGGCCTTGACGTGGATGAAGTCGACTTCGAAATGGGACCGGAAGGTCTCCTCCACCTGTTCGGCCTCACCTGCCCGGAGCAGACCGTGATCGACGAAGATGCAGGTGAGCCGATCCCCCACCGCCTTTTGGACCAGGGCGGCGGCGACGGCCGAGTCGACTCCACCGGAGAGACCGCAGACGACCCTGCCCTCACCCACCTGCGCCCTGATCGACTCCACCTGGGACTCGATGATCGAGTGCGAGGTCCAGGTCGGCGCCGCCCCACAGACGTCGTAGAGGAAGCGCTTGAGGATCTCCTCACCCCGGGGCGTGTGCGCCACCTCGGGATGGAACTGGACCCCGTAGAGACCCTGATCCCGGTCTTCCATCGCCGCCACCTGGGCCCCGTCGGAGGTGGCGACGGTGACGAATCCCTCGGGAGGCTCGATCACCTGGTCCTGATGCGACATCCAGACCTGTTGCTCTGCCGGCAGGTCCTTGAGCAGGACCGAGCTCCCTGACAGCTTCAGGGTGGTGTTGCCATATTCGGCGCTACCGGTGTTGGCCACCGTCCCCCCCGCCAGGTCGGCCAGGAGCTGGTGTCCATAACAGATGCCGAGCACCGGGATGCCCATCTCGAGGATGTCCGGGTCCATCCGGTAGGCATCCTCGGCGTAGACCGAGGCGGGGCCACCGGAGAGGATGAGACCGATGGGGTTGTGTCTCCTGATCTCGTCGGGGGTCACCTCACGGGAAACGATCTCGGAATGGACATGGCCCTCCCGGACCCGACGGGCGATGAGCTGGGCGTACTGGGCCCCGAAGTCGAGGACCAACACCGTTTCATTGCCGGCCGACTTTGCCCGTGTGTCTCCTGCCGCGTTCATGCGTCCAGGGCCGGGGCCCACCGCGAGATCGGCTCGCTCCATGTTCCCGATGTCGGGCAAACAGATGCCGGTCGGCCGGAGCTTCCGCCTCGTCTCGAGCCACGGATTGGTTTCTGGGTGATCTTCACCCCATCCCCACCCCTTGGCTGCGTTGCAGCGACTTGCCCTCGGTTTGGAGGGAGGGGGCGATCATGACCTCGGCCTTCTGGAACTCCTTGACGTCGGAGAACCCGGTGGTGGCCATCGAGACCTGGAGCGCACCGAAGAGATTGAGCCTGCCGTCGTTCTCATGGGCCGGGCCGATCAGGATCTGCTCCAGGGTGCCCCGGTCGCCCACCTCGACCCGTGCCCCCCGGGGCAGCGTCGCGTGAAAGGTGGCCATCCCCCAATGGAACCCCCGGCCCGGTGCCTCGGAAGCGGAGGCCAGCGGGGAGCCGATCATCACTGCGTCGGCGCCGCAGGCGATGGCCTTGGCCACGTCTCCACCGGTCCTCATCCCGCCATCGGCGATCACGTGGACGTAACGACCGGTCTCGTCCAGGTATCGGATCCGGGCCCCGGCGGCGTCGGCGATCGCGGTCGCCTGGGGCACGCCCACACCCAGGACCGCCCTGGTGGTGCAGGCGGCGCCTGGGCCGACACCGACCAATATCCCGATGGCCCCGGTCCGCATCAGATGAAGCGCCGTCGAGTAGCTGGCACAGCCGCCGACTATCACCGGGACCTCGCAGCCGGCGATGTACTCCTTGAGATCGAGCGGCTCCTCCCGGCTCGACACGTGCTCGGCGGATACCACCGTGCCCTGGATGACCAGCACGTCGAGCCCGGCGCCCAGGGCATGAGGCGCCCAGCTCCGAGCCCGTTGCGGGGTGAGGCTGGCTGCCGTCACCACTCCCTCCGCCTTGATCTCGGCCACCCTCTGGCCGATCAGGTCCGGCTTCACCGGCTCCAGGTAGATCTCCTGCATACGCAGGGTCGCCTTGTCCGGGCCCAGCTCGGCGATCTCCTCGAAATAGGGCTCCGGGTCCTCGTATCGGGTCCACAGACCCTCCAGATTGAGGACAGCCAGGCCTCCCAGGCGGCCGATCTGCACCGCCGTCGAAGGGCTGATGGCCGAGTCCATGGCCGAGCCCATCATCGGGAGGGCGAACTTGAAGGCATCGAGTTGCCACGAGATGTCGACATCGTCGGGATCACGGGTCCGTCTCGAGGGGACGATGGCTATGTCATCGAAGCCAAACGCCTGACGGCCCGACTTCCCGATACCGATGTCGATTTCCACTCCGATCAATCCTCCGGCGGCGTCCACGCAGCGTAACAGTGGTTGCTCCAGGGCATCACTAGGCTGCCGCTCCGTGCCCAGGCCCTGGTCGTTGCTCGACTTCCTCCTCGTCGTCCTGGGCGGTCTCGTCGGGGCGGCGATGCTCGTCGCGGTCAGCACACTGCTCGGGGATGACGAGATGTCCCTGGTCCTCGCACTCTCCGGTCAGTACATCGGGCACCTTCTGGTGCTCTGGTTGCTGGCCCGGCGTCGGGGCGAGGTCGGGTTCGCAATCGAGGGCTCCGACACCCTCTACCTCGGTCTCGGGCTCTTGCTCCAATTGGCCCTGGCGGTCCTCTTCTTCCCCCTCAGCTCGCTGTTGTTCCCCAACGGGGACTCCGCCCAGCAAGTGGGCACCGCCCTCGCCGGTCTGGAGACCACACCGGCTCGGTTGACGGCGATGGTCACCGCCGTGGTGCTGGCCCCGGTCACCGAAGAGCTCGTGTTCCGCGGCGTGCTGCTCAAGGCTCTCGAGGGGCGGGCTCGTCGTACCATCATGGTGGCCACGGCTCTCGTGTTCGCCGCGTTCCATATGCTCGGCCTGGACCCGGACCGGATCCTCCAGGCGGCGGCCGTGGTGCTCCCCCAGCTCTTCATCGTGGGACTGGTCCTCGCTTGGCTCACCCTCCGCTCCAAACGGCTGGGGCCGGCGATCTTCATCCACTCGGGGTTCAACCTGTTGGCAGCGGTGGTTTTCCTCCTCCTCCCCCCCGAGCTCCTCGAGCAGATCGGCTAGTGGCTGCTAACCGATGCCGACTTTCTCCCGCACCGTCTTCATCTCGGTCTCGGCGCGGTCCCGGGCGACGGCCGCGCCACGGGCCATGATCCTCTCGACCTCGGCATCGTCGAGCGTCTCGTAGGCGGCCCGAATCGGGGCCAACCCTTCGGCTATCGCCT
>JBOGET010000004.1:0-6526 GCA_050741975.1 Acidimicrobiia bacterium
TCCATCGCCAGATCAGAGGACAGGGCTCGGGTTTCGGCGTCGGCAACCGAGACCATGTCCGCCAACAGCTCGGCGTCGACGTGAGACCGAAGCCGGGATCGGGCCTTCAACAACTCCACCCGGTCAAGACCAGACAGCCGGTCCCGATCCACCCCGGCCAACACTCGAGCCAGCTCAGCTCCCGGGACCATCGATCCCATCCCCGTCGGCAACCCTGTTCCCTCGCTCTCGAACATATGTTCGATGATACGGCGTCGCCGGGACAGATTCCATACCCTTGACATCGATTTCTGGGATGGGCGGAACGCTCAGAGCGATGTGTCCGGCCAGTGCCCAGGTTCGATGTCTTCGCCTCCACACAGCGCTCGTTGTGTCGTTCCTGGCAGCCTGACACCCCCCACACCGGAGATCCCGGAGCATCGCGGCCTCGCTCGCGGAGAGCGATTTGGAGTTGCTCCGCAGGGCCCGCGTTGATAAGCCCATTGGCCGCTAAAGAAAAGTCGCCAGAATCTCCGATAACACTTCATGGGGACGGAGCGCCCGATCGGTCCAACTACGCGGCGACGCGCAGTGGCTGTCGCCATCGGAGCGACATTGGTCCTGGTCGTCCTGGTCGTCGGTCTCACCTTCGCCAACTCCGTGGGGGCGGCGCGTGTGGCCGGGAATGCCGAGGATCTCCACTGGGCCAATGCCTCGCTGGGCACCGCCGCACTGACCCGGGCCGCCCTGGTCCAGGCGACGACGTTCTCCGAGTTGGCCAGCACCGATCTGGTCACCGAGGATGACCTGTCCGCCGGTCTGGCCGAGGCGCACGATGCCCGCAATCGCCTCGCCGAGCTGGTGAACACGGCCGGAGACAGCGACTCCGCCGCCCCGATGATCCATTTCCTGGCCCGCGTCGACGAGGGGTTGGCCGCTCTCGATGAGGGTGACTTCGTCGGTGCCAAGACGCTGTTGATGACCGACGCGGAGCAGGCATACATAGACCTGGTCGACTCGCTCCAGAAGGAGCAGATCGCCATCCAGGCCCAGATCGAGGCCAACACCGCCGGCTCCCGCCGCGCCACCGAGTTCATCCAGTTCTTCCTCATGCTGGCCATCCCCGCCTCGGCTGTCTTCATCTATCGCTATATGGCTCGCCGTCAGGTCAGGGAGTTCCGCCTCAAGGTCGACCTCGAGCTGGAGAAGGAAAGGGAGGTCGGACGGGCCAAGGACGAGTTCATCGCCGGCCTCTCCCACGAGCTGCGGACACCGCTCACCTCGATCTACGGGTTTGCCGAGGTCCTCGCCGACGGGGGTGCCGAGGACCCGTCGACTGCGGTGGAGCTCTCCCAGATCATCGCCAACGAGTCGGCCGAGATGACGCGCATGGTCGACGACCTCCTCGCCGCGGCTCGACTCGAGAGCACCGGGGTCCAAATCGAGGCGAGCCCGACCCACGTCTCCGATGTGGTCGATTCCGCCCTTCTTCCCTTCAAGCGGGCCGGTCTGGTCGTCAAGAAGGCCGGGACCGATGCCGTCGTGGCCACGGACGCCGCCCGTCTCCGTCATGTGCTCGTCAACCTCGTATCCAATGCGGCCCGTCATGGCGGGGAGAAGATCGGAGTCGAGGTCTCGACTGGCGACGGTGTAGTCGACATCGAGGTGTGGGACGACGGGCCCGGCGTTCCCGACGACCGGCTCGAGAAGCTGTTCGACACGTTCATCCACAACGGTGCTGCCACCCTGATGACCGGGACCCTCGGTCTTGGCCTCGGAGTCGCCTCTCGTCTCACCGCTCTCCTCGGGGGGAAGCTGGTCTATCAGCGCTTCGCCCAGAAGAGCTACTTCATCGTCACCCTCCCCCTGCTCGCCGAAGCGATCGAGACGCCGACGCAGCCGGAGGAGCCGGATGTCGCCGACCTGATCCGGGCCATGTCGGCGTGAGACGTCTCCCCGTCGTCACCCTCACTCTTCTGCTGCTCGTCATGTCCCTTTCGGCCTCGGCCACCGGGGGCACCGGGAATATCAAGGACAAGTTCACCTCGATCTCGTGGAGCGGATCGGACGGATCGCTGCCCTGGTCTGGACCGTGGACCGAGATCGGCGACGACGGCGACGAGAAGAAGGGAAACGTGCGCGTGGTCGCCGCCGGCGACTGCACATCGGGGAACTGCATGCGGATGAGCGCCCTCACCACGCTCCCCGGGGACATCGGAGCGGTGCGTGGGGGAGACACCAGTGATCTCGAAGACCTCGAGCTGCGCTTCGACTTCAAGGCCACGGGCTCCCTTCTCGGATCCGAGCTGGAGGTCGAGGTCTTCGATGGTGACGAATGGGAGACGGTCAAGCAGTACCAATGGGGGTCTGCTTTCACCGATCAACCGATCATCGACATCGGCGACTTCAGCTCAGAGGACTTTCAGGTGAGGTTCCTCTTCAGCGGTGTCCTCCTCAGCGGCGAGGTCTTCATCGACAACGTCGAGATTCGGGGGACACTGGACGAAGAGGAGACGACGACCACTACCACCACCGTCCCCACGACGACGACCCTTGGCACCACGACCACCACCAAGGCACCCTCGACCACGACCACCACTCGAGCCGAGACCACGACGAGCACCTCCGACCCGGACAGCACGGCCCCCACCACGTCCACCACCCTGGCCGGGCCCACCACCAGCACCGGCACCGAGGAGCCGGGCCGTGGGACCGGCTCCGCGATCGGGAACACAACCAGCACCACCATCACGACCAGCACCACGACCACGACCATCGACGGCGCCGCCGTAGGGCCGGGCTCTGGTGGCGACGGCACCACCCCCGATGGGAGCGGGATTCGTGCTGCGGCTCGTGGTCTCCAGGCGAGCTTCCAGGGGGATCTCTACGGTGAGGTGCGAACTGTGTCCTCGCTTGCCGGTGTCGACTTCGATGCCGACTACAACATGGCGGTCGAGGTCATCGAGGCCACATGGGCGTGGATGGTCCTGCTCGGGCTCGTCGTCGCCTACTCCATCATCAGGGGGATCGACCGACGTCGGGGTCGTCTCGACTCATAGCGTTCCCCGGCTCGCAGCGCGCCGGTCCCTACCGTGATCGACCATGGACCTGGTGCTCGACCTCCTCATCATCTTCACCCTCCGTCTCCTCGATGTGGGCATGTCGACGGTTCGCATCGTCCTCCTCGGCAGGGGCCGGCGGGGCCCGGCGGTCGCACTCGGTTTCGTCGAGGCCCTGATCTGGGTCATCGCCATCTCCAGGGTGTTGAGCGGTCTCCAAGACCCGGCCCGCATGGTGGCTTTCGCCCTCGGCTTTGCCGCCGGGACCTATATGGGCTCGGTCGTCGAGGAGTGGCTTGCCTTGGGCCAGTCGCTGATCAGGATCGTGGCGCCCACCCGAACCGACCAGGTCGCCCCCCTATTGCGAAAACGGGGTTACGGTGCGACCGTGCTCAACGGCGACGGTCTCTCCGGTGAGGTTCGAGTCACGTTCTGCGTGGTCCCGCGCAAGGAGGTGTCGGCGGTCACCCGTCTCATCCACGAGGCCAATTCCGAGGCATATGTCACGATCGACCAGACCTCCACCATCGACCTGGCAGAGAGGCACGGGGGCGACGTACACAAGTAGGCGGGCCATGAGAGCGCGGGCGTTCACAGAGGATCTACGGAAGCGGGTCGTCTCCTCGGCCACCGCACCGTTTCGTCATGTCAGGTATCCGCTCGCCCACAGTCTCGAATACCCGGGCGACCCCGGTCTCTTCGGGCCGGCTTCGGTGTCATGGCGGGTCATCGGCGACGTCGCCTCTTTTGTGGGAGGCATTCGTGCCCTGCTGATCCAGGCCTGCCATCCCGAGGTGGTGGCCGGCGTGGGCGACCACTCCCGCTATCGGGAGGACCCATTGGGCCGGCTCTCCCGCACTTCGGCTTATGTGACCGCCACCACCTTTGGGGCGATGCCGGAGGTCGAACAGGCGGTCGCCCAGGTGCGCCGCATCCATCGGGTCGTCTCCGGTGTGTCGAGCCGCGGGGTCGACTACGACGCCGATGACCCCGGGTTCTCCGCCTGGGTCCACAATGCCCTGACCGACTCCTTCCTGGTCGCCAATCAGGTCTTTGGGGCCGAGCAGCTCACGTGTGACGAGGAAGATCGATTCGTCCTCGAGCAGACTCGGGTCGGCGCTCTGCTCGGCTCGGACCCCATGCCGACCTCGGCCTCCCGACTCTCCCGATGGATCGAGCACCACCCGGACGTCGCCCCATCGCCGGAGATGCGTGACGCAGTCGACTTCCTGACCGACCCACCGCTCGAGCCCGGTCTGAAGCTGGGTTACAAGCTCCTCCTCGAGGCGGCGGTGGCCACGATCCCGATGCGTCTCAGAGACGTTCTCGGACTGACCCGGGCGCCCGGGGCGGTGACCGCCGGCCGGGTGGTGATGTCCGGCCTGCGGTGGGCACTCGGCGCATCACCGTCCTGGCAGCTCGCTCTGGTCCGGGTCGGCGAGGAGGTGCCGGAGGGACTATTCAAACAACCCTTGCCGGTCGACCGCTGACTCAGAGTCCGTCCAGACAGCCACGAAGGACTTGTTCAGCCTTGAACCACGAGGGTCCCGGTCATCGAGGGATGAATGGCACAGAAGTAGGCCCAGGTCCCGGGCTCCAGGGAGAGCTCACCCTCTTGATCCGTCCCCAGTCGCACCGGCTCCACGTCCGCAGGTGCGCCGTCGAGAGTGTCCATCTGGACCTCGTGGGGGGCGCTGGAGTCGTTGACCCAGGTCACTGTCTTCCCGGCCGGGACGGTCACCTCGGCGGGAAAGGACAGACCCGTGATCGTGATCACGACCGAGGTGTCTGTCTCGGTGATGTTCGCCTCGTCAGACGTGTTGGTCTCGGTCTGTGACGGTGTGGTCTGCGTGGTGTCCCCTCCGGCATCGTCGCCGCACGCTGCGGAAAGGACGATGAAGGCCAGGAGGGCCAGGGCAGGAAGGTGCCGGTGCCTCATCGCCCAAGAATAAGCAGATCCCGGGCCGAGGAATCACAGCGAAAGCTCCCTGTCGGAGGGTGAGGCGAAACGGGCGATCACCACCTTGTCACTGAGCCAGGTCTCCAGCTCACCGGCCCGACGTTCGATCTCGGCGGCGGCCTCGGCCCCCACATCCTCGAGGATCTGCCATCGGATCTCACCCGAGCGACGCTGCCCCCAACCACCGATGACCTTGCCGTTGACCCATATGGTCTGACCGGCGTTCCCATTCGTGTCGAACAACCTCGGGGCGTGCGGTCCCAGGTACCAATCCCGTTCCTTCCAGCCCATGGTGGTCGGGTCGAGGGAGGGGAGGAGGGCCACCCACGGTTCGGCCTGCTCGGCGGGCCCGGCGTCGTCGGGCAGCACGTAGCCAGTGCCTGACTCCAGCTCGACCTCGACGGCTCCGACGATGGCCAATGCCGCCCGGACCTGTGTCACCGGCCACCCGGTCCACCACTTCATGTCGAGCTCGGTGCCAGGACCGAACGTGGCCAACCATCTGGCGAGGAGCGCGGCCTGCGCCTCCGGCCGTGACATCTCCGGCATCGGCGCGCCCAGCCAATCGTCCATGGGCGCCCAGCGGTAGAGACTGCTCACCCAGGTTCCCTTGGGTCGCACTCTGAGGATCCGTCCCTCGGTGGCGAGCAGGAAGAGGATGCGGGTCGACAGCCCGACCGTGGTGAGGACCGAGCCGTCTTTCTTGTAGAAGGTGATCTTCTCGCCGAGCTCGGGGACGTCCCTGGTCAGGTCGGTCGCCACTGCCTCCCCGCGCCTTCGCAACGCCTCGAACGTCCGCTCCGAGACCGCACTCACCCAGACGGCGCCGTCCTCGGCGATGCCCGCCTTCTCCACCATGTCCTGAAGCCTCCGGCGCTCGGTCGCCATCAGGGCGACTGTCGAGGAGTGGTGGAGCATCGGCGCCAATCCGACCGGAACCACGAACATGGTGCGTCTCATGCCGAGGATCCGCACCAATGACCTCTCCTCATAGAGGGCAGCGTCCAGGTCTCCTTGCTTGAACCCCGGGACCCGGGCCCGGGCCGATAGGTAGACGGTCGCCGGGTCGGACGAGTGGAGCCCGGTCATGGCGTCGGCCGCTTCGACCACGTCTTGGGCCGGGACGGCGAGCCGATGCCTAACGCCGAGACGAGCCCTGCGCTCTTGGTCGGAGATGGTGCGCACAGGGCCACCAACCTAGGCGGGCAAGACCGAGCGGCTCAACCCGCAAGGATCATGATGACGAAGGCGAGGATCAGGAGGTTGCCCACCACTGCGATCGCCCCTACCGGGAAGGCGATTCCGTACGGGCGACGACGCCCGTCATGAAGGCATCCATGGCCAGCCAAATTTAGGAAATCCGGAACGGGACGCCGGTTACCGTGCCCGCAAATGTGGGCGGATCGTGATGTCAGACGTGTGGTCCTGGCCCGCTTCGTCTCTCGCATCGGGGGCGAGGCGGCCTTCTTCGTCGGCATCTGGGGCAAGGCGGCGTTCGAGATGGAGGCCTCGGCCGGGGGCGTGGCGG
>JBOGET010000005.1:0-7347 GCA_050741975.1 Acidimicrobiia bacterium
TCCATCGCCAGATCAGAGGACAGGGCTCGGGTTTCGGCGTCGGCAACCGAGACCATGTCCGCCAACAGCTCGGCGTCGACGTGAGACCGAAGCCGGGATCGGGCCTTCAACAACTCCACCCGGTCAAAATCACACAACGAATCCCGGTCCACCCGCTCGAGCATGACGCCGAGCGCGGCTCCGGGAGCCAGCTCCGCCAGTCCCTCGGGGAGAGTGTCAGCCCTGTCCAACATCTCGAACATATGTTCGAGCCTACAACCCGGCCCGGACAGATTCCATACCCCCGTCACCCGATGGACGACTTTCTTCTTCGGTCGGGCCGTTCGATCAAGTTTCGCTGACCCGGCAGGTCGGGAATAGTGAGGATCGGACCAAAGGAGATGATGACGATGAAGCCGGTGACCGAGCGAAACCTCGATGGCTACGGGACTCCCCCAATCGAGTGGGCCAGGATCCAGGATCGTCTCGAATCCCACATCCCCCTCGAACCCGACAGCGAGGGGCCGGGACGCCACACCACGTGGCTGGCCACGACCAATCCCGACGGAACACCACACGTCATGCCCTTGGGAGCGCTGTGGGTCGACGACGCCTTCTACTTCACCTCCGGCCCGGGCACCCGAAAGTCGAAGAACCTCGAATCAGATCCGAGGGGTGTGATCACTCTCTCAACCCACGACTTCGACCTGGTGTTCGAGGGTGAGGCCGAGCGAGTCAGCGACCGGGCGGAACTCGAGCGAGTGGCGGAAGTGTTCGGTGGTGGCGAATGGGAGCCAGAGGTCCGAGACGGCGCCTTCTATGCCGAGTACTCGGCCCCCTCCGCCGGGCCACCACCGTGGTACCTGTATCGGTTCAGACCGCCGCGGATCTACGCCCTCGGCACAGCCGAACCGTACGGCGCCACCCGCTTCGACTTCTGACCAACCCGGGTCCTCCGGACAGCCGAACGCTGCCGATAGGACTCCTCGACGGTCAGCACTCGGCCCCCGACCACGGTGCCATCGCATGCTCGCGCCCTCAGACCATGCCCGCAGCCCGAAGGCCGACGATATCCTCTCCCGAGTACCCCAACTCCCGCAACACCGCATCGGTGTCCGCCCCCAGGACCGGCGGCTCGTGGCGGATCGAGGCGGGGGTGCCCGACATCTGGATGGGCAGACCCAGCATTCGGATCGAGCCGGCCACTGAGTGCTCCAATCCGACGACCATGTCCCGCGCCTTGGTCTGGGCACTCGACAGCGCCTCGGAGACCCGGTTGATCGGGCCCGAGGGGATCCCGGCCCGATCGAACGCCGCGACCCACTCCGCCCTGGTCCTGTCGGCGATCTTCTCGCCAACCATCTCGTCGACCAGGTCCCGGTTCCGCACCCGCTCCGGGTTGGTGGCGAACCGGGGATCCTCGGCCCACTCGGGGTGACCCAGCTCGGCGGCGAGCACCGCGAACTGACGGTCGTTGCCCACGGCCAGGGCCAGGTCACCGTCGGCGGCGGGATAGGTCCGGTAGGGAACGATGTTGGGGTGGCCGTTCCCGTAGCGCCCCGGTTCCTCGCCCGAGACGAGATGGTTGGAGGCGACGTTGGCCAGGAGGTGGAGACCGGTGTCGTGGAGATTCACCTCGCAGTGCTGGCCCCGGCCCCTCCGGCGCCGTGCCTCGAGGGCGGCCAGGATGGCGATGGTGGCCTGCATCCCGGTGCAGATGTCGACGATGGCCACACCCAGCTTCATCGGCGACCCGTCGACCTCGCCGCTGATCGCCATCAGACCGGTCTCGGCCTGGAGGATGAAGTCGTACCCCGGCGTCTCGGACTTGGGACCGCTCGACCCGTAGCCGGTGATAGAGCAGCGCACCACCTCAGGGGCATTCGATTCGAACCACCCGTCGTCGAAACCCCAACGCGCCAGCGTTCCCTGCTTGTAGTTGTCCACCAGCACGTCGCCGCTTCGGATGAGCCGGTCCAGCACCGCCCTGCCCTCGGGCTGGCTCAGGTCCAGGGTGACACTGCGCTTGTTGCGGTTGACCCCGATGAAGTAGGCGGAGAGCGGGCCCGTATGAGGCGGGCCCCAGTTGCGGGTGTCGTCGCCCTCGCCCGGCCGCTCGACCTTGATCACCTCGGCCCCCAGGTCGCCGAGGGTCTGGGTGCAGAGCGGGCCGGCCAGGACCCGGGAGAGGTCGATCACCCTGAGCCCGGCCAGGGGCGCCTCGGCGCTCATGGCCTGGCGGCCCGCGAAGCCTCGCTCTGGTTGCGACCCTCCTCGAAGTCGTCGAGATAGGTGTCGAGAGCGTTCTTGTTCCGCACCCGGAACTGGTGGAAGTCTGCGGGACGCTTCTCGAGGAATGCGTTCATCCCTTCCATGGACTCCTCCGTGCCCCAGATGTTGGCCAGCAGCTCCATCCCGTGCTGCCAGGACGGGTACAGGGCATCGGAGTCGAAGTTGAGGGAGACCTTGGTCGCCCGGAGCGTCTGTGACGAGTAGCCCTTCATCTGCTGCACAATCTCCTCCACCCGGCCCCGCAGCTCGGCAGCCGGTACCGCCTGGTTGGCTAGCCCGATCTCGGCCGCCTCCGCCCCGGTGTACCGCTTGCAGAGGAAGATCATCTCCTTGGCCCGGCGCTCCCCGATCAGCTTGGCCAGGTACTGGGTGGCGCCGACCGTGGGGCAGGCCCCGACCCGGGCCCCTGTCTGACCGAAGATGGCGTCCTCGGCGGCGATGACGAGATCGCACCACAGCATCAGCTCGTGCCCGCCCCCGACACATGCCCCCTCCACCATGGCGATCACCGGGATGGGGAGGTTTCGACAGGTCATGGCCACCTTGAGCATGCGGTCGTTCCACATGTAGGAGTTGGCCTTGTTCAGCTTCATCATGGCGTGGAAGTCGCCCCCGGCCGAGAAGTGTCCACCCACCCCGTGGACCACGGCGGCCACGATGGTCGGGTCCTCCCTGGTCGACTCCAGGGCGTGGGCCAGCTCATCGAGGGTCTGTTCCCGGAAAGCGTTGCGCACCTCGGGCCGGTTGATCCCGATCCAGGCGGCGTCGTCCCGCTTCTCGTAGACGATCTCGGCGTAGTCCATGGCTTCTCCCTTCAGGTTCGGGCGAGGACCGAGGCGACCTCCACCGCCCGGCCCGATGCCGCCGACTCCACGGCAGCCTCCATGACGGCGATGACGGCGAGGCCGGCTTCACCGTCGACCTCGACCGGTGCTTCACCACGGATGGCGGCGGCGAAGGCGGCCATCTGATCCAGCACCGGATCGATGGGTTCCAGCTCCACCTCCTCGGGCGCGGGATCGTTCCGCCCCTGGACCCTCAGCTTGGCCCCGCCCATGCTGCTGTAGGCGGCGGCGTCGGTCCCGAACACCGAGGTCTCGTTGACGACCGGGGTGAAGAACGAGGTGGTGAGCGTGGCCAGGGCGCCGCTCTCCAGCTCCATCGCCAGGACGGTGGCCTCGTCGATGGCACGGGTGCGTCCAGGCCGGGTGATCGCGTACACGGTGCGGACCGGGCCGAGCAGATAGTGCATGGTGTCGATCTTGTGCACCCCGAGCGAGGTCATCGAGCCCAGCGGGCTCTGCTCGGGGTCCCAACGCCAGGCTGCCTCGGGCATCTTGAACCCGTTGGGCACCGACTGATGGGCGATCAGGGTCTCCACGTCCCCGAGCTCGCCGGCCTCGAGCATGGCCTTGATCCGTCGCTTGGCGGCGGTGCGCCGCCGCTGATGACCGACCTGGAGCAGGACACCGGCATCCCGGGCCGCGGCCACGGCGGCAACTCCGTCCTCGACGGTGTTGGTGAAGGGCTTCTCCACGAAGATGTGCTTGCCCGCGGCTGCCGCCTGCTCGATCATTGGGCGGTGGCTCTGATGGGAGGTGGCGATGACGACGCCTTCCACCTCGGGGTCGCCCAGGAGCTCATCTAGGGAGCCGACCGCCCGGCAGCCGTGTTTGGCGGCGAACGCCTCCCGCCCTTCGGGACGTCGGGCGAAACAGGACACGATCTCGGCCCGTCCACTCCGGGCCGCGGCGTCGGCGAGCTCCGAGCCCCACCATCCGGTGCCCACGCTGGCCAGTCTCACCTTGTCACTCATCCGATCTCCTCCTCAACATGCCTCGCAGGCGTTCATGAACACCGCCAGCATCGTGTAATAGCCGATGATGGCGGCCAGCTCGACCGTACCCTCCTCGCCGAGAAGGGAGCGGGCCCTCTGGAAGCTGGAGTCGGTGACCCGCCCCTCGCGGGACAGCTCCCGCACGAAGTCGACCAACGTGGCGGAGTCTGGATCTTCGATGGTCGCTCCCGCCTCGATCGCGGCCAGGGTGGCTTCGGGGACGCCGGCGGAGCGGGCGATGGGGGCGTGCGACTCCCACTCGAAGACGCAGTCCGTCTCGTGGGCAGTGGCGCAGATCACCAGCTCCCGGTCGTGGTCGGCCAGGGTGGACTGGTAGCGGATCACCGCCCCGAGGTCGGCCGCAGCCCGGGCGATCTCCGGCCGGTGCAGCATCGCGGCGAAAGGGCGGATCATCTGACCTCCCCGACTGGCCGCGATGTGGTCGAACACCTCGACCTGGGAGGGGGAGGCATCCTCCCGCTGCTCGATCATGCGGACACGGGGCATTGCTCCTCCCTGGTTCGGACTGGCGATCGTGCATGATATAGGATCAGCCTGGTGGCCATTCTGGAGGAGACTGTCGTCGACACCGCCGGGGGCAAGGTCTCCTTTGCCGAGACCGGCGAGGGCCCGGTCCGGCTGACCTTGCACTCCCTTCTCACCGACCGTCACGCCTTCGACCAGGTGGCCGGGCCAATGGGCGGGCGCTTCATCGCCATGGACCTCCCCGGTTTCGGCTCCACCGACCCAGCGCAGCCGGACATCGACGACTACGCCCACCGGGTGGGCGCCTTCGTCGACGCCCTGGGACTGGGGAGAGACGGATTGACCCTGATCGGCAACGGGCTCGGTGCCTTCGTCGCCCTAGGGGCCGCCATCCATCACGGGGATCTGTTCGACCGGCTGCTGCTGGTCGGATGCGGCGCAGGGTTCCCCGAGCCGGCAAAGGGTGCGTTCACACCCATGATCGAAGCGGTTTCGTACGGCGGAATGGAGGCCGTGATCCCGATCGCCCTTCGCCGCATCTTCACCGAGAGCTATCTGGAGGCACACCCCGACATGGGCGAGGCCAGGGCCGAGGTCCTGCGTCGGACCGACGTGGCCGCCTTCGTCACGGCCTGCACGGCGCTGCAATCCCTGGACTACACGGCTCTCGCTCGGACGGTGGCCACCCCGACCCTGATCGTGGTCGGCGAGGAAGACCAGGCCACCCCGCCCCCGCTGGCCGAGGAGTTGCACGACTTGATCGAGGGCTCGACCCTGGTCCGGCTCCCCGGTGTGGCCCATGCCCCCCAGATCCAGGACCCGGGTGGCTTCGTCAGTTCGACGAGAGAGTTCCTGGAGGGAAAATGAGCAAGTACAAGGTGGTGGTCAGCGACCAGGTGTTCCCCTCGGTCGAGGTGGAGCGGGGCCTTCTCGCCGACATCGACGCCGAGTTGACCGTGGCCACTGGCGACGTGGAGTCGGTGCTGGCGACTGCGGCCGACGCCGACGCCATCCTCAACACCTACCTCCCCTGGACCGCCGACTCGATCGCCCGCCTCACCCGGTGCAAGATCATCGCCCGTTACGGGATCGGGTTCGACAACGTCGACTTGAAAGCGGCTGCCGACGCCGGGATCGTGGTCACCAACGTCCCCGACTATTCGGTGGAGGAGGTGGCCACCCACGCCCTCGCCCTGATCCTGGCCTCGCTGCGCAAGGTGGTGGTGGCGGACGACTCGGTCCGCTCCGGGACCTGGAGCATCGACAACTTCCGCCCCATCCGACGGCTTTCGACTCTGACCGTGGGTCTGGTCGGGTACGGGCGGATCGCCCGCCGCATTGCCGCACCACTGGAGGCCTTGGGGGCGAACATCATCGCCCACGATCCCTATCTCCAGCCCGGCCCGGACATGCCGCCGCTGCTGGAGTTCGAGACCGTGCTGAGCCGGTCGGACATCATCTCGCTCCATCTCCCCCTCACCGAGGAGACCAGGGGGATCATCGGCGCCGAGGCCCTGGCCAAGATGAGGCCGGGGGCGATCCTGGTCAACACCTCCCGTGGCCCCCTGGTAGACCTCGAGGCCCTCACCCTCTCCTTGAAGGAGGGCAGCATCGGCGGCGCCGGGCTCGACGTGTTCGACGCCGAGCCGCTCGATGCCTCCCGAATCGAAGGAGTGCCCAACCTCATCGTCACCCCGCACATGGCCTACTACTCCGAGGAGGCTTTGGCCGAGTCGCAGCGCAAGGCGGCTACCCAGGTGATCAAGGTGCTCACGGGGGAGAAGCCCGACTACCAGGTGAACTGATGGAGGCCAGACCCGAGGTCGTGGAGGAAGGCGGATACGACCCGGCGAAGTACGCCGATGAGCTGGCCGTGGCCCCGGAGAACCACGACCTGGGCACGACACTCTGGTTCGAGAACGACCACATCCGGGTATGGGAGGTGCTGCTCCAACCCGGGGAGCGAGGCGCCTTCCACTCCCACGTCACCAACTACTTCTGGACGGTGGTCGAGGGCAGCCGAGGTCTGCAGCGATTCGCCGACGGGACCTTCATCGTCCGCGACTACCTGGTCGGAGAGACCAGGTACCTGGAGCACACCCCGGAGACGGCCTTGATCCACGACCTGGAGAACATCGGCGACAGCACGCTGCGATTCGTGACCGTCGAGTTGCTCGGCTGACCCTTGATGGGCTGGCCACGGGTCCTCGTCGCCGGTGGGTCGATCGGAGGTCTCACCGCTGCGGTCCTGCTCCGCGACCTCGGCTGTGAGGTCGACGTCTACGAGCGATCGGCCGCGGCGTTGGAGGACCGGGGCGCCGGGATCGTGGTTCTCCCCATCACCGAGCGCTACTTCACCGAGCGGGGAGGCGACGAGGGCCGCGTGAGCCTAAAGCTCACCTATTGGACCTATGTCGACCGGGAGGGCAACGTGATCTCCGCCGCCGCCGACCACTTCCGGTTCAGCGGGTGGAGCACCATCTACCGTGCCTTGCTCGACGCCTTCGGCACCGATCGGTATCACTTCGGTCACGAGATGGTCGGCTTCGACAACCGGGACGACGGGGTGACCGTGCAGTTCGCCAACGGGGTCTCGGCGAAGGGCGACGTGCTGGTCTGCGCCGACGGCCTGCACTCGACCGCCCGATCCATTCTTCTTCCCGGGGTGGAGCCGGTGTACGCCGGGTATGTCGCGTGGCGGGGCACCACCCCGGAGAGCGCCTTGTCCCCCCGGGCCCAGGCGGACGTTGCCG
>JBOGET010000006.1:0-3698 GCA_050741975.1 Acidimicrobiia bacterium
TTTGCGAGTTCGGCGATACCGCCTACAACCCAGCCGATGTCCCGTTCGACTGCAACAACAAGCTGATCGGCGCCCGCGACATGAGGTTTCTCTACGAAGCGTTCATCGGGTCCGAGACCTATTCCACGGCCCGGGACTACAACGGTCACGGGACCCACACCGCCAGCACCGCCACCGGCAATCGCGACGTCGCGGCCTCGATCTTCGCTCGTGACTTAGGCGAGGTGACCGGGATCGCTCCCGACTCCTGGGTCGCCGCATACAGCGCATGCGGCAACCAGGGTTGCTTCGGTGGCGACCTGGCCGGTGCCATCAATCAGGCCGTGATGGACGGTGTCGACGTGATCAACTACTCGATCGGGAGCGACACCCCCAGTCTCACCGGCCCCGACGACATCGCTTTCCTCCTTGCGGCCGCCGCAGGGGTCTGGGTGGCCACCTCTGCCGGCAACGCCGGGCCCGGAGACACGACCGTGGGCAGCCCGGCCTCGGTGCCGTGGCTGACCGCGGTGGGCGCCAGCGAGCAGAAGAAGACCTACATCGCCGAGGCCAGGACCGGGGACTCCACCAGTTGGAAGAGCCGCTGGTCCCACTGGTTCAAGGGCGACCAGGGCGTGTTCGAGGGCGCCTCGATCACGCCGGGCACCGGTGGGCAGCTTCCGTTCGTCGATGCCGCCCTCCATGGGAACGAGCTGTGCGACCCGGAAGTGACCTTCACCCCTGAGATCACCGGTGCCGTGGTCCTCTGTCTGCGCGGGGTGCAAGCCCGAGTCGAGAAGAGCCGCGCCGTGGCCGAGCAGGGCGGGCTGGGGATGGTCCTCTACAACCCCGACGACGTCCAGGACCTGGTCACGGACAACCATTTCGTGCCGTCGGTCCATGTCGACTTCACCGACGGAAGCGCGATGAAGCAGTACATCGCCGACACTGGCGCCGACGCCACGGTGGAGATCACGGACGGGGAACGGGAGAGACAACGCGGCAACACGATGGCCGCCTTCTCCTCGAGGGGCCCGGTCGGCGCTCCGGCCTCGGATGACATCATCAAGCCGGACGTGACCGCGCCCGGCGTGAACATCCTGGCCGGCAACTCCCCGACCCCGACCTTGGGTGCTCCCGGTGAGCTGTTCCAGTCCATCTCAGGGACTTCGATGTCGAGCCCGCACGTGGCCGGGCTGTTCGCCCTGCTCGAGCAGGCCCACCCCGACTGGACACCGGCGATGGCCAAGTCGGCTCTGATGACGACGGCGCGTCGAGACATCCGCAAGGAGGACGGGAGCACCAGGGCCGACCCGTTCGACTTCGGAGCCGGGCATGTCGACCCCGATGGCAGCGCCTCACGTGACGGCTCGATCTTCAACCCGGGTCTGGTCTATGACGCAGGGTTCGCCGAGTACCTGGGCTTCTTGTGCGATGCGGCGCCGGAGGCACTGGCCGACCCGGTCGGCCTCTGTGCCGACCTGGAAGCCGACGGGATCCCGACACTGGCCACCAACCTCAACTACCCCTCCATCGCGGTGAGTGAGGTCCCGGGAGCCAAGACGGTGGTGCGCACCGTCACCAACGTCTCGGACGAAACCGAAACCTACCGGGCAACAGTCGACGATCCACCTGGCTACGACGTGACGGTCAGCCCGGACCGGATCACTCCGGGCCCGGGCGAAAGAGTGAGCTTCAAGGTCACCTTCGTCAACCAGAGTGCCCCGATCGGGGAGTGGCGATTCGGTTCGTTGAGCTGGGAGACCGATGACAACCGGGTGCGGAGCCCGATCGCGGTGAAGGGCGCGGCCATCGAGTTCCCGGACTCGGTAAGCGGCACCGGCACCACCGGCACCGCCGCCATCCCGGTGGCCTTCGGCTACACCGGGGCCTACATGGCTGCACCACACGGGTTGTCTCCCGATGCGGCCACCCCCGGGCAAGTGGCCCAGGACCCGGATCAGGCCTTCGACCCGGCGGATCCGACGGGGACGACGTCACACGCCTTCACCCTGACCGGTTCGGCGCATCTGAGGATCACCCTCGATGCGACCGATCTGACCGGCGTCGACCCCAATGCCACCGACATCGACCTCTACCTGTTCCGGGGAGGTGTCCCAGTGGCGGCTTCGACGTCCGGTGGGACCGCCGAGGTGATCGACATCGAGCTTCCCCAGGACGGGGACTACATCCTGTACGTCCACGGTTGGCAGCTGGCCCCGCCCACGGCCGTGGCCGGCTACACGTTCCATCGCTGGGACGTGCCCCTGGCCGCCGGAGGTGGGTCGCTGGCGATCGATGCGGCCCCAGTGTCGGCGACGCAAGGGACGGTCGGCACCGTCGAGATCGGCTGGAACGGCCTGCCCGTCGGCAGCTATCTCGGCGCCGTCTCCCACTCGGACGTCACCAGGGTCTTCGGCTACACCCTGGTTGAGGTGGAGACCGGACCCTGACCATTCCTAAACCTAATGCAGGGCGTCACACATACGTGACGCCCTGCATAAAGAAGAAGCGGATTCGCTGCGCCGCACGTTGGCTTACAGCTCTTGTTCCAGTTCCAAGGTGATGCGGCCTGGTCCCTCGAGATACGCCACTCGCACCCCCCAACTCCGATCCGCCGGCCCCTCGATCACTTGGGCGCCGCGACCAACCACTGTTCGAAAATCCGCATCGCAGTCGGCGGTGGCGTATCCAATCGTTGTGACAGTTTCTACCTCGTCTTGGTCGAGGACCAAGAGGATGGGACCAAATTGTAGGACGGCCATGCTTTCCCCCCGATACGTGGGGTTCGCACCCCATACCCGGGCGAACCAGTCCAACGCGCTCGCCAGGTCGCGTACGAGGACGTGAAAGTGGTTGCCCTCCATGCCCAACTCCTCTCTGCGGAACTCGATCCAGACGCGCCCACTCTCGTATCAATTGTGACGCCGCCCGGGCGGCCGGGGCAACCACCAGTTCCCCGGTCACGTAAAGGACCGGAAGTGCCTCTTCCTACGCGAGACGCTCGATCAGCTCGTACTCGTCGACGATCCGAGCCTCGCCTCCGGATCGATCTGGATGCCGTACTTGACTCCCAGCCCCTCGCCGGCCTGAAGGTTGTCGGGATCGGTCTTCAGGAGCTCGGCGAGTTCGACGAAGAGCTGCTCGAAACCGGCTGGAGAGATGATCTCCAAAAGCCGCGCCGGCTCGTCGGTGGCATTCCAAAACGTGTGCCATACGTCACGCGGCTTGTAAGCGAGATCACCGGGGCCGGCATGGACGACGTCCGATCCGAGCCCGAAACCCCAGCGCCCCTCCAGGACGAAGGAGAACTCATCCTCCCAGGCGTGCATATAGAGGGGGGCGGCGAGACCTCGCGGAACGATCGGATGCTCGACCACCGAGAAGCGGCCCTCCGACGGCCCACCATCCATGATGAACCGCGCCCCCACCACCCCCAGTTCTCCGGTCACAGTCTCCATCGCTCGAACAACCGGGCTTCCAAGACTCAGATTGAGAAACGTCACCGAGCGGAAGCTACTGGCATTCAGACGTGGCCACGTCCCACCGCCCACCCGGAGTTGCCACGCTCCTCACTTGCGGGCGATCAGCACCCGGAAGTCTCCGAGGCCCCGGGGATGGAGCAAAGTCTCCGCCTCGGTCTTCAAGGAGCGCAGACGCAGTCGCTCCATCTCGTCGCCAGACCTCGCAGCCTCCAGCTCGGCATGGCGAAGCTCCGA
>JBOGET010000007.1:0-2827 GCA_050741975.1 Acidimicrobiia bacterium
AAACTCCTATTGCCACTTGGTTTTTCGGGCGCTGACGGATGAATCTGAGATCCGCACAGCGCTCATACAGCGTCTGATTCGGCAAGGCGGTGGTTTTTCGGAGCGGAACCAGGGGCCAGCTGAACCGAATCCGTGACCGTCTGTCCAGGCTCGATCCATCGTCGGCTTTTCGAGCTCGCATTGGGTGGCTCGAACCCTCTCGTCGTCGAGCGGTGTCCACATCGGGCGACTCGAAGTCGAAGACGTCGATCAGATTCTCGGCTCCAATGGCCCTGCGTCGCACTCGGTGCCGGTCGATCTCTGCATTCCCTCACCCCTGGGGGTTGGCGAGGAGGAAGTCGACGGACAGCTGCTGGCGGATCGATAGCAGGACAATGACGACGGCCGGGATGAGCCACAGCCAGGGCCGCCAGCGGATGTGGAGGTTGAGCCATCGGCTGGTGATCCGGCCGTAGATCATGCGACCGGTGAGAACGACCATGGTGGGGAGGACGAGGATGGAGGCGGGGTTGAACTGCCATGCTCGGGCTAGGTCACCTCGGGCGGTCCACATCACTCCCCGGGTCATCCCACAGGTCGGTCCCATGATCCCCAGGTAGTGGAGTGGCCCGTGGATGTCGACGGGGGGCAGCCCGACGATCGCGAGGATGACGGCGAGCGGGATCCCGATAAGGACGAGGCGGGTGGTGGTGGGATGCCGGTCATGACTGTCCCAGTGCATGGCGACCGTCAAGTGTTGGCTGTGGGATCCTCCTACGGGATTCATCTGCTATCCCGCATCGTAGAGGAACTGTCTCCTCGACCTTCGGGTCAACGGACTATGCGGTCGGTTGCTGCGGTCTAACCACTGGTGGTGCCGAGGACGTTCTCCACTGCGGCGAGCAGGTCGTCTTCCGACGCAACGTTGTCGAAACGTCGGACGATGATCCCGTCCGCATCGACCACGAACACCCACGGCTCGCCACCCTGTGTCTCTGGGGTGGGTGCGATCCATTCGGCTGCTGATGGGTTGAGCTGGTTGGCTTCGAAGTCCTCCCACACTTCGAGGTGGATGAATTCCATCTGGTCACCATATTGGAGCGCCAGGTCGTGGACGCTGTCGGTGATCGGCCCACAAAACCGGCTAACACAAAATGTCGGGGTGGACACCACGATCATGGCGGGATGTCCCGCGGCGATGGCGTCGGCGACGGTGATGTCGTGGAGTTCGAGGTCGGGGATCGGGATCTCACCACCGGCGCGGGAGTCGATCGCTTTTGCGTCGACGCTGGAATCGCCTGCGAGGGGTTGGCGTGTCCGTGGGGCAGCTTCGCCCACAGCGGGCACGTCCGATGTCGCCAGCACCTCGAAGGCGCCGGTGGTGCTGAGGGTCGTACCGTCTATCTCAGCGGTGACAGCGACCTCCCAGAAGCCAGCCGAATCGAAGGTTGCGTCTTGAACGGCGTAGACACCGGTGGCCACCGAGCCGGCAACAAGCTCGGGCGGAGCGGTGACGATGGCAGGGTCGAGTTCCTGGCCGGGAATCGGCAGGAATACCGCTTCGACCGGCCCGAGGTCAATTTGGGCTCTGGAATCGGTCTCGCCGTCGCCCCGGTAAGTGAACACGAAGGACACCGTGCCGTATGCGAGAGTCTGGCTCTGGTCGGCGGTGTAGAGGCCGACCATGAACCGGCCCGGCCGGTTGGCCACGACGTCGTAGCTGGCGACGGCCGCCACCAAACCTTCGGCATCGTCCAGGGTGGAGGTGCCGCTAGTGCAGCCGGACGCCGTCATCACCACAACGACCACAAGCATGATGAGGGCTCCAGGGTTGCCGCGACGGTGCTGGAAAGGCATGGACATCACGAGCCCTCCGAGGATGAGCATGCCAGGGGATCGTGTCCGGTAGCGGCGAGTGCCTCGTCGGTAGCTACCACCAGAGCCCGAAAGTCCTCATTGAGGTCTGGTTGGTTGGTGTCGAAGCCGGATTCGACCGCCTCTTTGGCTTCAAGGAGCCGAGCCGCAACGGCCCGGTCGACTTCGCTGGTTTCGGCGGCGAGATCGTGGAGCGGCTGATGAACGATGTCGTAGAACACCTCTCCTGCTCCCGAAGCGTCGCCCGTCTCGGCCTTGGTCGAGGCTTCACACAGCCCGGACGCCGCCAGCCGGTAGGGATTTTCAGTCTCGGATCCGCCGCTGCAGGCCGGCGCGGTCAGGACGACAGCCAGGACCCCCATGGTCAGGCAAATACGAGGATTCATGTGCCGGTCACCGGCTCCCAGGATTCGCCGCGGTCGCCACTTCGGTACAAGAAGCGTGGCTGCTCGGTGACCAGCCACACCTGATCTCCAGCCGCCGCCAACGCGACCGGCTGGCCTTCCACCCCATCGAGCGTCAAGGTGATCTCCCAGCTGCCTCCGGCATTCTCGCTGCGAGCCAAACCGGTTGCGGTGAGAGCCCACACCACATCCGGTGACTCCTCATCGACGGCGACCGCTCCTGCGGGAACGTCGTAGACCGGTGCGAAGGTTCGGCCACCGTCCACCGAACGGAGAACCCCGCTTTCGGGTCCGACCAATATCAGCGTCTCCGCGTCAGAGCCGACCACTGCCAGCCCAAACACGTCTCCGGGGATGGACTCGAGAGAGCCCCTGGCCTCCCAAGTGTCGCCGCCGTCGCCACTGGCGAACAGGCCATGACCCACCACGAACGCATACACCGCCTGAGGATCAGCCGGGGATTGGGCAAACGCATGGATGTCCATTCCAGGCAGGTCAGACGGCGTCAACGGTGCGAAAGTCTCACCGCCGTCCTCACTTCGGTACAAGACATCATGGCCGGCCACGAA
>JBOGET010000008.1:0-21439 GCA_050741975.1 Acidimicrobiia bacterium
ATATCGACCTATAGGTCGATATCTCCGCGCCAAAACCAAAGGGCTAGCCTGGGGAGGCCGACCCAAGGGTGGTTAGGGTTCCGGCCGAATCGTTCGGTGTCAGGTCCGAGCGCCACAGAAGGCCCGGAAGGGCTCGCACCTCACTGGACAAAAGCCTCGAGGGGACAAGTCGGCACGTTTCGACGCGTGCCGATCAAGGAGAGATTTTGTCCGACACAACGAGCCGAGAGCACACCGGCGCCATCCTCACCGCACTCTTCGTCACCGTGCTCTGGTCCTCGTCATGGGTCCTGATCAGATGGGGTCTGGACGAAGAGCAGCTCGAGCCACTGACCTTCGCCGGGATCCGCTACCTACTCGCCTCGCTTCTCCTCATCGGGCTGGTGGTGGCAACCCCCAGGGCCCGGGGCGGGATATCCGCGCTGGGCCGGGCCAAGTGGGGTCAGCTCGCCCTGCTCGGGCTGGTGTTCGTGGCTGTGGCCCAAGGCGCCCAGTTCGTCGCCATCGACTCCCAACCGGCGGCCACCTCGAGTCTCGTCCTGGCATTGACCCCGCTGATCGTGGCCGCGGCCTCGACGATCACCTTGGCGGAGAGACCCAGCACCCGTCAGGTGGCCGGGGCGGTGCTGATAGTGCTCGGCGCCATCGCCTACTTCTCGGGTGACCTCGGTTTCACCGTCATCGGGTTGTTGGCGTCGGTCATCGGGCTGGTCGCCAATGCGGTCGGTGCCCTCATGGGGAGGGCGGTCAACCGGGACCGGGCGCTGGCACCGGTAACGGTGACCGTCGTCAGCATGAGCTGTGGGGCCATCGCCCTGATGATCGCCGGGGTGGCGGCCGAGGGATGGCCGACGATCACGGCCCGGGCCTGGCTCATCATCCTCTGGCTGGCAGTGGTCAACACCGCCTGGGCCTTCACTCTCTGGAATCGAAGTCTCCAGCTGCTCTCGGCCACCGAGTCGGCCGCCATCAACAACACCATGCTCATCCAGATCGGCTTGCTCGCCTGGGTCTTCCTGGACGAGACACCCGGCGCCCTCGACATCGTCGGAATGCTGGCGGTGTCGATCGGGGTTTATCTGGCCCAGCGACCCCGAGTCGAGATGAGAGCCCCACATGAGCAAGTACCTGATCGCCGCCGCCGGTGAGCGTCTTTCCCGGCGGCTGACCCAGCTCATCGTCGGGTTGGTCCTGTTCGGGGTTGGGATCGGTCTGATGCTGCAGTCGGGTCTGGGTGTGCCGCCGTGGGACGTCCTCCACCAGGGCCTCGCCCGCCACTTCGGGCTCACCGTGGGCATCTGGTCGATCATCGTCTCGGCGCTGGTGCTCCTTCTCTGGCTCCCACTGCGGCAGCCCTACGGGCTGGGCACCCTGCTCAACGCGGTGATCATCGGCGTGGTCATCGACCTGACCGGGGTGGTCATCCCTGAGCCGATCTCGACCGCCGTTGCCTGGGTGATGCTGCTCGCAGGGATCGTCCTCATCGGCATCGCCTCCGGTCTCTACATCGGCGCCAACCTCGGCCCCGGGCCCCGCGACGGCCTGATGACCGGCATCGCCAGGAAGGGGCCATCGATCAGGCTCACCCGCGCCGTGATCGAGATCACGGCTCTCAGCGTGGGATGGATGCTCGGCGGCACCTTCGGCCTCGGCACGGTCGTGTTCGCCCTGGCCATCGGGCCCCTGGTCCAGTTCTTTCTCCTCCGCTGGAACATCTCCCCGCGCCGCCCCATCATCGACCCACTCGACCATCCCGCTCGTTGACAGCCCGTAATCGGGTTGCTCCGGGACGTATGCGGACTTGTAGGTCCCAATCAGGGAGTACCGTGCCGGTTTGTGAGCGTGTCTCGGGAGGGGCCCGACCCTGAGTCGGGAAACAGTGATCATGACCCCCGGCTGCGGGTCTTCGTCTCCTCCACCCTGGGTGAGCTGAGGTCGGAGCGAGAGGCCGCCAAGTCGGCGATCAAGTCATTGCGTCTCGTCCCCTCCGGGGTGGATCTCGGCAGCCGCCCAGGACAGGATGGATCCTCGCCCCAGGACTCCGACATCTTCGTCGGCATCTACTGGCAGTCGTATGGCTGGGTCACCGAGGGCAGCCCCGAGTCGGACCTGGAGCAGGAATACGAGCAAAGCGCCGGTCTCCCCCGGTTGGTCTACGTCAAGGAGCCCGCGCCCGATCGGGAGAAGCACCTGGCCGAGCTGCTGGATCGGATAGGCGACGACGAGCGCTCGACAGTGCGCACATTCGAATCGCCGGGCGAGTTGGCGGAGAAATTGGTCGACGACCTCGCCACCCTGATGTCCCAGCGTTTCGCCTCGCTCGAGACGGGGCCCGGATCGCTACCCCTCGGCACTCTCACCTTCATATTCGGCGACATCGCCGGGTCGACCGCCCTGGTCGAGCAGCTCGGGGACGAATACGCCGAGGTGCTCTCCGGCTATCACCAGATCGTGGCTGCCGCCACCCGGCTACATGACGGCACCGTCGTCGATCTCGAAGGGGAGCGGGTGTTTACCGTCTTCCAAGATGCCTTCCAGGCGGTCGGGGCCGCCGTGGAGATCCAGACGGCCCTGGGCGAGCGGATCTGGCCCCAGGGGGTGGCGGTCAGGACCCGTCTCGGGCTCCACACCGGGACCGCACGCCTCGGGTCCGGCGGGTACGTCGGCCTCGACGTCCATCGGGCGTCGCGGGTCGCCTCCTCCGCCCACGGTGAGCAGGTCGTGGTCTCGGCGCCGGTCCGCGAGCTGGTCGAGGTGCAACTCGAAGGCGTCGGGTGGCAGATGAGGGACCTCGGCTCGTTCGCCCTGAAGGGCCTGGCCCGGGCGGAGAAGCTGTTCCAGATCGAGGCTCCGGGGCTCAGAAGCGACTTCCCACCGCCGCGGGCCCGATCAACGATGCAGGTCCGGCTGCCCGCGTCCCCGACCAGCCTCGTGGGCAGGGACAAAGAGCTGGCCGAGCTGGTCGACATGCTGGGACGGGCCCAGGTTCGCCTCGCCACCATCGTGGGACCGGGTGGGATAGGGAAGACCCGTCTCGCCCTTTCGGTGGCCGAGGAGCTGTCGGCCTCCTTCCCCGACGGTGTCTTCTTCGTCAACCTGGCCCCACTCACCGATGCGTCCCAGGTGCTTCACACCGTTGGAGCCGCCGCCGGGATCCCCATCGAAGGCGAGGCGATCGACGCCCTGTCGACCGAGTTCCAGGACCAACAGGTGCTCCTCTTGGTCGACAACTTCGAGCATGTCATCGAGGCCGGGCCCGACGTAGGCGACCTGCTCGGCCGCACCCCGGGGTTGAAGGTCCTGGCCACCAGTCGTGTGCCGCTCCGAATCATGAGCGAGCACGGGTACACCCTCGAGCCCCTCGGTCTCCCTCCAACCGGATCGGAGCGCGTCGAATCGATCTCGGCCTCGGATGCCGTGCGTCTGTTCATTGAACGTGCCCTGGCCGTGATCCCTGGATTCTCCATCGACGAGGAGAATGCCTCGCCGGTGGCTTCCATCGTTCGCAAGGTGGACGGCATGCCGCTCGCCATCGAGCTGGCCGCGGCACGCCTCCGCATGCTCAGCCCGAGAGCACTGTCCGATCGCCTCACCAGATCGCTCGACGCCCTAGGGTCGGGGGCTGCCGACGTTCCCAGACGTCAGCGCACCCTCGATGCAGCCATCGATTGGAGCTACCAGCTCCTCACCCGGGAGGAGAAGACCCTGTTCTCGCGTCTTTGCGTGTTCCAGGGTGGCTTCACCGTCGAATCTGCTCAAGAGGTGGCGGTGGAGGAGGGAGACGCCGTCGACCAGTTGATGGTCCTGGTCGAGAACAGCCTCGTCCTGGCCGCCCAGGGGGGCGAGGGTCGTCTCCGGATGCTGGCCCCGATCCGGGAATTCGGTCTGCGCCGTCTGCAAGAGTCGGGTGAGTACGAATGGATCAAGGACCGGCACGCCGCCTACTACGTGCGGGTCGCCGATTCCGTGCTCGAGGATCTGCGCGGGGTGAAGCAGGCCGCCGTCGTGGAGCGACTGGCGGCCGACTGGAACAACATCGACGTCGCCGCCGAGTGGCTGATGAAGCAAGGTGCCGATGCCTCCCTGGTCGAGCTGACCTACGGTATCTGGGTCTTCCTGTGGGTCGGCAATCGTCTCAAGGATGGTGCCCGCTGGCTCGGTGGGATCGGCTCACCCGATGGTCTGGACCCGGTGCTGGCCGGCCGCTCCTGGTGGCTGCGGGGCGGGATCCTCTACGAGATGGGCGAATATGAGCAGTCCCGGGAAGCGATCGAGACCGCTCTGGGGATCCTGGAGGACAACGGCGACATCGACTGCCACAACTGGGCCGATTTCGTCTCCGCCCTCCTCATGCCGGCCTTCGGTGAGGACCCGGCCGAGGTATGGCAAAGGGTCGAGGTCGCCCTCGCCCGGTTCCGCGGCTTCGGCGATCGCTGGGGCGAGGGCTACGCCCTGGTCGCTCTCGGCATCCTGGCCGGAGCGAAAGGGGACCACGAGGCTGCCGAGAAGTACCAGATGGGCACCCGGGACTTGGGCTTCGAGCTCCGCAACGGGGCGATGATCGGCCTCGCCGAAGCCCAGCTCGGGTTTACCTACATCTCGTCGGGCCGCACCCCCGAGGCCAGGGAGGCGTTGCGCCGGGCCTTCGAGGTCTTTCGGGGCATGAACTATCGAGAGGGTCTCTGCTATGCCCTCGAGGCGGCGGCCTCGCTCTCCTTCATCGAGGGTCAGACCGAGTTGGGGATGATCGCCCTCGGTGCGGCCGAAGAGGTCAGGGAGAGGATCGGTCTCCATCCCTGGCCCTTGATCAGCTGGCTCTTCGACGCACTGTCCAACATGGCCGATTCTCTTCAGGACCCGGCGCTCCAGGCGGCCCGTCACAACGGCCGGCAGTTGAACCCCTTTGACGCCGCCTCCCTGGTCCTCGACGCCACCACCGTCCCGGTCTGAGGGCCTTCCCCCAGCACGAGGCCCAATCAGACAGGGTCTTTCGGCACTGTTTGGGTGCGGTACCCCGTGGAATGGTGGGGGAGAAGGAGGTGGCATGTGACGCAGCTCGAATCGGGCCCACCGGCCGTCGACGGCGACAAGCCGCAGGTGGGGCTGCGCCGGAGCACCGAGGATCGAATGATCGCCGGTGTATGCGCCGGGTTGGGCAGGTATTTCAACACGGATCCGGTTGCCCGCCGTGCTGGCGGTGATCGGCCTGGCGTTGATCATCGGCGCCTTCGATGCCCCCCACCCGGGGTTGGTCGTGGCCGGGGTCTTTCTCACCCTCATCGTCCTGGCGGTGGCCGCCGCCCCGACTGATGCATCTCGAGGAGGGATCGGCGAAAGGAGCATACGGGTCACCGATCAGGCAGATCTCGCCTCCAGATACGACGTGGCGCTCGGTGAGATGTCCCTCGACTTGAGCGATCTCACCATGACCGAGTCGGCGGAGATCGTTGTGACGGTCGGAGCCGGTGATCTCACCATCACATTGCCCCCGGACCTGGCGGTGGACGTCACCGCCTCGGCCGGCGCCGGGGAGGTAGACCTCTTCGGTGAGGTGAGCGACGGTATCTCGGTTACCCGCACCTACACCAGTGACGGCTTCGAGTCCTCCACGGTGACGCTGACACTCGATCTCGATGTGGGCGCGGGGAACATCGAGGTGGACATATGAGACCTCACACCAGCACCTTGTTCGCCGGAGTGGTCTACCTCGGCATCGGTGTCGCCTTCGTCCTGGAGGCACTCGAGGTCTGGACCCTTCGGCTCGGAGACCTCCGGTTCATCGGGCCGATCGTCTTGGTGGTCCTGGGCTTGGCCGTGGTCATCGGCTCGTTGGGGCGAACCGACCGGACCAACTGACCACTACCGTTGCCATCGTGGAGCGACCCGATTGGTTCCTCGAAGACCAATATCCTTTCGAGAGTCAATGGCAGGAGATCGACGGCGCACAGGTCCACTATCTCGACGAAGGCCAGGGTCCGACCCTTCTCATGCTGCACGGCAACCCGACCTGGTCCTTCCTCTACAGGCGAATGGTGCCCTTTCTGTCCGATCGCTTCCGCTGCATCGCCCTCGACTACCCGGGGTTCGGTCTGTCCAAGGCGGCCGAGGGATACGGGTTCACCCCGGCCGAGCACGCCGTGGTGGTAGGCGAGTTCATCGACGCCCTCGGTCTCGATGCCTTCACCCCGGTGATGCAGGACTGGGGTGGCCCGATCGGGCTCGCCGCCGCCCTCGACCGTCAGGACCGGGTGAAGGCGATGATCATCGGGAACACCTGGGCGTGGCCCCGGACCGACAATGCCACCCAGCGTTTCGCCTCAGCCCTGGGCGAGGGGCGCACCGGTGAGTTCCTGGTCGATCGGGCCAATGTGTTCGTCAATGTGTTCGTGCGGAGGGCAATGCGCCGCCGTGCCCCGAGCGGACGGGAGATGGCGATGTGGCGAGGTCCGTTCCCCGACCAGGAGTCTCGGCTACCGGTCCGGGTGTTTCCCCGGGAGTTGACCGGCTCGGCCGGGTTCCTCCAGTCGATCGAGGAACGTCTCGGGGAGATCGCAGGCAAGCCGACCCTTCTGTTCTGGGCCGATCAGGACCCGGCCTTCAGGGGCACCGAGAAACGACGTTGGGAATCGATCCTGACCAATCGCACCGGCTATGACCTGCGTCACGCCGGACACTACTGGCAAGACGACGCAGGGCCCGAGGCGGCGCTCATGATCCGCTACTGGTGGGACCAGGCCGGGTTGTAGCGGTCAGAGCATGGATCTGAACATCACCCAGATAGTCGTCGTCGCCGTCGTCGTCTATCTCGGGTTCTTCGGCAAGGGCGTGACCGGCATGGGCGGCCCATTGCTCACCATCCCCGTCCTCGCCGGGTTCACCGGTCTCGAGTTCGCCGTTGCTGTCATCGGCATACCCACCATCGTCGCCAACTCGGTGATGTTGTGGGACAGCCGGGGCGCGAGCAAGGGGGTGATGCGGTTCTTCTGGCCGCTTCTGATCACTGGAACGATCGCGACGGTCATAGGCGCCTGGATCCTGGTCAGCGTCGACGAGCGCCTCATGACCATCGTTCTCGCCGCCTTCCTCATCCTCTATGTCTTGTGGTCCGTCGCCAACAAGGACTTCCAATTGAGCGACGAATGGGCCCGGCGTCTCTCCGCGCCGGCCGGTCTTGCCGCGGGTCTCCTCCAAGGCGGCACCGGTGCCTCCGGGCCGGTCATCGCCACCTTCGTCCATTCCCTCAATCTGACACGTGAGGCCTTCGTGTTCGCGGTTTGCATCCCGTTCCAGGTGCTGGGCATGACACAGATCATCTCGCTCGCAGCGTTCGGCGCCTACGACCGCGAGCGGTTGATCGTCGGTGCGATCGCCACCATTCCGGCCCTGCTCGCCCTCAGACCGGCGATGAAGCTCGGCGAGCGACTGTCACATGGGACCTTCCGGATGCTGATCCTGATCTTCCTCCTCATCACGGCCATCCGGCTCATCTGGACCGTGGTGTGAGTCACGCCTCGCGGGAGACGCGGCTCTGTCTCCCTGACGAAGATCTCGAAGGCGCCGCCGACGGCTCTATCGGTCAACATCTGTTCCAGAGACCATTCACCCGGGTAAAGAACCACGGGCCCGATCGTACGACAGGCTCTCCAACCCACGTAGCCCCGAGGGTTACCCTCGGAGTCGACTCCGATCACAAGAAGGAGGACCCATGTCAGATCTCCACCAGACCCGGATCGACATCCCGGAGGACGCTCGAGAGAAGCTGGTCGACCTGCTCAACCGCCAGCTCGCCGACACCATGGATCTCTTCAGCCAGGTGAAGTACGCCCACTGGAACGTCAAAGGATCCGACTTCATCCAGCTCCACGAGCTGTTCGACGACATCGCCGGGCATGTGCTGGCGTTCAATGACCTCATCGCCGAGCGAGCCACGACACTAGGTGGGACCGCCAACGGGACGGTGCGCCAGTCGGCAGCTGCGTCGACGCTCTCCGAGTACCCGACATCGGCGGTAGAGGGGATGGATGCGGTCCAAGCGGTGGCCGAGCGGGTAGCACAGTATGCCGCCGGCACCCGGCGTGCCATGGAAGCGTCGGAGGATCTAGGAGACATGAGCACCAACGACTTGTTCACCGAGGTCTCGCGCCAGATCGACAAGGACCTGTGGTTCCTGGAGGCACACCTGCAGTCCAAAGCCTGACCACACCGGGTCTTCTCGGTCGGTTCACTAGCTAGGTTGACCCACCATGAGCCTCGCCGGGATCTCGAGCATCGGCGGCGCAAGCACTGGCTGAAGATCCACTCCGGTCTCTATCTGGTCGTCAACGGCTTTTTCGTCGGCACCTGGCTGTTGATCCAGGGCACTCCCGACTTGGCCGACCCACGGGCCCGGACCGGCTTCTTCCCGGGGTGGCTGTTGCTGGCCTGGGGTGTGGTGCTCGGGTTCCACGGTCTCTACGTCTGGGCCAGGCGCCCCCAACAGCAGTCCCACGCCGCCCTGACCGGCGGCCAGGCCGGCCGAGTGGTGAGGACCGTCTTGTTCTCCGACATCGTCGGTTCGACAGAGCAGGCAGCGCGGATCGGCGACCGGCGCTGGGGCCAGCTGCTCGACGGTCACGACCAGATCAGCCGGAAGGTGGTGGAGGCCAACCGGGGCGCGGTCGTCAAGCTGACCGGCGACGGGATGCTCGCCGTGTTCGAGACCCCGAATGAGGGAATCGCCGCCGCCCGCTCGCTCCGAGACGAGCTGCGCGGGTGGGACCTGCAGGTACGGGCCGGGCTCCACTCCGGCGAGATAGAGCTGCGAGGCCGGGATGTGGGCGGGATCGCGGTCCACATCGCCTCCCGTGTCATGGCGGCGGCGAGCCCATCGGAGATCCTGGTGTCGCGGACGGTCCGTGACCTGGCCACCGGTTCCGGCGTGGTCTTGACCGACCGGGGCACCCATCGGCTCAAAGGTCTGGAGGGGGAATGGGAGCTGTTCGCGGTGGGCCCCGGGTGAAAGAGCTCGACATCCCCAGGCTTCCCGCAGTCGACCGTTCGTGGATCGCCATCGCCGTCCTGCGGCAAAGGGAATCGTAGAGTTCCGCTCCCGCAATCGGAGGGCGAATGCCCGACGTGTACTCCCACCTGACCGAGCTCGACCCGTCGACGATCGAGATGCTGGCTCAGGCGATGGAGATGCGCGCCGCCGATCCGGTACAGCGGGAATTCGTCGACTCCTACATGTCCCGGCTCACACTCCCCGACGCAGCTCGCGTCCTGGAGATCGGTTGTGGCACTGGAGCCATCGCCCGAATGTTGGCGCAGAGGCCGGAGATCGGGGAGGTCGTTCGGATGGACCCATTGGAGCCGCTGCTGGAGAGGGCTCGAGAGCTGGCAGCGGGGCTCACCAACCTCTCCTTCCGGCCGGGCAGAGGTGAGCAGCTCCCGGTCGACGACTCGAGCCTCGACGCCGTCGTGATCCACACCGTGCCCAGTCACATGCCGGACCCACGGTCGGCGCTCCGGGAGGCGCATCGAGTCCTGGTCCCGGGTGGGTGGCTGGCGATCTTCGATGGCGACTACGCCACCATCACCTTCGCCACCGGCGACTCCGACCCTCTGGAGGCCTGCGCCGCGGCATTCAGGATGGCGCACATCAACGACCCGTCGGTGATGCGCCGGGCGGTGGCGATGATCGACGATGCCGGCTTCGTCGGGCCGCAGCTGACGAGTCATGGCTATGCCCAGGTCGTCGAGCCCGCCTACATGCTGTGGGTGCTGGGTCGGGGCGCCGAGGTCCTCGTCACCGAAGGGGTGATCGGACCGGCGCTGGCCGACTCGCTCCAAGCCGAGGCGCGACGGCGGGTGTCACAAGGGTCGTTCTTCGGTCAGGTCACGTACATCAGCGTGGTGGCCCTAAGGGGCTTCTAGACGCTTCCACCGAGACGGGTCGCGAAATCTCTGCTGCCCGCTGCCGGTCTCCGATCCGTCCTCTCATCTAGGGTGCTCATAGCTTTCCCCGAGCACCGAACGAGGCGCTCACTTCCCCGTCAGAGTGTTAATTTTCGCGCTCTGGGAGCGTTCACGGCGTGGTGGAGAACGAAAACACTTGACCCATGACATCGATGTAATTACAGTAGTGAAGTCCATACTAGATGTCGTGGTCACTTCCCCCCCAACCACAACATCTTGTGGTGGTGGTAGTTGGCAATGGACATTCGCCCCGTTATCCGACCGGGGCGCCCCAGTGCGAGGAGGCACGTTTCCATGAGCAAAGGCCTGCGGATCACCCGTCGCTTCACCGAGGCCGGTAAGGACCCCTACGACAAGAACGAGTGGTCTCGTCGTGACTCGAGAATCACCAACCCAGACGGCTCGGTGGTGTTCGAGATGACCGACGCCGAGATCCCGACCGGGTGGTCACAGGTCGCCTCCGACATAATGGTGTCCAAGTACTTCCGCAAGGCCGGTGTCCCCCAGTACGACGACGAGGGGAACCAGGTCCTCGACGACAATGGGGAGCCGGTGCTCGGTCCCGAGCGTTCGGCTCGGCAGGTTTTCGACCGTCTCGCCGGCACCTGGCGGCACTGGGGCGAGAAGGAGGGCTACTTCGCCTCGACCGACGATGCCGTGGCCTTCGAGGACGAGCTCAAATACATGCTGGCCAACCAGATGGCCGCCCCCAACTCCCCGCAGTGGTTCAACACCGGTCTCAACTGGGCCTACGGTCTAACCGGCCCCGCCCAGGGCTTCTGGTACGTCGACGGCGGCGACGGCGAGCTCAAAGCTTCCCCCGATTCCTACAGTCGCCCCGCACCCCATGCCTGCTTCATCCTCTCGGTCAAAGACGACCTGGTGAACCCGGGCGGGATCATGGACCTCTGGGTCCGCGAGGCTCGCATCTTCAAGTTCGGCTCCGGAGCCGGGTCCAACTTCAGCCACATTCGTGGGGAAAACGAGCGGCTCTCCGGTGGAGGCAAATCCTCCGGTGTCATGTCGTTCCTCAAGATCGGCGACCGGGCCGCAGGCGCGATCAAGTCGGGGGGCACCACGAGACGCGCCGCCAAGATGGTCATCCTCGACGTCGACCACCCGGACATCGAGAAGTTCATCGACTGGAAGAAGGTCGAAGAGGAGAAGGCCAGAGTCCTGATCAACCACGGCGGCCTACCCGCCGACTTCAACGGTGATGCCTATGCCACGGTCTCCGGCCAGAACTCGAACAACTCGGTGCGGATCACCAATGACTTCGTTCAGACGGTCCTCGATGACGGCGACTGGAACCTGACCAACCGCATCGACGGCAGCGTCCGTAAGACGGTCAAGGCGCGTGATCTGTGGAACCGGATCGCCGAGGCTGCATGGGCCTGCGCCGATCCCGGTCTCCAGTTCGACACAACGATCAACGAATGGCACACCAGTCCGGCAGGGGGTCGGATATACGGATCTAACCCATGCTCGGAATTCGTATACCTGAATGACACCGCCTGCAACCTGGCCTCCATCAACTTGGTGCCCTTCTACGACGATGAGATCGGCGTCTTCGACATCGAGGCCTACCAGCATGCCATCCGCGTCTGGACCATCGTGCTTGAGATCTCGGTAGCGATGGCCCACTTCCCCTCACCTGAGATAGCACGGGGGTCGTATGACTACCGGCCACTCGGTCTCGGCTACGCCAACCTCGGGTCGCTGCTGATGCGCCAGGGTATCGCCTACGACTCCGACGAGGGCCGTGCCATCGCTGGCGCGATGACGGCCATCCTCACTGGGTACTCCTACGCGACATCGGCCGAGATCGCCGGAGTGGTCGGGCCATTCCCTCGTTTCGCCGAGAACCGGGACGCCATGCTACGAGTGATGCGGAACCATCGGCGGGCCGCATACGGAGACACGGACTACGAGGACGTCTCCCACAAGGTGATGGCGATCGATGCCGAGAACTGCCCGGCGGACTTCCTCGCTGGGGCGCGGGCATCGTGGGACCTGGCGCTCGAGCAAGGGGAGAAACACGGTTATCGCAACGGACAGGCCAGTGTCATCGCACCTACTGGCTGCCTCGTCGGCGGGTCGCTGATCCCGACCGAGCGCGGTCTCGTCCGGCTTCGCTCTCTCGGTGATCCGAACGGGGCCGAGTGGCAAGATCTCGGTATCGACGTCGCCACCGACGAAGGTGTCAGAGAGGCGAACAAGTTCTACGTCAACGGGGTCGAGCCGGTGGTGACCGTGGAGACCGCCCGCGGTTATCGCATTCAGGGAACCCCGACACACAGGATCAAGGTCGTCTCTCCCGACGGGACTTGGGCCTGGAAACGGTTCGGCGAGATCGCTGCCGACGACCTTGTCCCGCTCCAGCTCGAGCAGCTGGTCGGCCGACCACAGGTGGTGCAGTTGCCGCCGCTGGGAGAGATGCATTGGAATGGCGATTTCTCGACGCGGGTGCCACGAACCGTCACTCCGGAGTTGGCCGAGTTCGTTGGTTACTTCATGGGCGATGGATCACTGCACGCCAAGGGGATCCGTCTGTGCGTGACCGCCGAGGACTTCGATGTGGTCGAACGCCTTTCGCAGCTCGGCAAGGAGCTGTTCGGTCTCGAAGCCCATGTCACCGACCAAACCGGATACACCGAAGTGGCGTTCCACTCGGTGCCACTGACCATCTGGTGGGAGGCGTGCGGTTTCGCCAAGCGCTCTCCCGAAGAGGGGCACATCGGCAAGGGCTGGCATCCGCACATTCCCGACGCCGTCCTTCACAGCAACGACCCCGAGGTCTACTCCGCGTTCCTCCGTGGCCTGTTCGAGGCAGACGGAACCGCGTTGCGTGGACACCCGTGCTGGTCGACGACCTCGATGGAGTTCTCGCACGATGTCCAGACGTTGCTGCTCGCCCTGGGTATCCCTACCACGCGCAAGTACGACACAACCGGTTGGGGTGGTTCGCCGCTGGCTGTGCTCCGTGTGCTCAACCTCTCGTACGGCCAGCTGTGGGATCAGAGGATCGGCTTCATGAGTGGTCGCAAGCAGGCTGCCTTGATAAAGTCCGACATCCGTCAGGCGTCCCGCATGGACTACGTGCCGGTGACGCGGGAGATGATCGACCGGATGGCGAAGGAGAACGATCATCTACGCGAGACGATGCTGCTCTCGATGAGTCGTCTCGGCCTGGTGTCACGCCGTTCGGCCCGGGAGCTCTACGAACGCACCGGGGATGGCGAGCTCGGTCGCCTACTGGCGTTTTTCTACGACCGGGCGGCATCGGCTGAGCTCGGGGGGGAGGAGCTCACCTACGACCTGTCGGTGCCGGACAACGTCACCTATGTGGCCAACGGATTCGTGTCGCACAACACCATCGGGCTCCTGATGGATTGTGACACCACCGGTGTCGAGCCCGACTTCGCCCTAGTCAAGTTCAAGAAGTTGGCCGGCGGTGGTTACTTCAAGATCGCCAACCAGTCGGTGGCCCCGGCGTTGAAGCACCTGGGCTACGACGAGGACCAGATCAAGGACGTGGTCGAGTACATCGTCGGGACCAGCTCCATCGACGGTGCGCCTCACATCAACCGCGAGACCTTGGCCGCCAAGGGCTTTGACGATGAGGACCTCGCCAAGCTGGAGAAGGCCCTCCCCGCCGTGTTCGAGCTGCGCCACGCCTTCAACGTGTTCACCTTCGGGGAGCAGACGCTGCAGCGGCTCGGGTACGGGGTCGACGAGTACACCGGGTGGCACTTCAACCTGCTCAAGGCGCTCGGGTTCAGCTCGAAGGAGATCAACGAGGCCAACGACCACATCTGTGGTCGGCAGACCATCGAGGGTGCGCCCCACATCAAGGAGGAGGACCTCTCCGTCTTCGACACGGCCAACAAGAACGGCAAGTACGGGGAGCGGTTCATCCACCACTACGGGCACATCAAGATGATGGCGGCCGCACAGCCGTTCATCTCGGGCGCGATCTCGAAGACGATCAACATGCCCAACGAGATCACCATCGAGGACATCGAAGAGTCCTACCGAATGTCCTGGGAGTGGGGTCTGAAGGCAATGGCCCTCTACCGCGATGGGTCCAAGGCTGCCCAGCCGCTCAACTCCACCTCGGACGAGGGTGAGGGCAGCGAGGACGAGGCGTCGGCGGTCACCGCTGCCGTGGAAGCGGAGAAGGCGATCCATTGGGGCAACCTGCCGCCGGGGATCTCGCCCACCCAGGCCTACGCCCAGGGAATGAAGCCCCCCCGCTTCCTGCTTCCGGCCCGTCGTAACGGGTTCAACCAGGAGGCGAGGATCGGCGGGCACAAGGTGTTCCTGCGCACCGGGGAGTACGTCGACGGGACCCTGGGCGAGATCTTCATCGACCTGGCCAAGGAGGGGGCGACCCTGAAGGGGATCCTGTCCTGCTTTGCAATCGCCGTGTCCAAGGGTCTCCAGTACGGGGTGCCGCTCGACGAGTTCGTCGACACCTTCACCTTCCAGACCTTCGAGCCGAGGGGCATGGTCGAAGGCCATCCCAACATCAAGATGGCCAACTCGATCGTGGACTACGTGTTCCGGGCCCTGGGCGTCGAGTACCTGCAGCGTGACGAGCTGGCCCAGGTGCCACCCAAGCGGGACATGGAGCTGCCGGAGCCGGCATCGGGCATCGCCGTCGAGGCCGGGGTCCAGTTGGACCTGACCGACGCCGCCGCCGAGTCCGACGTGGACGCCCTGAAGTCGGCGGCAGCCTTTGTCGATGCCCCCGTGTCGGCCCCGAAGAGCGAAGCGAATGCGGTGGCGATCGCCGTCGAGGAGAGGGTGGCCGTCGCCGGCTCGGCGGCAATGGTCGACTCTGCCCTGAAGGAGAACATGGGTGACGCCCCGGTGTGCTCCAACTGTGGCCACATGACCATCCGCAACGGCAGCTGCTACGTGTGCCTCACCTGCGGGGACACCACCGGGTGTAGCTAGTGAGAATTGCCATGCGAATGAGAGCGGGTTTTGACACTGAATGAGAGTCTTTGACACGCTCTCATTCTGAGTGGCGACTCAAGATTCAGGCTGAAGGCCTGGAAGACAAGACCCCCTCTCCAGACTCAGACAAGAGTTCGTCCTGGCAGAGAGGCGCTTTTCGCAACCCTCGGCGAGAGCTCATCTGACGTGGGGGGAAGCCCTTGATTCCATCGTTGCTTGGAGTGCGTCCACCAAGGTTCCGCGCCCTCATCATCTCGACAGCCTGAGAGCCGACCTTCGAGGAGCCGTTGAAGACTTTGCGTGCTTTCGGCCGGCCGACTGGGCAGTCGAACGCACCGGCCTGCACTTCATCCCACCGGGCCAGCCCTGGCGCAACTCCTACATCGAGTCGTTCAACAGCCGCGTCCGCGACGAATGCCTCAACATCAACATGTTCTGGTCACTGGCGGAGGCGCGCGTGGTGATCAGCGACTGGAAGGAGGACTACAACCACCGCCGACGACACAGCGCCCTCGGCTACCAGGCCCCAGCGGTCTACGCTGCTGCCTGCAACCACCAATGAACGACCGTTGTCTGGATCTGCATGCCGTCGCGAGGTTTGTCGGTCAGGTTTTCGTTTCCAACGTGGGTGGGTCTGGGCCATATGGCTGGAACCAGTCGGTCGTCTGGTGCGCCACCTACGTCACGTGCGCGGGTCGGGCGTGGCCGTTTCGTACTGCGGGCGGCCGGCGGGCCGGTAGACCTGGATCGTTACCCCCTTTGGGGTATTCCGCGATTCCACCAGGTCGAGCGCTGCGTCCGGGCCGGTGTCGGGGAACAGCCGTGTGCCCTGGCCGATGATCACGGGGCAGACGAGCAGGGTGATCTCGTCGACAAGCTGGTTGTCGAGTAGCCAGCGGATCAGACCGCCGCTGCCGTGCACCTGCAGCTCCCCTCCCCGCTTGGCTTTCAGCTCGCCTATGGCGGCAGCGACGTCACCGGAGAGGACGGTCGTGTTCGCCCAGCGCGGTTCGGTGAGTGTGGTCGATGCGACGTACTTGGGCTGCGTGTTCAAGGCCGCTGCGATGGGGTTGCTGCTCGGGTCTGGCATTGTTCCCCAGTAGCCGGCGAAGATCTCGTAGGTCCGTCGGCCGAACAGGAACGCGTCGGCGCGCTGGTAGACCTGGTTCAGAAACGTCGCGGCCTCGTTGTCGAAGAACGGCGGGGCCCATCCGCCGCGCTCGAATCCGCCGCTGCGGTCCTCGTCCGGCCCGCCGAGTCCCTGCATCACGCCGTCGATGGTGACCCACGTGGTGGTAGTGAGCTTCATGATCGTGGTTCCCTTCTCGTTGGTTGAGGTCAGTCGTCGTTCGTTTAGACCGGACCACCGCACCGATCTAATCGGTGGTGGCGCTGGTAGCGCTCTCAGCTACCGGGCACCCCAATGAAGGACTCTCGCACGAGATGGATCAGTTCACGGGGTCCGGTCAGGTGGGGGGATCAATCATCACGAGACCCTCTGGTAGGTCTTGGAAGAATGAGAGTGTGTCAATTTCTCTCTCATTTCCCTGTCATTTCACAGCTAGGGGACATGGTCGGCGAATCCCTCGACGGTCCTGTACTAGAAATGGTCACCTTGGACATCGTCGATCAGCACTTCGCCGCCGAGAACGCCCATGACGTCGCCGCCACCGTGGCCACCTACACCGATGACATCGTCTGGGACGACGTCACCCACCCGCTGAGCCCAGTGCACGGCAAGGAGGCGGTGGGCACCGTCTACTCGGACATCATCGACGCCATCCCCGACGTCAACTTCGTCTCGGTTCGCCGCTTCAAGTCCGAGGACGGCCTGTGGGTGGTGGACGAATCCAACGTGACCGGTCATGTTCACGGCCAGTGGGCCGGTATCGACGGTGGTGGCGCCCCGGTGGAAGTCAGGATCCTCCATCTCTTTCGTCTCCGTGGCGGGCTGATCGAATACGAGAACACCTGGTTCGACTCGGCAGCGATCTCCCGTCAGGTGGAGGCATGGAAGGAGCAGAAGGCCGGTTCGTAGACTCGGCCGGATGAGGACTGCACGCCCGAGAGCCGGCCTCGCCCTGATCTCGCTCATCGCCGTTCTCATCGTTGCCTGCACCGGCACCGGCGAACCCGGGCGATCCTCGCTGCCCGACGCCGGGCCCATCTCGACCATCGTTGCCGGGTCGGAGCAGGTCCTCTCTCCCGGCCGTCTCTTGGTGCTGGGCGACGAGGGGACGATCACCACGATGCGGGCGGATGGGACCGACCAGGTGACCCTGGCCGAGCCCGACCCACAGGTCGAGGAACGCACGCAGCCGACCTGGTCGCCCGACGGGGCCAGGGTGGCGTGGACCGAGCGAAGGGCCGATAAGGAGACCTACCTGGTGGTGGCAGAGACCGACGGCCGGAGGCTGATCGAACATCCGTCCCCACTGCTTGCCGTCTACATCGCATGGAGCCCCGACGGCCGGCACATCGCCATGACCGGCGGCGACGACGAAGGGAACCTGCTTCTATCGGTGGCCAGGCCGGATGGCGAGATCGCGGTGATCGACCAGGGCTCGCCTCTCTACTTCGACTGGGCGCCCGACAGCTCGGAGGTGCTGGCGCGCATATCCGGGCGTTTCGAGTACTTGGCCATCGACGGATCGGCACGGACCACGGTCCCCGCCACCGGGGACTTCCGTATCGGGGCTCATATCGGGGAATCGGTCGTTCTCGGAACTGCCCGCGACGTCGGCGAAGCCCTGGCTGTGGCCGATCGGACGGGCGAGATCCAGCGCGAGTTGTTGCGTTATTCGACTCCAATGGCGTTCGTCATCGATGGGCGCGGAGGCCGGCTGGCGGTGATGTCGAGGGGGTCGCCGGAAAGTCAGGCGCTCGCCCGGGTCGAGGAGACCGACCTCCCCATCATCGAGCCCAACCAATTGGTCGTGGTCGCGGCAGCCGACGGGAGTATCGAAGAGGTGGCCCGAGCCCGCGGTGTCGCCTGGTTCTGGAGCCCGAACGGGCGACTGCTGCTCTACAGCACGCTGGAACTCGTCGACAGCGTCGAACGTCTCCAATGGCACACCTGGGACGGGGAGGAGTCGACCTCATATCGGGCCTTCAGCCCGACCGGCATCTTCGGGCGGGACTACCTGGCCTTCTTCGACCAGTTCGCCCGCAGCATCTCATTCTGGGCGCCCGACGGATCTGCCTTCGCCTATGCAGGTGGGACCAGCCTCGAGGACGCCGGCATCTGGGTGCAACCCGTCGGGGGCGGCGACGCCGTGCGGGTGGCGTCAGGTGAGGCCGCGATGTGGTCGCCCAACCCCTGAGCGCACCACCCGCGTACACTCCGACGATGCCCAGTCTCGACGCAATCGGTGTGATCGTCTCCGACATGGCCCGGGCCATCGACTTCTACCGTCGGGTTGGTCTCGAGTTCCCCGACGTGTCGGCCGACGAGGTCCATGCCGAGGCGATGGGACCGGGAGGGCTCCGGGTGATGCTCGACACCGAGGCGAGCATCATGTCGTTCTCGGACTGGCAGCCGCCGGCCGGGGGCAGCCCCCGAACCGCTCTCGCCTTCATCTGTGACGGCCCGGCCGAGGTGGATCGGCTCTTCAACGAGCTGGTGTCGGCGGGTGGGCGGGGCCATCTGCTGCCTTTCGACGCCCCGTGGCGACAGCGTTACGCCACGGTGCGCGACCCCGATGGGAACGCCGTCGATCTCTTCGCTCCCCTTTAGACGATCACAGACCGAGGCGGAATCCTTCCCGCCAACTCGGGTACTTCAGCCGCCATTCCAGCTCCCGCTTCGCCTTGGCGTTGGAGGAGCCCCTGATCTTGGTCATCATCGTCACACCGGGACCACCGACGATGAACCGAGCCAGCAAGGCCGGGACCCTCCGCGGCCGCTTGGCCCCGATCACCCCGGCCAGGTAGGGAAGCCACTCCGACACCGCGGCCGGCTCGTCGTCAACGATGTTGTACAGACCAGGATCGCCCCGGTCCACGGCCAGCGCGGTGGCGGCCGCGGCATCGTCGATGTGGACGAACGACCAGATGCCGGTCCCTCCGCCCACTATCGGCATCTGACCCTTGGCCACAGCCTCGACGATCGCCCCGCCCTTCCCAATGGCGTTGCCCGGGCCGTAGAACCCGCCGTAGCGCAGCGCCAGGCCTTCGATCCCGGGAGTGCCGGTGGTCACCGACTCCAGATGGATGATGGCCTCGACCGTCTCCCGAACCGGGCCGGTCGGATTGGTGAGGAGCGGGTCCTCCTCGGTCTTGACCAGGCTCCCGCTCTGCTCATTGGGCCAGCCGGTGAAGCTCTGGGCGATGAAGCGACGAGCGCCGGCATCGACGGCGGCTTCGATCAGCCTATCGGTGGTCTCGGTCCTTAGCCGGTTGGTCTCTGCGAAGGTCTCGGCGAAATGGCGAAAGTCGAGGTCACCCGAAAGGGCGGTCATCTGATGGATCACCACGTCGGGTTCGGCCTCGAGCAGTGCCCGCCGCACCGACTCGCCGTCCCTGCCATCGAGCACCACCGGAGTAGCGCCCGCCAGACGCAGGCCATCGACCTTGGCCGGTGTCCTGGTGGTGCCAACCACCTCGTGACCGGCATCGACCAGCAGCGGCACCAGTCTTCGCCCGATCGCTCCGGTGGCACCGGCGAGAAAGATTCTCATTCATCTACCTCCTTGGTTGGTTTCCCCCTGAGACGAGACAGCTGGATGTCCTGTGACATCGACCATCTGTCACAATGAGGGAGGCCGACTCGTCTTGGGAACATGACCGACCAGTCCCAACCCGGAAATCAGCGGACCGAGACCAACGCCACCCTCCGCCCTCTGCTCTTCTCCATCGCCTATCGCATGGTGGGAAGTGTCACCGAAGCAGAGGACCTGGTGCAGGAGACCTTTCTCCGGATCCACGACGCCGAGCAGCATGGGACCGAGATCGAGTCCCGAAGGGCCTATGCCTGCTCTGTGATCACCCGGCTTTCCATCGACCACCTCCGATCGGCCCGGGTGCGACGGGAGCAGTACGTCGGTGAATGGCTCCCCGAGCCCATAGTCACCGACCGAACTCTCGACCCGGCTCAGCACGCAGAGCTCTCCGACAGCCTGTCCATGGCTTTCCTGGTCCTCCTGGAGAGGCTGTCGCCGCCGGAGCGGGCGGTGTTCCTGCTCCGGGACGTGTTCGGGTACGGGTTCGACGAGATCGCCGAGCTGATCGGCAAGTCGGAGGACAACTGCCGACAGCTGGCAGTGCGGGCAAGACGCCGGGTGCAAGAGGGCCAGCCCCGTTTCGAGACGTCGATCGAGAAGCGATGGGCCCTCGCCGAGCGCTTCTTCGCCGCTGTCGAGCAGGGCGACACCGATGGTCTGGTCGATCTCCTCGCCGCAGACGCCACCATGTACGGCGATGGAGGTGGCCGGGCCCCGGCCAGGAGTTCCCCGGTCCAGGGTGCCGCCGCCGCCGCCCGCTTCCTCGTCAACCTCGGGCGCCGGGCCCGATCCGAGGAGATGACACTGACCCTGGTCGATGTCAACGGTCAACCCGGGGCGATCGCCCACGACTCAGCCGGCATCACTCTCGCCGTGCTCTCCCTCGACATCGTCGACGGGCACGTCCAGACCGTGAGGGCAGTTGTAAACCCCGACAAGCTGGGCCACCTCTCGGCGGCCGTCTCGGGGAGCTAGCCGTCAGAGCTACTTGGAGAGCTGGCCCCGGATCTCACCACCGGGAAAGGCCGCGGTGTGGAGGTTCACGTAGTACGCCTCCGGATTCTGACGGATGTCCTTGATCAGATCGGCCGCAGCATCGACACACCCCTCGAGCGGGCCGTCGGTCGAACCGAAGGTGGGACCGAAGGGATTGCCGTGAAACCCGACCACCGGCGGGCCATTCACTCCGGCCACACCAGGATGGATGTGCGCCGCCACCACCTGACCGGACAGACCCGACCACTCGACGGAGAAGCACACCTCGCCCTGTCCCTGGTTGAGCCAGACACGGGCGGTCCCGGTCCCGGGACTCTGGTTCGGGGGCACCTCTCCACCACCATCCATCTCCGCCACCAGGGGACGGCCGGCGAAGTCAGGTCGACCGGAAGCCATCGCCGGGAAGAGGTAAAGGGTCAGGACCGCCGCCAGGGCGGCTGTGAGGAAACGTCGCATCCTCGGCTCCTCTCTACAGGGAGGCCACAGCGGTCATACGCATGGGCCTTGCCTCCGGTTCGCGGGCCTTCCCGTGCCTACTCAAGCGCGGCGACTGGCCTCGACCACGTAACCCATGTCCTCCGACCCGAACCCGCGCTCGACGAGACCCTCCATCAACTCCAGGGTCCGCTCCAGCTGACGGGTCGGGGCACCGGTCCTCCTCGCCTGCTCCAAGGCCAGGACCATGTCCTTGCGGGCCAGGTCCACGGTGAAGCTGATCGGGGCCTCCTTGGGGTGGAGGTACTGCTCGCGGCGATAGGTGAGCATCGGTGCCCCCGCCGCCCCCTTGGCCAGGATGTCCAGGG
>JBOGET010000009.1:0-6139 GCA_050741975.1 Acidimicrobiia bacterium
CGGCGTTGGTGTTGGTGATCTGCCCGATCAGCAACTCGGTCCCCACGGCGATCACCTCGACGATCAAGCTCTCTCACCGGTCATGGGACTCGCACTTTGGTGCGGTCGTCCCCCGGCTGTCTAACTCGGAGATCGCAATGCTCAGGAGCCTGCCCAACAGGCGGCCGCGTTTCCGTGACGGGGTGGAGCAATCCCCGCTGGAAATGCGCTGACAAGCCACGGGGGTTACAGGCCCGGGGCTGAGGGAGGGCACTCTGCGGTGCCAAGATATTGGACACACTCGGCTTCGGTCCACCACCTGGTCAGCCGGTTCTGCGCCACTTCGGCGAGTTCAGGCACCTCCAGGATGAAAACGTCGACCCGTCCCTCCACACCCGCCGTCGCCAAATACCTCCCATCGGGGCTGTAGGCGACGCTGACCGCCCCACGTCCCGGTAGCGTCAGCCGGACCACACCGGTGTCGATGTCCCAGATCTTCACGGTGCCATCGTCGCTGGCGGTGGCCACCTCCGGCCGGACCGGGTCGAGGGCGAGGTCGAACACCTGCCCGGAATGACCTTCGATCCGTCGGATCAGCTCGAGGGTGGTTGCATCCCAGACCGTGACCGTCGAATCGAGACTCGCGGTGACGAACCGTGAGCCGTCCGAAGTGAACTCGACGTCCCAAACGGGAGCGCTGTGCCCGGTGAGAGTGGCCAGGACCTCCCCTGTCGCCAGATCATGGACTTCCACGATCCCGGCCATGCCGTCGTCCAGGGACATCACGACGATCCGCTCCTCCGGGTCAAAGGCCAGGCGGTAGGCGGGGAGGTCGGTCAGCAGCTCGCCTTCCGAGGCGTGCGGCGAGGCCAAGAGCCGTACTCCCTCGATGGTGGCAACCGCTGTCATTCCCGAAGTGGAGAGTGCGACCGGGCCCTCCGCCCCCTCGATCGGTGCCACATCGCCATCGACCACATCGAGGAGAGCGGTTGGCCCGAGGCCGCCTAGAGCGACGAATTCCCCATTGGGGTCGAATGTCAGGAGGTCGGGGATGTCAGTCGGGACTTCCACGGTTCGGATCTCGGCACCGGAAGGGAACTCCCACATCGTCACCGACCCGAAGTCCCGGGTGGTGACCAGGGTGGCGCCGTCCGAGCTGAATACGACACCGGCAGAAGTCCCGGCCGGCGGGCCGGGCAGCCCGATCAGCTCGGGACCGGCGCTGGGACCGATGTCCCAGAGACGTGTCGTTGCATCCACCATGCTTGCGGTGAGGAGCAGATTGCCGTCGGGGCTGAAATCGATCCCATCCACGATCCCGGTGTGCCCGACCAGTGAGTCCAGGGTCTCGGTGGTCTCCAGGTCCCAGACCAGGGCCTCGTTGGTCCCGCTGCTGGCGATCTTGGTCCCGTCGGTCGAGATCTGGATGTCCCACACCGAGGTCTCGTGACCGAAGTAGGTACGCACGTTCTCCCAGGTGGCCACATCCCACAGCCTGACCGTGGAATCCCAACTCCCGGTGGCGAGAAGGCGGCCGTCCGGAGTGAACCCGACGTCCTTCACGTCCCAGTCGTGCCCGGTGAGGATCCTGGTCAGCTCGCCGGTCGACATGTCCCAGATGTGTGCGCCGAACTCCACGACCTGGGGATGCGTTTCGGGAGCTACGGCGAGCAATGATCCGTCGGGACTGAACTCGAGGTTGAGCGTCTGCCTCGTGCCCTCCGGTGGATCGAGTCTCCAAATTATCTCGTCCGTGTCGAGGTTCCACACCCAGACCACCCCCGAAAGGCTGGATGCGGCGAGCATGGTGCCGTCGCGGCTGAACGCCGGGATCAGGGGAGGGGGACCCTCTACCTCGAGGACCACGACGGTTTCGGCGGTCGCTGGATCCCAAATCCGCACCGTGCCGTCGGCACTGGTGGTCGCGATCCGGGATCCCTGGGCGTCGTACACTGCGTCGAACACGAGGTCGGAATGACCGGCGAGGGTGGGGCCAGGCTCGAGAGTGCTTGGGTCCCAGAGTTGGGCAGTCGCCACGTCCCTACCGAGGGTGACAAAGGTCTCACCGGTCGGCGAGTAGTGGGCGATGCCATTTCCGCCATTGGGGACGGTTGCCAGGAGACGATCGGCCTGAAGAGACCGGTGCAAGGCGTCCTCCGCCTCGGGAAGGACGTCCTCGCCACTTCCACGCACCGCTTCCAGGGCGAGAAGGGTGCTCAGCTCGGGGTCGATGTCGAGGCCGGCCACCGAGGCAGCAGCCAGCTGGCGAACGGTGGCGAGCCGGGCCTGCTCCTCTGCGCGGGCTGCCGCTTGCTCCGCCACCCCCGTCTGCTCCTGGGCGATAGCCGTCTGCTCCCGGGCCTCGCGAGCCTGGACGAAGGCGACGACGGCCAGGATGGCGGCGACCACGGCAGCGGTGGAGAGCACCCCTGCAATCGCCCTTCGTCTGGTCGTCCTCCGTCTCGACTCGGTGTCCTCTGCTTCCCGGCTGCTGTACAGGAATCGCCGCTCGGCCTCGGCCAGATCGAGCTCGGACCGCTCGCGCCAGCCTTCCATCTCGGCAAGCCGGGCTCCTCTCAGCAGGAAGCTGGGATCGTGGCCCGACGCCTCCCATTCGCCCACGGCGATGGCTAGTCGTTCCCGGGCTCGCAGATCGTCTCGGGTCTCCTCCACCCACCGTGCAAGCCGGGGCCATTCCGAGATCAGCGCTTCGTGGGCCACCTCGACGGTGGCGTGTCCCGATTCGGGGTCCTGGTCGAAGGTGAGAAGTCGTTGCGCTCCCAGCCGCTCCATCACCTTCTCCAGGGACTCGTCGTCGACGGGAAGGCTCATGAGCGCGTCCCTGTCGACGCGTCTGCGGGCCGTTTCCCCGTCGTCGGTGATGCTGACCAGGTGGAGGAGAAGCTGGCGTGCCGCCCGTTTCTGGGAGTCGTCCAGTGCCTCGTACAGCTCGTCGGCGCGTCTGGCCAGAGCTCCGCTGATGCCTCCGGCTCGTTCGTAGTCGGCAACGGTGAGGGTGTCGTCGCGTCGACGTTCGAAGGTGTCGGTGAGGGCGTATTGGAGGAGAGGCAAGGATGCAGGCCTTGATCTGAGATCGCGGACTATCTCCCCGACCAGTGGCGGCTCTACTCCCACGCCGATCCCGTGCGCCGGGTTGACCACCGCCGCCTCCACCTCGTGGTCTTGGAATGGTGGCACCAGGAGAAGAGCGTCCTCGAGCAGAGGGCCGAGACGTGGGTGGGCCAGCATCCGGTCGAGAAAGTCGGCACGGGCGGTCACGATCCACTGCCAGTTGTCATCGCCCGTGGTCATCAGGTCGAGGAACCGGTTCACTCGATGCTGGTCGTCGACCATGGTGAAGAGCTCCTCGAACTGGTCGACGACCACGATCAGCGGGTCAACGGTCAGGGCATCCGATGACCGACCATCCAGTTGGTCCAGGACGTCCTCGGGGGAGTCTCCGCTAACTTCGGTGAGGGCTTTGGCCAGCGCGGCGAGCGGGTCGCGTCCGGGGAACATCACCGCCACCTCGTTGCCGAGTTGTCTCAGCTTCGGGATGAGGCCAGCCCGGATGGCGCTCGACTTCCCGGCTCCGGAGGGCCCGGCGAGGACGATGAGACCGCCCCTCCGGGACTCCACTCTCTCCAGCAGACGCCGGATGAGATCGTCCCGACCGAAGAAGTCCGGTGCATCGGCCTCGTCGAACGCCCGAAGACCCTTGTACGGGTTGCGAAGGACCGCTGGTCTGCCTGAGATGCCTCCGGTGATCGCGATCGTTTCCAGGTCGAGCCCCGGGTCCTGATCGAGGATGCGCTGCTCCAGTAGTCGCAACTCGGCCGAGGGTTCGATGCCCAGCTCCTCGGCCAGGATGTGACGGGCCCGGGAGAAGGCCCGTAACGCCTCTGCCTGGCGACCCGAGCGGTAGAGGGCCAGCATGAGCATCGCCCACAGACGCTCCCGCAGCGGATGCTCCGTTACCAGGGTTTGGATCTCGGAGACGAGGTCGGTATCGGCGCCGGCCGCCATGCGGGCTTCGAGGTGGTCTTCGATGGCGGTCTGCCGCAGTTCCTGAAGACGTGAGGCCTCGACGCGAAGAGAGAACGAGTCGTCGGCGAGACCGGCGATGGGGGCACCCCGGAAGAGATCAAGGGCGTCTTGGAGCACCCCCGCCGATCGTTCAGGGTCCTCGGAGCGAAGCGATCGGGCCGCCTCCAGCATCTCCTCGAGTCGCCGAACATCGATCGAATCTGCCCTGACCGTGTACCCATTGTCGGCAGCGGCCAGGACCTCTTTGTGCACGTTGAGCGATCTGCGCAGATGGGCGATGTGGGCCTGAACCGTCTTGCGTGCGGTCTCCGGCGGCGAGTCGCCCCACAGCTCGTCGATGAGACGTTCGGTCGACACCGACTCACCGGCATGAACCAGGAGAATCGACAGCACCGTCCTTCGCTGTCGCCCGCCGAGTTGGACCGGTTCCCCATCGAGGATCACCTCGATCGGCCCGAGGAGCCGAAATTCCATGGACTCTGCAAACTAGGCCATTACAGCTTGGCGATGCAGGGCATCGACGACGACAGCCGGCTGACAGCCGGTTGGCAGCCTCCTGACAACCCATTCCCCGGAAAACCGGGGAATGGCGAAGTACCACTCTCCCCGCTACCTCATCGGAATCGCGATCCTGGGCCTGCTGGCCGTGATTTGGGCCGGGTTCGAGGCCACCCGGACGGCTCCCGTTTCGGAGCCGGGGGGGACCGTTGGAATCGAGCATCGGGCTCCGTTGACCCCGGCTCAGCAGGCTCTCGTGGACTTCGGTCTGGGCCGATTTGCCGACCAGGGCTTGGATCTGCCCGCGATCCACATCGAGTTCTCTCCCACCGTTGCCGACTGTCGAGGACATGAGGGTCAATACGCCAACCAGTCCCGAACCCTGCGTATGTGCAGTCTGGACAAGACGACCATGCTCCACGAGCTGGCCCACGCCTGGGCCAATCACAACCTGAGCACGGCAGAGCGAGAGGCTTTCGCGGCATTTCGGGGACTGGCAGCTTGGAACGATCAGCTCGACGAGTGGAAGGAACGCGGCACCGAGCAGGCGGCCGAGATCATCGCCTGGGCACTTCTCGACGAGCCCAACACCGTCAGATTCATCGACACTGAGGATGACGGCACTCCGAAAGTCAGCTTCAGGCTGCTCGCGATAGAGAACAGCTCTGTCGAGGCTCTGCACGAAGGGTTCGTGGAGCTGACAGGGATGGAGCCGATCTTCAGGACACCAGCGGATTGGGACTCCCGGGCGCTGGAAGCCGGGTGGCAGGCCAGGATGAGCAGAGTGGTCTCCCCCGAGGCGGCCGGGTTCGTTGGCCAAGTCCCCTAGATCGGCGCCGAGGGGAGGGTGTAGGTGGGCAGACCTCGACGGTCAATTGCCCGGCTCCCAGAGCCCGAACTTCCAGTCCGGGTCGCCGGGGACCATGGTCACTTCGAACTGGGAGGCATCGCCCATCTCCCTGGTCCGCTCCAGGGCACGACGGCCCAAGGCCAACTGGGTCAGCTCCCAAGCGCTGAGGGCCCCGTCGAGCTCCCCTTCGGCGAGGGCGACGGCGTCGCGCAGGGCCCAGGCGTCGGCACAGGCCTTGGCTTGCCCGGCGGCGACATGCGGCCGGAGACCAATGGCCGCGTCGCCCATAAGGCAGACCCGGTCGAACACCATGCGCGGGCTCTCCAGGTCGAACACGGCCTGAATCAGAGGCTGGTCGCAGCCGAGCACCACCTCGAGCATGGTCGGGGCCAGGACCTCGGCGGCGGTGGCCCTCATCTCGGAAAGGTGCCCGTCACGGACCAGACCTGGGGGCATGGTCCCCGAGCGCTGAACCCCGTTCCGGTCCCGCATGAGGTCCTCGAAGGGGCCCCCGGTCGGATAGTTGCGGTACCACACGAAGTTGATCACGCGGTGCGGCGGGGTGGTTCGCCCCTCATGGTCGGGGATGGCGTAGACCAGGATGTGGCCCGGATCGAGCACCTGGTAGATCATCGAGTCGGCAACGTCCGCCTGGGCCCGGGGGGACAAGGCGCTCTCCGGGGTGGTGCCCCGCCACGCGACATACCCGGCGTACACCGGCTCCACCCCGGGAAGAAGAATGGATCGGGCGGTCGAGTGCAGGCC
>JBOGET010000010.1:0-4329 GCA_050741975.1 Acidimicrobiia bacterium
CGTGGAGTAGCCGGCCGCCATCTCCGACTTGTTCCCCGTGGCCACCACCATCGGCCCGTGCTTGTTGGAGATGGCCATGAGCATGGCCCCCCGGGCACGAGCCTGGAGGTTCTCCTCGGCGATGCCGAAATCGGTGCCGGCGAAGACCGGGGAGAGAGCTTCGAGATACGACTGGTACACCCCGTCAACAGGCACGAGGTCGAACCGGATCCCCAGGTTGTGGGCCAACTGCCGCGCGTCGTCGACGGAATGGTGCGAGGAGAACCTGGAGGGCATGGCCACCCCCCAGACCGACTCCGGCCCCAGGGCATCGGCGGCGATCACCGCGGTCAGGGCCGAATCGATGCCCCCGGAGAGACCGACGACCACGCGAGCGAAGCCGTTCTTGCGCACGTAATCGCCCAAACCGGTCTCCAGGGCGCGATAGACCTCCTCGACCGGCTCCAGATGATCGATCACCGACCCCGGTAAGACCGGCTCCCCGGGAAGAGGCAGGTCGACGAGGAAGAGGTCCTCTTCGAACTGCGGTGACCGGTGGACGATGGTGCCCTCGGCGGCGACGGCAAGCGAGCAGCCGTCGAAGACCAGCTCGTCCTGGCCCCCGATGAGGTTCAGATACACCACCGCGGCACCCGAGGCCCGGGCCCGTTCCACGATCATGGCCTCCCGCTCTCGTGCCTTGCCTTTGTGGAAGGGTGAGGCGTTGATGTTGAGCAGGACCTGCGCCCCCGCCGCCGCCTGGTGCCGGGGGGGCCCGTCTGGAAGCCAGATGTCCTCACATATGGATACACCCACGGTGACCGCGCCGATTTGCCAGATCCGATCAGGGTCCTGACCCACCGCGAAGTAGCGGTCCTCGTCGAAGACCCCATAGTTGGGCAACAGGACCTTGTGGTAGACCCCGACGATTGCTCCCTCGTGGAGCACGGCCGCCGCATTGGCGACCCTGCGCTCCTCGGCGTCGACCGCACCCCGAGACGGCCCGTCAGCCCGGTCGACGAACCCCACCACCACGGCCGTGGCGCCGGACCGGGAGGCCAGCCGCTCCAGGGTCTCGATCCCGGCAGCCACGAAGTCGGAGCGCAGGACCAGGTCCTCGGGGGGGTAGCCGTTGATGGCAAGCTCGGGCAGCAACAACACATCGGCCTTCTCCCCCTCGGCCCAGGCCATTGCCTCGAGGATTCGCTTCTCGTTGCCGGTGAGGTCACCGACACACAGGTTCAGTTGTGCTCCGGCGACTCGAAGTGGCATACCGCCACGATACGCCCCGACATACCCTGTCGCTCGTGACCGACCGAAGAGCTGTCTCCGCAGTCCCTGCCGAGGAGGTGGCCAGACTGGTGGAGCTGGCCCCGGACCAAGAGCGCAGGAACCTGATCGTCGACCTGGTGTCGAGGGGGCCCGACCCGGTCGGGGCCTGGGCCCGGTTGATCCCGATCCTCGAAGCCGATCCCTCCCTGGTTCTGGAACGTCCCGCTCTGGACCGGGCCTGTGCCCTCGCCGGCGGGTCACGCGCCCTGAGCCAGACGGTGGCACGTCATCCGACTCTCCTCTCAGGCGTCGCCCCCGATGAGTCGGTGACCCTCCAGGTGCGGGCGGCACTGGCCACGATTGCCGCCGACGACCTGGCGGGAGCCATCGAGATGCCGGCCGCCACCGCCCGATTCTCCGACGCGATCGACGGGGTGGTCGCCGGGGTCCTGGCCAGGGTGAGGGAGGAGGTGGCGGTGCGGCATCCGGTGATCACCGATCTGCCTTTCTCCGTGGTTGCCATGGGGAAATGGGGTGCCAGGGAGCTCAATTACTCCTCGGACATCGACCTGGTCTTCGCCCACGACAACGTCGATGGGGACGAGACACGGTGCACACCGGCTGCCCTGGCGCTGGCGAGCGCGGTCAAGACGGCCCTGTCCGCCGCCGGCCCCTACGGGCCGGGGCTGCAGGTCGACGCCGATCTCCGGCCCGAAGGCTCGATCGGGCCCCTCTCCCGCAGTCTCGAGTCCTACGCCCGTTACTACGCCAAGTGGGGCGAGGCATGGGAGCTTCAGGCGCTGCTCAAGGCGCGCCCCGCCGCCGGCGACACCGCCCTGGGCGACCGCTTCTCGGAGATGGTGGAGACGGTCGTCTGGGAACGTGGTCTCGATGTCGACGCACTGCGCAGCATCCGCAGGCTCAAGGAGCAGGCCGAGGCCGCGGCGAAACCGTCGGACATCAAGAGGTCACGAGGTGGGATACGGGACGTCGAGTTCTCGGTCCAGCTCCTCCAATTGGTCCACGGGAGACTCGACCCCGAGCTCAGGCTTCCGGCGACACTGGACGCCCTTCAAGCCTTGACCGACCACGGCTTCGTGGGAAACGAGGACCGCGAGCTGCTGGCGGCTGCCTACCGTTTCCTTCGGGACCTGGAGCACCGCATCCAGCTCTGGGACCTGCGTCAGACCCACGACCTGCCCGACGACCCCGAGCGACTGGCGCAGCTGGGCCGTGCCCTGGGCATGAGGACCGACCCGGCGCGAGAGCTCGGCGAGAAGCTGGCCGGGGTACGGTCGATCGTCCGTGACGTGCATGAACGGCTCTACTTCAGACCGATCCTCGACGCCCTGGTCGGCTCTCCCAGTGCCCGGCTCGGGGTGGAGCAGGCGGCTCTTCGTCTCGAAGCTCTCGGCTTCAAGGATGTCAGAGCGGCGCAGAGGGCGCTCGAGGAGCTGACCACGGGTCTGAGCCGGAGATCACAGGCGATGCACCAGGTGCTCCCCCTGATGCTCGACTGGCTCTCCCTTTCCCCGGACCCGGACCTCGGTCTGGCCCAACTCCGCATCGTCCTGGCCAACACGCCCGATCACGCCGCCCTGGTGACTCTCCTCCAGATCAACCCCCTCGCCGGGGAGCGCCTCTGCCAGCTGCTCGGGACCAGCCGTCTGCTCGGCGACCTCATCGACCGCATCCCCGAGTTCGTCCCCCGTCTCGCCGACGAGCGACTGCTCGGCGAGATCCGGGACCGCGAGCAGGAGACAGCGCGTTTGATCGGGCTCCTCGACTCCCGGCCCGATCCCGACGCCAGGATCGGCACCATTCGCCGCGCCGCCCGGAGACGGAGGCTGCGCATCGCGGCACGAGACATCTTGGGCCAGGCGGACACGATCACCACGCTCCGGTCGCTCACCGACAGCGCCGATGCCGCGGTGGCCGGCGCCCTCCACGTCGTCACCGAGGGTGACCCGAGCGGATTCTGCGTCATCGCCATGGGCAAGTGGGGCGGCGGCGAGCTGTCCTACGGCTCCGACCTCGATCTGATGTATGTCTTCGCCGACGAGAGGCGGCGGGACGAGTCGCTGCGCAACGCCACCGAGCTGTCGAAGGTCCTCTCCGAGCCGAGCCGGCACGGGGAGGCCTACTCACTCGACGCCGATCTCCGACCGGAGGGGCGCAAGGGCCCCCTGGCCCGGTCATTGGAGAGCTACCGACGCTATTACGAGGAGTGGGCCGAGCCCTGGGAGACGCTGGCCCTGGTCAAGGGGAGGGCGGCTGTGGGCGACCCAACCCTCTGCGCCGCGTGGGCCGACATGGTGAGCAGCCATCTGCGGCGGCAACGTCTCCCCGCCGGCTTCCTTCGCTCGATTCGGGAGATCAAGGCACGAGTCGAGAACGAGCGCATACCGGCCGGCGAGGATCCGGACTATCACCTGAAGCTGGGCCGGGGGAGTATCAGCGACATCGAGTTCCTCACCCAACTGCTTCAGCTCAGACACCGTGGCGCCCTGCCCGATCTGAGGGTGCCCGGCACCCTGGAGGCGTTGGAAGCGCTGGCGGAGCACGACGTCATCGAGGCCGACGAGCTGAGATCACTCCGCGAGTCCTACCTCTTCTGCACCCGGGCCCGGCTTCGTCTCCATCTCCAGATGGGCCGGGCGGTCGACTCGCTCCCCACCGACCCCGACGACCTCCGCAGCCTGTCCGCCTCACTCGGGTTCGATCGGGCCTCCGAGCTCCGGGACGACTACCGCAGGGTCACCCGTAGGGCGCGTCGCGTGTTCGAGACCCGCTTCTACGAGTGATGACCCGCCAATTTGGGACGCACACGGTCGCATTCGGACACGGTCGCATTCGGACGTGTGGAACCCAATTACGGAGGAGTCCCCCTCGGTTAGCCTCTGCGCGGCATGATCAGCCTCGAACGTCTTGACGGGTTGATGGAGGGAATAATCCCCCGGGCGGTCGAATTGCGCCGTCTCCTCCATCGACACCCCGAGCCCGCCTACGAGGAGCACCAGACGACAGCGCTGATCGCCGCCTCGCTCGACGAGAACGGAATCGGCTACCACGACAGGC
>JBOGET010000011.1:0-8163 GCA_050741975.1 Acidimicrobiia bacterium
ACTCTCTCCTCCGAGGATATGGACGACCTGGTGACCTATCTCCTCGAGTCCAGGACAATGGAGGTCGCCCCCGGCGGTGACGCCGGCGGGGAAGAGCCTTCCGAAGAGGAGCCGGCCGGGTCATGAGCGAGCTGAGTGCCGCTGCCGCTGCCGCACTCGGAGTGCCTGAGGCCATCGTGCAACGTTCGGCAGCGGCCCGGGCCGCCGAGACCGGTATGAGCGTCGACGACGTTCTCTCCGCCTGGGCCGGGGGTGGGGCCATCGCCGCCCCGGCACCTGCCGCCGAGGAGGCACCGGCTGCGAAGAGCGAGCCCGCCGCTCCGGTCGAGGAGCCGACTGCGGTCGAGACACCCGCTGCACCGTCCGAGCCGGTCGCTCCGGCTGCGGCCGCCGCCCAGCCTGCCGTAACCCGGTCTCCTGTCCCGGCCCAGGTGACCGCGGCGGAGGCGGCAGCCCTGCCCGAGGTGATCACGGTCCCCACCGCCGGGATCAGGGAGAGGACCAACTTCGCCATCCCTCGCTGGCTGGCGGCAGTCATGCTGATCATCCCCGCTTTCGCCCTGTTCGCCCTCGGCGGCTCTGCCACGGGGGAATGCGGTGAGGCCACCGAGCTCGCCACCAATGTGATCAGCGGCGAGGTGGTCAATTGCGACGGAACCGAGTTCACCGGCTCCGGAACGGGTGGTGGCGGCGCCGATTTCATCGCCATGGGCGACGAGCTCTACAACGCCGCCCCTGGCGACTGCCAGGGCTGCCATGGGGCCAATGGCGGGGGAAGCGGCTCGATCCCGGCGTTGACCGGCGTGCTCACCACCTTCGGGTCGTGTGCCGACCACATCGAGTGGGTGACTCTCGGCTCGCCCGGGTTCCAGGCAGCAGGCGAGAGCACCTACGGAGACCAGAACAAACCGATCAGAACCGGGATGCCGTCATTCGGGACCCGCCTCAGCACCGAGCAACTGGCCTCGGTGGTGGCCTTCGAGCGGGTCCGTTTTGGCGGAGCCGACCCGACGGAGACCCTGACCGATTGTGGTCTGGCTCCGGCCGAGGGCGAGGAAGGTGGGGAAGGCGGCGCTCCGGGCGAGGAAGGTGAGGAGGCCCCGCCCGAAGGGGAGGCCACGACCACCACCGTGAGTGACGCCGAAGCGAGGGTCGGCCGCACCCCGTAGCGCCGCCGTCGCGCTCAGTCGTGGTCTCTCCAGCCACGCAACGCCCGTCGCAGGGAATCCGATTCGATCCTGCCTTCGGCGATCACCACCTCGTCGGGGCCGAGCAGCACCGGGATTCGCAAACCATAATCCCTGCTCAACGGGTCGTCGGCGTCGATGTCGACCTCCTCGATGATCCCACCCCGACGTCGTACGGCCCGTTCCACCAGGGGCCTCGCCTCATCACAGAGATGACATCCGGGTCGCGTAAGAAATTTGAAGACGGAGCTCAAGTAACCACTCTCGGTGACCGATAATGGAGACGCATGCAGGAAGGAGGGTCAACCGTTCCCCTCATACCTAGGGCACGTTCGTCCAAGGTGTGAACGGATAGCCTCCCAGCCCGCCCCACGGTACGGAACTCTCCTTCGTGTAGATGAGGCCCCCGCCCAGCGGGGGCCTCATCACTTTTCGCAACGTTGTCGACGTCTGCAATCGTGGGGCGCATGAGACCCGCCACCGCCATCGTCCTGGTGATCCTGCTCTTGATCATCGCCGTGGCCGGGGTCATCCAGCTGGTCTCGATCCTCTCCCCGCCAGGGTGACCGCCACGCCGGTGGATAGATTCAGGGTCTCGTCGGCGGCGCCTTCTCTGACTGCGATGGCGATCAACCCGGCCGAGTCGACATGGACCAATGCCTCCCCCGGCTCGACGTCGGAATAGGCGGTGGCCCAGGGGATGGTGTGCAGGGTCGCCCCCACCTTGACCGTCAGGATCGACCCGGGCGATAATCCGACCGCGGCGAGATCGTCGGGCCCGATGTTGGTCTGCACATTCCCGAAACGGTCGACCCACCAGGCCTCACCCCTCACGACATTCCCTTCGGTCTCAGGGAGTGGCAGGAGAAGAGGCTGGACCGACTCCCGGCTCAGCTCAGGCCCGAGGTCCTCGATCGAGGCGTCACCCGAGGCGAGCAGGGCGGCGGCGGGTGCGAACACGTCCCGACCATGGAATGCCCCCCCGGGTGAGGGGATCCTGGCCTCGGGGTTGTCGATCGAGACCATGATGCCGGCCCCGCCCATCATCGCCACCGCCGGGGAGAGGACCCCGTTGTCCGGCCCGACGAAGTAGCCCCAATCGGTCTGCACGGCCAGCGCCCTCCGCTCCGAGCCAACGCCGGGGTCGACCACCACAAGTGCCACCCCTTCCGGGAGGTACTGGATGGCCCGGGTCAGGGCGAGGGCGGCCGCCCGAACATCGCCCCGGGGTGTGCCGTGTCCCACGTCGATGACCCGGGAGTCGGGCGCCAGCTTGGCCAGGACGCCATGGACCACGCCGACGAACTCATCGGCGAGACCGAAGTCGGAGAGAAAGCTGATGGGGAGTGCCTGATGCGTCATGCGTGCCGGGTTTTGTGGACGGTAGCCCTGCGCCAAAGGCGGACATCCCACTCCGGGCCTGTGCCCGAGTGCCGACCTATATTGCCGCGATGACCGAGACCGGCCACGACGCCATCGCCCGGGAGGTGTCGCGATCCAAGCTGGCGATGCTGATGGGAAGCGTCGACACCGGGAAGACCACCCTCGCCCTGCAGTCGGCGCGTCTCGCCCTCACCGCAGGCCGCACCGTGGCCATAGTCGACGCCGACGTGGGCAACTCGACGGTCGGGCCCCCGGCATGTGTCGGTCTCAAGGTGCTGCGCACCCCGGAGGACATCGAAAATGTCCGCACCCCGGATCGGCTCCATTTCGTCGGTACCATCACCCCGGCTCGTCTCGTCCTGCAGCAGGTGGTGGCCACCGCGGCCATGGTGGACCAGGCCCGGGCCCTCGCCGACCTGGTGATCCTCGACACGACGGCCGTCGTCTCCGGAGTGGCCGGGGAGACCCTGAAGTACCACAAGGCCGAGCTGTGCCGCCCGGACAAGGTGGTGGCCCTGCAACGGGGAGGGGAGATGGAACCGGTGGTCGGCATGTTGCGCCGTTTTCTCGGTCTGGAGGTCACGGTGGCCCCCACCGACCCCAACGTGATGCCCCTGTCCCCGGATGAGCGGGCCCAGCGACGCACCGAGGCCTTCGCCCGCGCCCTGGCCCCACCCCTGGACCGCTGGAAGGTCCGACCCACCGTATTCGCGCCGACCCTGCCGATGGGTCTCAACCTGGGACGTCTCGACGATGTGCTGGTCGGGGTCCAGGACGAGGGCGGCGGGTGTCTCGGTCTCGGCATCCTCAGCAACGAGGAGGACGGCCTGAGGGTGATGACCAACACCGGCGAGGGCATGAAAGGGCTGCGGTTGGGGTCGATGCGGCTCGACCCGGTCACCCTGGAGTCGAGTGTCATCAGCCTCCGCGAGGTGATGTTCGGAGTGTGAGGGTCCCCTCGGGGCTCACCGTCCCGGGTTCTGAGTCTCGCGTTGTGAGATCTGCGTGGGTCCATGGGCCCAGGGGGTCGGCTAAAGGGGTTTGGCGCCGGCGTCGATAACAGGATCGATGCTGGGGAAGAAACACTGGCTCTCGCTGTTGCTTGTGGTCTTCGTGTCCGCCGGTTTCGGTGTGGCCGCATCCGCCGACTCGGGGACGGAGAACGAGTTCCTCTCCCTGATCAACTCGACCCGGGCCAACAACGGGTTGGGGGCACTCCAGGTCGACGGAGGGCTGCAGGCGCACGCTCGGAGCCACACCGAGGCGATGATGGCCTCGGGCGGGATCTACCACTCATCGTCGGCCGAGCTCTCGGCGGCAGCGGGCAGCGGCTGGTCCAAGGTCGGTGAGAATGTGGGGCGTGGCCAGAGCCCAGCGTCCCTCCACGAGGCCTTCATGGCCTCAGGGGGTCACAAGGCCAATATCCTCGGCGACTACAACTACGTCGGCATCGGCACCGGGAGCGCCGACGGGTACCTCTACGTCACCGTCGTCTTCATGCAGAAGGGCGCGACCAGCCCGCCCACCACCGAGGCGCCACCTCCCACCGAGGCACCGCCGCCTGCGCCTGACTCCCCGGGCACCACGGCCGCACCTGCACCCGTCGCGAGCCAGCCGGCGCCGGCCACGTCCAACAGCACCACTACCACCACCTTGCCCCCAACCACGACCACCACCCTGATCGTGCCTCCGGACAAGGCGGTGACTCCCGGTCAAACGTGCATCGAGGCCAGTCGCTACTCCCAGCTCTGCCAGAACTGATTGCCGGCGGACTTCGTTGATTGCTGGCCGACCTTGCCCTCGGCTCACCCTCATCGTCGGCGGAGTCGACGCCTCCGCGGATTCGGAGCCTCGGGCAAAGTCGTCCGACGAGGGAGTGTCAGGCGGGGCACTGATGGTGACTCCCCTGCCTGCGACCGTCTTGCTCTCGGAGACTCTCGGACGAAGTCCGCCGGCAATCACAGAGTCGGCCAGCAAACAACACAGAACGCCCGAGTGACCTACCAGAGCCTCCTCCGCACTTCCCCGAACGGACGGTTCTCTGGTTTGCCTCTCGGGCGTTCGCAGAGGCAAATGTACGTGTTTCGGGGCCACGATTCAACGACCCCGTGTCGAACTTCTTCTATCGTCCAGTAACGTTGCCCAACGCCAAGTGAGGGGCACCTGGAGGCCGGTACCGGGTTGCCAACAGGAATCGGCGTTTTCCACAGGGTTTGTGCACATGGGTGTGTTCACAAGTTTCTAACCGGATTTTTCGCGACCTGACAGCAGCGACCGAAGCAGGGGCCGGAAGCCGACCTCGATGGTCTCGTAGATCTCGCCCATGGCCAGGTCGAGCTCGAGATCCGTCACATGGGCGTCGGCCATGCGCCCGCGGAGCACGAGACCACCCTCCTCGTCGAGCGCGAGGAAGCTGCGCCACGCTCTCATGTTCCGTTGCAGAGCCTGCCGAAAGAGCTGGGCTGTGCCCTCGTGAACCGGCAGCACATAGGCCTCGTACTCGAGACTCCTCTCCCCCACGGTGAACCAGACCGTGGTGGCGTCACGGGTCTCCTGACGCATCCGAACCGCCCAACGTCCCTCGACCTCCTCGGCGTACTCGACGCTCGACTCAGGATCCTCGAGCCAGTCCTGGATCCGTCGCTCGAGCACACTCCTCATGTCCATCGCAGCTCGACCCTCGGCTCCAACTCTCCGACGGACCGGCCCCCGCCGAGGACCTTGGGGCGGGCCAGCGGCGCAAGCCGGTCGGCGGCGTACGCGGAGAGCTCACCCAGATCATCGAGGGTGGCGATCATGGCGGTGTCGGCGATCTCCTGGATCCCGTCCCATGACTTGACCGCGATCCCGAGTCTTCCCTCGATGGCGACCCCCAAGCAGCCCGCGGCCCCCCGCTTGGCCACGGCATTCAAGGCGGTGGCCACCTCGGTGTCGCCGTTGCCGTTGCCGGAGACCAACGCCGGGTAGCGATGCATCGCGGTGAACACCTCCTTGAGCAGGGGCAGCGTGGCAAGTCGGGCGTAGAGAAGGGCCATCACCCGGGTAGTGGTGCGGAGGACCGGCGCCCCGCAGCCGTCCACTCCGACCGGGGATACGGCAAAGCCTCCCCAATCGCTGACCATGTCGATCACCCTCAGTTGCATCGGATGGTCGGGCTCCAGATAGCTCTCGACCGGCCAGTCCCTGGCGCGGCAGGCCCGGAGCCAGGCGGCGTGCTTTCCCGAGCAGTTGTTCCAAACCCGCTGCATTTCGACCTGCCCCGACTGTCTGTATCGGGCCGTCGCCGTCTCGGAGAGCGGCCAACCCGGCGGGCACTGGAGATCGGACACGTCGAGTCCCACTTTCTGGAGCATCGCCTCCACCAACGCCACATGCACCGGCTCGCCGTCATGGGAAGCGGCGGCCAGGGCCATCTCCAGGGGATCGAGCGATGCACCCTCCTGTTGCGAGACGAACGCCTGAAAAGGCTTGGCAGCGGACCTGAGGAAGAAGGGCTGGTCGATGTCGCCGGAGGAGGCGACCAATGCTCCATCCGCCGACACGACCGCCACCGCACCGTCATGCACCGTCTCGACGAGACCCGAGCGGGTTCTTGCTGCGAGCAATGCTCAGCCCGTGGCTTGTGTTTCGCCCTGCTGGCTCCGGTAGCGGGAGATGATCTCGTCCTGGAGGGCGTCGATCACCGAGTGCAGTTGGCGGCGCTGGACCGAGAGTTGCTTCTCGACCTCCTGAAGACGGTCGATGGCCTCACTCAGCTCATCGTCGCTCAGCTCGGGGAGCTGGGTGAGGATGCCGTCGTCCATGATCCGATCGATCAGACGCCGGCCGGTCGTGGTCGGGATCGGGGGCATGGTCTCCAGATGACGCAGATTGGGCTCATTGCCGAGGGTCATCCCGGTGGCAAGGATCTCGGGCAGCGCCTCGAGCAGCGTTCGCTTCTCCTGCCCGCTGCGGCGTCGCAACTCGAAGTTGAGCAGATCGACCCGGCCATGGAGCAGACGCCGGTAGTACGAGATCTGGGTCTCCACGTCCTCGGCCGACTCCCGACGCCGGCGCAGCTCGTCGAGATCGGTCTCGGAGATGTCGGCGAGGTAATCGGGCTCGAGGACGGTGTCGATGCTGCGTCGGTGCTCGCTCACGGGGACCAGGCTACCTGCAGGCCGCGGCCAGGGTCGGATAAGGGTTGACCGCTGCCGACCCCCGACCGCCCGGATGGATCTCGAAGTGAAGATGGGGCGAGCCACCACTGGCGTTGCCGGTGTCGCCGTTGAAACCGATGGTTTGCCCCTGGCCCACCGAGGCCCCGGAGGCGACGTTGAAGTCGGCCAGGTGGGCGTAATAGAACCCGATCCCGTTGTCGCCGAGGAGCCAGATCGTCTTGCCGCCGAGCCCCCGGTTGCCGACCACGACCCTCCCCGAGGTCACGGCATACATCGGCTCGTTCCAGGCGGCGAACAGGTCGGTACCCTTGTGGGCCCTACCGCCTGATCTGGTGGCACCGAACGAGTCGATGAACGAGGTGCGACCCGGAGTGAAGGGGCAGATGAAAGACCCCACCTGCACCGAGCCCGAAGCTCGTTGCCTGGCCCGCGCCGCCAGCTCGGCCTGCTCGGCGTCGTACTTGGCGGCGAGCTCCTTGCATCGGCCCGACAATTTGGCGTAGGCGGCCTGCTCCGCCTCCATCGCCGACTCCTGGTTGTTGCGGGCCTCCAGCTTCTGCGCCTCGACCTCCTCCAACTCCACCTGGGTCTCGGCGAGCTGGCCCTGGAAGCGGTTCAGCTCGCTGCGAGCGGCGATCAACTCGTCGAGCGACTCCTGGCCGCCGGTGGCGGCGGCGGTGAGGAACTCGGAGGTGGTCATGAACTGGTCGACCGACGAGGCGGAGAAGATGATGCCGGGGCTGGACAGCCCGCCCCGCATGTAGAGCTCGACCGCCTGCTCTTCTATCTTGGTCTGGACCTGATCCAGCTCCTCGGTGTGAGTAGTGACCGAGCCGGCGACCGCCTCCTGCTTCCGCACCACACGATCGACTTCGAGGACGGCGCCCTCGTACTCCCGGGCCGCGGTCTCGAATACGGACTGGGCCGCCCGGTATTCATCCAATTGGGCTCGCGAATCGGCGCAGGCCTCCTCGACCTGCGCCTTGGTGACGGCCAGACCGGAAAGTGGGAACAACGCTGCCAGAAGACCGATCAGAAAGAGAAGGGTGACGCCGCGAACAGGCGGCCTCTTGGGACGCATCGGCGGAAAGAGTAACCACTGAGAGTGTCCTGCTCTAGTCGTCTTGCCGTTGGACATCGCCTCGGCCCGCCAGGGGCGTCCTCGCTCGATGTCGCTCCTACAACACCAAGAGCAATAGCGGGTAGTAGACCGCGGCGGCCAGGGCCACCCCGTCGAGGCAGATCAGGGCGCCGGGGGGACGCTCGGTGAGGACGGCTCGGCCGGTGCGGAGCATCGAGGAAAGACCGCGGCCCGCCAAGAGTGCGACCGCAATCCCGAGGCCGACCAGGAGGTAGGCGACGACGTCGAGGTCCCAGATGAGGGCGGCGGCGACAGCCGAGAGGACGGCTCCGAGGGCGGTGACCGAGAAGGG
>JBOGET010000012.1:0-2194 GCA_050741975.1 Acidimicrobiia bacterium
CTGGCAGTAGCGCCGTGCCGACTTGCAGCGCCAGTATTTTCGAGGCCTGCTTTGGAACTCGTGGCATCCATTTCACAACAAAGAAGACAGCTATCAGCGCTTGCACAACGATGAGCAGCTGGAAGACGCGAGCCTGTGCGCGGCAAGCGCATTCTCGCGACATCCGATAATCCGCTGCTGCTCTGGGTTCCGCTCAGGGATGATCTCCGTGCGGTTCCGTCACCGGTTAGTAGCGTCACTGCTCAGACCCGACGGGCAATTGAGCGTGTGTGATGCGGCCAAGGATTGAGGGTGCATGTGTCCGAATGCAGCTCAGGGAACGATGAGACGCTCTCGCTCGTCATACTCAATGTGATACCTGGCAAAGGGGTGGTTGAGAGCTCTGGGTCTGGTCAGGTTCGACCCGATCCCGACGGAGTCGCCCTGCGGAGCATGTTGGTCGCCGGAATGATCGTGTTGCTGGGGGCGGCTTGTGAGACGGCCAGTCCAACCGAATCCAGCCAAACAAGGGAGCCGAGCTCAGCGATGTCGGTCGATGATGGACCGTCGCGAGGCGCCTCTCAGACTTGGGCGGGCATGTGGTCGATTCCGGATACGACTCTTGGCGGCAACGAGTTGGTCCCGCGACTGTTCGTGGTGGGCAATGAAGCCTTGGTTGTCTTTGAACAGAACGGGGGGACCACCGTCGAGGGTGAGCGATATGACCCGGGAACCGGAGAGGCTCTTCAGATCGCTTCTAGCGGCCTGGTGTGGCGGGCAGACGCAGCCATGGTGTGGACCGGTGACGAACTACTGGTCGTCGGCGGGAGCAATGGTCCAGGAATAGAACAGATCGGCGCTGCATACAGCCTTGCCACCGACTCGTGGCGTCCGCTTCCCGACCCACCTGGGAGCGTGGATGCTTGGGACAACGCAATTACCGGACCAGCCGTGTGGACTGGGAGCGAGATGCTGATTTACGGAGAGGGACTCGCCTTCGATCCCGCGGCGGGTGAATGGCGGTCGATCTCGTCGCCACCTGGGCCGAGACGATCGTTCGAGGTGACGGTTTGGACCGGAAGCGAGCTTGTCGTGTGGGGAGGATGTGATGCTTCCATCCCCCAATGCGATGATCGTGGCGCCGGCCTCCTCACCCATGGTGACGCCTACGACCCGGTTACCGATGGCTGGCGTCCCTTGGCCTCGAGTCCGCTCGCACCCGGTGTGCACCCTCAGGGAGTGTGGAATGGCGACGAGATCCTGTTCTACGCCGGTGCTGTATCCGCGGAGGATGGTGCCACTGCTGCGGGCTATGACCCTGCCACCGATTCGTGGCGCTCCCTCCCTAACCCTCCTCTGACCCCGAGACGCTACGCAACCGCAACATGGACCGGACAGCACTTCGTCTTGTGGGGAGGCAGCAGACTCGGCGCCGAAGTCGAGTTCGGCGATGGGGCGGCATACGACCTTGCCACAAACAACTGGCTATCGCTGGCCGGGGCACCCGTCGGAGCCGAGCGCGACCGACACGCCATGGTGTGGGTGCAGGACCAGCTTTACATCACCGGCGGCTGGGAGACGAACGGACCGCTCGTGTTCGAGCCCGACGTATCAAGCTGACTCCTGTTCGATAAGGGTCACCTGGCCAGCCCAAATAGTGTTAGACGTCTCAGCAAGCTTGTTTGACGATGAGGGTATTCGTCCTCCTGGTCCTGAGGCCGGCCGCGGATTCGTGTAAACAGATCGGGATGCCTCAGCGACTATGGGGGTAGGTGACGAAGTCGAACCAGCAGGAGGGCTACATAGATTTCGGCGTTTCGCCGGTGGCTTCTTTCGACGCGTTCTATCGGAAGCACTTCGCGCGGGCGGTCGCATTGGCTCATGCGCTCGCAGGTGCTCGCGCCGCCGAGGACATCGCCCAGGAGGCCTTTTGGGCGACATTCAAGAAGTGGGAGGACCTCGATCATCCGGAACGCTGGCTTTGGAAGGTCATAGCCAATCGGTCGCGTTCGGCTCTTCGTCGACGCTACCGAGAGGCGGGACTGTTGCCACGACTCCGAACGGAGGCAGCTCCCGCCCAAGACGAAGGCCCTTCTGACCTAGAAGATTTCTGGGATGTGGTTCGAGCCCTTCCTAGAAGGCAGGCTCAGGTGGTTGCGCTCCTCTATGTGGAGGAGCTGTCAACGCCTGAGGTGGCTGAAGTTCTGGGATGTTC
>JBOGET010000013.1:0-7723 GCA_050741975.1 Acidimicrobiia bacterium
AAGTTCCAGGGGGTGATGGCGACCCAGACCCCCACCGGGCGACGCACCGTGAACATGCGTCGGTGTCGGCTCGTGGTCGGGATGAGCTCGCCTTTGAGTCGCTTGACGTCCTCGGCCGCGATCTGGAAGTAATCACCGGACTCGGCGATGTCGTCCTTGGCCTCGGCCTCGTATGGCTTGCCCTGCTCGCTGGAGAGGATCCGGGCCACTTCGTCGACTCTGCTCTGCCACAGGTCGTAGATGCGGAGACAGAGCTCGGCTCGCTCGAATGCGGTCCAGTGCCGCATCTCCTCGGCGGCCTCGCGGGCGGCCTTGACCGCCCGGTCGATGTCCGCCGGGGAGGCCTTGGGCACGTTGTAGATGTGCTCACCAGTGGAGGGGGAGCGCACCTCGTAGTGGTCGTCCCCCGTGCCCTCGGTCCATTCACCGGCGATGAGGAGCTTGAGATCTGCCGCCATCCCGCGACACGTTAATCCCCGGCCACCGCGACCTCCCGCCGACAGCCCACCGGCAACCTCAGCTTCTGCGGTTCATATGTGGGCCAAACCGTCTCAGCTACATGATCGGTCGCCGGTTCCTGAGGAACCTAAGACAGTTAGTCCCATATGCGGGCCGCAGAAGCTGAGGTTGCCGTCGGCGCGGTCGGCTTCTGAACGGCTGTTCAGTATCATCGGCCCGGTGACGGATCATCTCCTCATCGATGGACGTCTGGTCCCAGGCGCCGGCCTCCACTTCGATGTGATCGACCCCGCCACCGGCAAGGTGCACACAACACTGGCCGCCTCCGATGAAGCCCAGCTCGTCTCGGCCACCAGCGCCGCCGCCAACGCCCAGCCGGTCTGGCAGGCGATGTCCCAACCCGAGCGAAGCAGAAGACTGCACGCCGTTGCCGAAGCGATCGAGGCCAACAGGGGAGCCCTAGCAGCCGCCCTGACCCACGAGACTGGTCGTCCCCTCACCCGAAACCATCTCTACGTCGACATGGCCCGGGACCTGTTCCGTCAATACGCCGAGTTGGCCCGAGCACTTGGTGGTCGTGTCGCCCCCTCCAACGACCCCGGGCAGCTGTCGCTGGTGTTGCGCTCCCCATACGGTGTGGTCGGGTGTCTCGTCCCCTGGAACTACCCGCTGTTGTTGCTGGTGTTCAAGGTGGCCCCAGCGCTCGCCGTCGGGAACACCGTGGTCATCAAGCCTGCCTCGGAGACGCCCCTGTCGCTTCAGGTCCTGGCCGAGCTATTCGCTGAGCACCTCCCGGCCGGCGTCGTCAACACGGTGATGGGCCCGGGTCGGACCGTCGGCGAGGCGCTGGCCACCGACCCCCGTATCGACCTGGTCGCGTTCACCGGCTCGACCGAGGTGGGGAAGAGACTGGCCGTCCTCTGTGGCGAGGCGGTGAAGCCGACGCATCTGGAGTTGGGAGGCAAGGACCCTGCGATCGTCTTCGACGACGTCGACCCGGCGGTGGCGGCAGAGGGTGTGGCGTGGGCCTCGTTCCTCAATGCCGGGCAGGTCTGCACATCGACAGAGAGGGTCTATGTCCACCGGGCCCGTTACAACGAGTTCCTCGAGAACGCGGTCAAGCTGACCAACGCCATCCGCCTCGGTGACCCCTTCGAGGAGACGACCCAGGTGGGACCGATGCGCAGCGAAGGGAGACGGCGAGAGGTCATCGAGATGGTGGACCGAGCCGTGGCCCACGGAGCCGAAGTCCTGGCCGGCGGCCACGCCCTCGATCGGCCGGGATTCTTCATGCAGCCGACGGTGGTGGCCGGGGTCAACCATGCCATGGACCTGATGACAGAGGAGACGTTCGGGCCGGTGATGCCGGTGATGCCCTTCGACGACGACGACAGCGCCTTCGAGCTGGCGGCCGACACCCCCTACGGCCTGGGGGCGAGCGTCTACACCACCAGCCCGGCGCGAGTGGAGCGGGCGTATCGAGAGTTGCGTGTAGGGACGGTCTGGGTCAACGACCCGGTCGTCGACAACTTGGCTGCACCCTTTGGCGGAGTCAGGGCCAGCGGAGATGCAAGGGAGTTGGGTGTCGAGGCACTAGACAGTTTCACGACCCTGCGGCATGTGCATTGGAACCTGGAGCTCGTGCCCAAGCCGTGGTGGTTCCGAGAGGAGTGAGCCCATGAGTCTCCAGGGAGACCAGACCAAGCAGTGGTTCGAGCGGGCCCGGCAAGTCCTGGTCAACGGGGTGTCGAGCCAGTTTCGGTATTGGGGCGACAACGACACCATCGTGATCGACCACGGCGAGGGCGGCCATCTGGTCGACATGGACGGGAAGCGGTACATCGATTACCAATGCGGATTCGGCCCGATCATCCTCGGTCACGGCGACCCGGCGGTGGCGGAGGCGGTGGCGGAGGCGGCGGGAGTCGCGACGAGCTTCGCCATGACCCAGCGGCGCGAAGTCGAGGCGGCGGAGAAGGTGATCAAGGCTCTCGACTGGCCTGATGCCATGCGATTCTCCAACACCGGGACCGAGGCCACGATGCACGCCATCAGGCTGGCCCGCGGTCTGACCGGGCGCGACATCGTCATCAAGTTCGAAGGCCAGTACCACGGGATGCACGATTACGTGTTGTTCTCGACTGCCGGTGTCCCGGTGGGGGGTCTCGGATCGCGGTTCCGCCCCATCCCCCTCCAGTCGAGCTCCGGCATCCCGGAACCTATCAGGTCACTGGTGCGCACCCTGCCCTTCAACGACCTCGAGCTCGTGGAGCGGGCCTTCAAGGACGAGGGGCAGCTGATCGCAGCCGTCATCGTCGAGCCGATGCTGGGCAATGCCTTCGGGATCATGCCGCTGCCCGGCTTCCTCGAAGGTCTGCGTCGGCTCTGTGACGAGAACGGCTCGCTGCTGATCTTCGACGAGGTCAAGACCGGGTTCCGGGTCGCCTATGGCGGCGCCTGTGAGTGCTTCGGGGTCAGACCGGACATCGGCACCTATGCCAAGGCGATGGGGAACGGGTTCCCGGTGGCGGCAATCGCCCTGACGGATCGGGTCGCCGATGGATGGCGCACCTCGGGGATCGCCCAAGCCGGGACCTACTCCGGCAACGGAGTCGCGGTGGTGGCGGCGGCGGCGACCATCGACCGGCTCGCCACCGGAGAGCCCCATGCCCGAATCGAGAAGGTGGGCCGCAGCCTGATGGAGGGAATAGAAAAGGTGCTGGCCGATCGCGGGGTCGAGGGGAGGGCCACCGGACATCCGTCGATGTTCTCGATCTTCCTCGGCGAGGGACCTATAGACGAGTTCAGGGACACCTCCAGGCACAACGAGGGGCTGTACGAGGAGGTCCTGTTCGGGATGATCCGGCGCGGGGTGATGCCCTGTCCCGACGCCCTCGAGCCCTGGTTCGTCTGCGCCGCCCACACCGACCAGGACGTGGCCAAGACCTTGCAGGTGTTCGACGAGTCGTTGGCGGAGGCTCTGGGCTGAGCGGAATCCGCCGGGCCGGGCCCTCGGGCACGACTCCACCTAACGTGAGGCGATGATCCGCGTCGCCATCTCCGGTGCCGGTGGCAAGCTGGCCTCGTCCATCGCCGAAGCCGTGCGGGCGTCGGACGATCTCCGGTTATCCGCCCTGTACAACCCGAATCGTGCCGGTGCCGAGCTGCATGGGTTGACCGTGACCGACACCACGGCCGGCATCGAAGCCGATGTGCTGGTGGAGACTGCCCATCCGGATGTGGTCTTCGGCAATCTCGAGGAGTGGCGGGCCCGGGGCCTGGCCACGGTCGTCGGGACCTCGGGTTTCACCACGGAGCGGCTGGAGACGTTGCGTGGATTGTGGGGTACCGACGGGCCGCCGGTCCTCGTGGTTCCCAACTTCTCTATCGGGGCGGTGCTGATGATGAGGTTCGCCGCCGAGGCGGCCACCCATTTCGAGGCGGTCGAGATCATCGAGCGACATCACTCCACCAAGCCCGACGCGCCGTCCGGCACCGCCTTGGCCACTGCGATGGGCATCTCCGATGTCGGAGGTAGCTCGTCGGCCGGTTCATCCGAGTTGGTGCCGGGGGCCCGCGGGGCAGAGGTGGAAGGGGTTCGGGTCCATGCCCTTCGTCTCCCAGGGCTCATCTCCCAACAGGAGGTGGCCCTGTCCAACGCCGGAGAGGTGCTGTCGATTGAGCACCTCTCCACCAGCTACCATTCCTTCGCCGCCGGCGCACTCATCGCCATCAGAGGCATCAGAAACCTCTCGCCCGGGGTCCACCTGGGGCTCGACGCCGTCTTGTAGGGGCGGGGCGAATCTCAGCTTCTGCGTCCCGTATATGGCACAAACCGTCTCAGGTTCGTTTGCGGTCTCCGTCACTCGGCTGAACCTGAGACAGTTCGTCGCATATATGGCCCGTGGAAGCTCAGCTTCGCCGCAGCGTCTCGCCCTAAATCCCCGGGGGGAGGTTGCCTTGGGGAGGTCGGGGAAGAAGGAGTAGACCCGCTCTCCGGTGAAGAGGCGGGCTGCGGGGTCCCAGGGGAAGAAGATCACGTTGCGCCACACCATCTTCTCGCCGCTGGGCTCCATGCCCAGCCATGGGGCGGAGAAGGTGCCGTTGACCACAGCCTCCTCGCAGACGCCCTGGGGGCCGACCACGATGCTGGTCAGGGCGAAGTCGATGTCGGGGAAAGCGGTGAGCAGCTCGGCGTAGAACCGGGTCGCCCCCTCGTGCCGTTCCCAGCGGTGCCCGGTCTGCACCAACTCGTAGACACAGTCGTCGGTCAGCGTCGCCATCAGGCCGGCGATATCCCTTGCCTCCTCGGCCAGGGAATGGGCCTTCCACAGCTCACGCACCGCCACGTAGTCCTCGGGTGTCTGTGCCAGAAGGTCGCGCATATCTTGCCGCTTGTCGATCGACTCCTGGATCAGGGCGTGAGTCATCGGAATCCTTCCACTCGGTGCGGCGAGCCTAACCCGGTCAGAAGACCAGGACCGTGGCCACACCGATCGCCAGGCAGTAGATGGCGAAAGGGGTGAGACCGGCCCGTTCCAGGACGCTGATGAGAAAGAAGATGGCGAAGTATCCAGTGATCCCGGCCACGACCATCCCCACCAGCAGCTCGGGACCAAAGTCGCCCGACCCGCTCAAGCTCAGGAACTGGCTCAGACCACCTCCGGTGATGGCGGGGATCCCGAGGAGGAAGGAGAAGCGGGCCGCCTCGGTCGGCCCGAACTTGCGGGCGCCGGCGGCGGAGATGGTCATGCCCGATCGGGAGACACCCGGGATCAGGGCGATGGCCTGAGCGATGCCGACCACGATGGCGTCCGGCACCCGACCCAGGATCAGGGTCCTGGCCCCGGTGGCGAGTCTCTGCCCCGCCAACAGGACGACACCGGTGACCATCAGCGCCCATCCCACATTGCTCACGGTCTGCTGGAAACGGTCGAGGTCGTCGGCGAGAGGGAGCCCGATCAGCGCCGGGATGGTCCCGATCCCGACGAGCAGCGCAATCTTGCGCCCTTCGGGATCGCAGCGGAACCGGAACACCCGCAAGACATCGGCCCTGTAATAGACGAGCACGGCGGCGAGAGTTCCCAGATGGAGGACAGCCGACACCGCCAGGGTGGGGGGCTCGATGTCGACCCCGAACTCGCCGAGGAAGGCGGGGATGACCACCAGATGGCCCGATGACGAGACGGGGAGGAACTCGGTCAGACCCTGGACCAGACCCCAGACGATGGCGGCAAGCACGGCGGCACGGTAATGCTCAGGGCGGGGCAATCATGACTACCGCCCGGCCTTCGCCCGCCGCCCGGGCCACCTCGGCGGCCTTGTCCGGCTCGACCGCGACCAGACCATGTCCCGACCCGAGAGGGTCGTCGCCGGGTCCCTCCACCACGACGCCGGATGCCACCTGGTCGCCATCGAGGAGCACGATCCGGGCGGCGTCCCCACTCTGTGCCCCCCGGGGCACGGTGATCTCCAGACTCCACCACCCGTCGGGCACCGCCTGGCCCGGATCGCCGAGGCCCGTTGCGAGGACCGGATCACCCGAAGGGATCGAGCCGAGTGCCGTCTGTCCCAGTTCGACAGGCGTGAATGTGCCCACCGGGACCGGCTTCGTCTCGGTGTTGCTCCCGTCGACGATCGTCCCGGGGGCGATGTCAAGGATGGCGAAGGGATGGGGAGTGCTCGGCTCGGGGCGGAGCTCGATCCACATCGCCCCTGCCGCGATGAGGAGGGCGGCGGCCCAACGCGCCCAGGGTGGCGATTGCAGCCAGATCACGTCTCCGAACGTACGGACCCGGGACCGGCGTGGGAAGGGTGTCGAACCGGGTTTGGGCCGGCCACCGTGGCGGGTAATCGAGAGGCACGCACTGAGCCAGGCGCTCAGGATCCGATGGGCCCGAAGCAGGCCCACTGAGGTAGAGAATCATGAAGGAGCAACTGACCGCGTGTGTGCTGGCCGGGGCGGTCGTGCTCGGGGCCTGCGCCCAGGAGACAACCGACGGCACGGGCCCCACGAGCACGATTGCCGGAACGAGCACGACGCCGGCCGGTGGGGAATCGAGCTCCGCGGACAACGAGACCATCGCCGAGCTGGAGGCCGAGATCGACGAGCTCGCATCGGCCATTGACGAATCGGAGATGGCCGAGGAGCTGACCGCGGCCTGGAACACCCTCGCCTCCGAGCTGGCTGCTGCCGTGGCCTCGATACAACAGGACGGGACGATCGCCCGCGAGGAGATCGAGAGCGAGCTGGAGCAATTCGAGACCGCCCTCGACGACTTTGAGGTCGAGGAGAGGCTCCGCACCGCATGGGATGCCTTGCGCTCTCACCTCGAGCAGCTGCTGAGCTGAGGCGGAGGGCTAAGGTCCGGGCCGGCTCCACATCTCGTCGCAGGGCGAGCCAGGCGAGAACCGCCGTGACTGCGGCATAGAGCAGCAGGCGACCCATCAGCGCCGGGCGAGCCGCGCTCCCTCTCCCTCACCAGAGACAACGGGGAGTGGTGAGCCCCTCCTCAACCGGCATGGGCCACCGTTTCGTCTACATCTTCGGCCTGCTCCTGTCCGTCGAGTTTGGACACCAGCTCGACGAAGACATCGTCGAAAGGGGGAGGAACGGCTCGGTCTTGTCGACTCCCACCTCGTCAGTGGACCACCGATGGTGTGGAGTCAGCAGCGTCGTCGAGGGAGAGGCGGACTGTCTGATCGTCGAGCCCGGCCAGATTGGTGACCGCCGGTGTCTCACGCGGCCTGGCTACGAACTCACGGCGGGGAGGGTCGACGAAAGTGGCATCGAGCAGGTCGCCGGCGAAGGCCCGGCGACGCAAGCTATCCGGTGTGTCGAAGGCGAGCAGCCTTCCGAGGCGAGCACTCCGACGAAGTTGCAATAGGCCGCCTCGCCGACGTATTGGGTGGTTACCAGCAAACCATCTCTTCGATCGCCCGATGCCGCCGATAGGGCATGCCGAGCAGGGACGCGGCGAAGTCGAGGTTCTCGCGAAGGGTCAGATTCGGGGAAGAACACGGAATCCTGGGCCATGTAGCCGATGCGGGCCCTGGTCGGCGGGGCGACCCGGGTCGGGTTCTGCCCCAGCTCGTGCACCTTGCCCGACTCGGGGGTCAGCAGCCCGGTCATCAAGTGGACCGACGTGGTCTTGCCCGACCCGCTGGGCCCGATCAGGCCCACGATCTGGCCCCGGGTCACCTCGAGGTCGATGTCGAAGACACCGGCGCACTGGGAGTAGCTCTTGGTGAGGTGGGACGCGGT
>JBOGET010000014.1:0-2307 GCA_050741975.1 Acidimicrobiia bacterium
GGACAAGTACGAAGCCGTTCTCGGCTCCCCCTTGGGCCATGGGGGCATGCAGCCCATGTCGAGCTTTCCCCACGTCGTCGAGGTCCCCATCGAGGAGGTCACCGGCATGACCTCGGGCCGCGGTTTCTCCTTCCGGACTCGCCCCGGTCGTCTCTGATGTTCGTCCACTACGAGACCGTCGTTTCCATGGCCTTGGCCGAGGTGGAGCAGGGGCTCGACCAGCTTCGCACTCATCTCGGGTCCTGGGCCGACGTCGCCTATCGCCAGGGTGAGGAGTTGCGGGCCCGGGTCGGCCCCGGGGCAGGCGGTGTGGCCAAGGAGGTTCGGCTCGAGATCGGAAGCCCGGAGATCCATCGCTCGGGTTTGATCTACCCGGTCAGATGGTCGGCTACGGGTGCCGGGCTGTTGTTCCCCCGCTTGACCGCAGAGCTGCTTCTCTCCCATGTCGGTCCCGATCAGACGACGATCACGCTGGACGGGACCTATGAGCCCCCGCTCGGGCCGCTGGGCAAGGTCGTGGACCGCGTCCTGCTGAGCAGGGTCGCCGATTCAACGGTCAAGGCGTGGATCGACCGGCTGGCCCAGGCCCTGACCGCCGATCACACCGTCAGCTGAGAGGCAGACGCACTTCCACGGTGGTGCCGGAGCCCATCGTGCTGGTGATCGTGGCGCTGCCACCCAGACTCGAGGCCCGGGCGGAAAGATTGGCCAGGCCCATTCCCGAGCGGGGGAGCTGGGGGTCGAATCCCACCCCGTCATCCCGGGCGAGGATTCGACACCATTCGTCGTCGACATCCACTATCACCTCGATGTTGGTCCCCTTCGAGTGGCGCAGAGCATTGCTGAGGGCCTCGGTGACGATCTTGACGACTTCGTCCTCGATTTGATCGTTGGCGAGCCCCGCGGTGCCGATCTCGAGTGTCATCGCCGCCGGATAGGCCGACCCCATCCGTGAGACGAGTTCCTGGAGGCGCTCGTCGAGCTGCCGCCGCCCCCCCGTGGTGCGCAGTTGGAAGATGTAGGCCCGAAGCGCCTCCACGACCAGGTCCAGCCGGTCGACCGCCTCCTCGAGCGTCGCCGAAGCCGTGGTGTCAGTGACCCGCTCCGCTATCCCCTGCAATCCGAGACCGACCCCGAAAAGGTCCTGTATCACAGAGTCGTGGAGGTCGCGGGCGATCCTCTGCCTGTCCTCGCCGACGGCGATCGAGCGCAACCTCTCCTGGAGACGTGCCGTGGTGACCGCAGAGCCGGCAATCCGGCTCAGGGCCTCGACGATCATCACGTCGTCGTCGGTGAAACCGCCCTCCTTCTCCGCCAGGTAGAGATTGCCGAACGCCCTCCCGCCGGTGGCAACAGGGACACCGAGAAAAGTGCGCATGTGCGGATGGTTGGGCGGGAACCCGTAAGAGTCGGGATGTTCGGAGATCGAGTCGAGACGGATGGTCCGCTTCTCCCTAACCAGCAACCCCAGGACGCCTTTCCCGGTCGGCGGCGGCCCGATCTTCTCCGCCTGCTCGGCGGTGAGCCCTTCGTGCAGGAAATCGGAGAGGACACCGTGCTCCCCCAGGACGCCGAGGGCGGCATATTTGGCCCCTGTCGCCGTCCTCGCCTCGGCGACGAGGCTGCGCAACACGTGCTCCAGATCACCCGCCCCGACCACCGCCGCCGCCGCTTCGATCAGTGCAGGCAGGCGATGAACCGCCTTTGCCTGAGACATTGGACGACGACGTTACCGCTACCGTCTTGTTCGATGTCAAAGCTGAAGGTTCTGTTGGTCGACGACCACGAGGTGGTCAGGGCCGGTATCAAGGCCATGCTCGACGCACAAGACGACATCGTGGTCGTCGGTGAGGCGGGGACGGCCGAGGAGGGAGTTCGCCGGGTTGGTTATGACGAGCCGGATGTGGTCGTGCTCGATGTCCGTCTTCCTGACGGAAGCGGAGTGGAGGCATGCCGCGACATCCGGTCCCGGTTCCCAGAGGTGAAGGTCCTCATGCTGACCTCGTTCGCCGACGAGGAAGCCCTGATGGCGGCGATCCTGGCCGGGGCTTCGGGCTATGTGCTCAAGCGGGTGAAGACCACCGATCTGGTCGACGACATCCGCAAGGTCGGGGCCGGCGAGTCGTTGCTCGACTCCGACATGACCGAGCGTCTCTTCGCCCGTCTGCGCTATGGCCCTGAGGAAGACCCACTCCTCTCGCGGTTGAGCAAGCAGGAGCGGACCATCGTCGGTCACATCGCCGACGGCCTGACCAACAAGCAGATTGCCGAGGAGATGTTCCTCGCCGAGAAGACGGTCAAGAACTA
>JBOGET010000015.1:0-6516 GCA_050741975.1 Acidimicrobiia bacterium
CTTCCAACAAGAGCCACTTCTCGGCGTCAGCTTTGCGACGAAAGCTCTTGGACATCTACCGGCCATCAGGCGCGCGGTAGCGGGCCCGCCACGGCTTCGGCCGGTCGACTCGCTCTACGTAGCCCACGTTGTGGCGCGTGTGTGGAGCGACAGAAGTGAGAAGTAGCACAATGACGTGAGTCGGCGTGAGTACCGGTGAGGAGCGGCGGTTGAAGTGTTTTCCCTGGTCATAGCTACTTTCTGACAGTATAACCAGGTGGTCGATTTGTGGAGCTGACGGGATTTGAACCCGTGACCCCCTCGTTGCGAACGAGGTGCTCTGCCAGGCTGAGCTACAGCCCCTTGGGGAGAGGGATTGTACCGGGTGCCTGATCCTCCTCCTTCCCGGCATTCTCAATGCAGCACGTCACGGATACGTGACGCCCTGCATTAGGAAAGCCGTTCCCCCAGGTCCTTACGCAGCCGCTCCTGGACCATAGAGGCGGTGAGATCGGAGCGGGAGCGTTCGACGAGGGAGCGGGAGACGTCGGTGGTGCGACGCAGGCCGTTGGTCATGCCGTCGGGGTAGTCCATCTCGGCGAGCAGGTCGACGATCTGGTCCATCGCATCCAGGATCACCTGGGCCTGGTCCACCTCACCGGCTCGGAGCAGATCGAGTAGCCGTCGCCGCAGCTCCCCCACCGCCTCGCCCAATCCGTGGAGAAAGGGAACGGCGTCGATGCCGAGCTCGGCGAAGCCGGGGAGGGGCCGGCCACGGAACAGGGCCTCGGTGATCCTCGCCTCGGCGTACTCTTTGGCTGCGTCGGCGATGAAGCCGGCATAGAGGATGTCGGGATGCACTTCGAGGGCGGAGGTGATCTCTTCGAGCAGGGCTCCGGCCTCGGCGATCAGCCCCGCGGCCGATTCCCATTCGCCACGGTGCAAGGCCCTGATCCCGTTGGCCGAGGAGCGGATCACCTTCCTCGAGCCGGTTATCCCCTTCTCCCGCGCCGCAAAACGGGCGTCGAGGATGGCTCGGGCGTCGTCGGCGAAATCGAGATCCATCGCCTACTGGGCGATGACTTTGATCTGAGGCTCGTCCCACTCGGCCGGGCGCTCGGACACGTGGCTGACCTTGATCCGCCACTGACGCAGCTGCTTCATCTGGGCCAGGGCGGCCACATAGAGAGCGACCAGGGAGTCGACGAAGAGATGGAGCAGCAAGAGAGGCAGCGAGTTCTGCCATAGGGCGAGACCTGCGGTCACCAGGGCGAGGACGACGAGAACAGCGATGGTCCGTCGGCGACGGAGACGGATGATGTCACGCTGACCGACGGCCCTGCGGCTGTAGGGACGCTTCTGGACGTCGGCCATCAGATGGGTCCAGCGGTCGAATTCCTCGGTCGAGTTCTTGGGGGCGTTCTGCCGGTCCCCGAACACCGAAGGCAGGAGGTAGACGCTCCACACAGCGGCTATGAGCAGGAGGCCGACTATGACGCTTGTTTCCATAGCTTTGACTCCGTCCACCGATGAGCGTAGTGGGCAACCCCTCGCCCGATCAACGACTCAGTCTCTTTCCCATGTGCCGGACCTTCCACCCGACTTCCTCAGCAGTCTCACCGACTCGATCGTGACGTCGCGCTCGACGCCCTTCACCATGTCGTAGATGGTGAGGGCGGCCACGGCGACTGCCGTCATCGCCTCCATCTCGACACCGGTCCGATCAGTGGTCCGAACGCTAGCAACGACGCGAATGCCACGCCCATTCGGCTCCAAGACGACCTCCACCCCGGTGAGGGCGATGGGATGGCAGAGCGGAATCAGGTCGGATGTCCTCTTGGCGGCCATGATCCCGGCCACCCGGGCCACAGCGGCGGCGTCGCCCTTGGGCAGATCGCCGTCGAAGAATCGCTTGGCGAGCTCAGGCGACATCAGAACCAAACCCTCGGCCAACGCCTCCCGGTCGGTGGCCGCCTTGTCGCCCACGTCGACCATGTGCACCTCCCCGGCCTCGTTGAGATGGGTCAGTTCGCGCTCATCGGTCATCGATCCACTCCCTCGACTCGGACCATCTGAACATCTCCACGGTCACCTCGTCACCGACCTCGACGGTCTCGACACCCCTCGGCACCACGGCGAAGCCGTCGGCGGCCGCCGCCGCCGAGAGCACGTTCGAGGCCTGGCCCCCGGACTTGACCACCTGGGGCGTCCCCTCGGCGAGTCCCACGACCAGCACACGGACGAACACCGTCTTCCCGGGATCGGTCTGGAGGATCTCTCCGGCCCGCGCCACGAGGTGGGGCCGGAGCAGGGCCCGGGCACCCTGCATCCTGAGCAGCGCCGGGCGGGCGAACTGCTCGAAGGAGACCAGGACCGAGACGGGGTTGCCGGGAAGCCCGAAGAAAAGGGCCTCGCCGATCCGCCCGAAGGCGAAGGGCTTGGCCGGCTGGATGGCGACCTGCCAGAAGTCGACCTGGGCATCACCCTGCAACACCAGCTTGGTCACGTCGTAGTCACCCATGGACACCCCACCGGTGGAGATAACCACATCGGCTTCGGCGCCGCGGTCGAGGGCGAGCCGCAGCGCCTCCGGGTCGTCGGGGACGATCCCGAGATCGATGGTCTCGACACCGGCGTCATGGAGCAGGGCATTAAGCATGGGCCGGTTCGAGTCCCTGATGGCGCCGCCCTCGAGTCCCGGCTCTTCGGGCGGGGACAGCTCATCACCGGTCGACATGAAGGCGACGCGGGGACGTCTGTACACCTCCGGGGACGCCACACCAATCGTGGCCAGGACACCGACATGCATCGGGGTGAGCCGGGTGCCTGCCGTGAAGACTGTCTGCCCCTTGGTCACGTCGCCTCCGGCCGGGCGCACCGAGGTCCCCGGATCGACCGCGGCGTTCACGGTCACCTTCGATCCCTCAGCGCTCGTGTCCTCCACCCTGACCACGGTGTCGGCGCCCGAAGGCATCGGAGCGCCGGTCATGATCCTGATCGCCTGCCCCGTACCGACCTCCAGGTCGGTAGCGGAGCCGGCCGGGAGGTCGCCGATCACCTCCAGGATCGATCCGGAAGTACCGACATCCGAGCCCCTGACCGCGAACCCGTCCATGGCGGAGTTGGCGAACGGGGGCACGTCCTCGGGCGAGATCACACTGGTGGCGAGGACTCGGCCCAGGGCCTCCCAGATCGGGGCCCGCTCCGTGCCGAGAAGCCGAGCCGAGGACAGCACCTCGGATCGAGCCTCCTCCAATGGCTTCATCGGACTCGCTCCTCGAGCCAGGAGATGAACTCCTGGCCGAACTCGTGCTCCCCCAGCTCCACCGACGCCTCGAGCAGCCCGACCGGCGTGCCCACGTCGAGGAGGTCCTCGGCGGCGACGTAGCCCCGGAGACGCCGGTTGACACCGAGCTCGTTGATGGCATCGGTGAGCTGTATCTCACCCCCGAGCCCGGGCTCGAGGCGATCGAGGATCTCGAATACCTCCGGGGTGAACAGATAGCGACCGACCAGACCGAGCCGGGAGGGGGCGGCGGCCGCTCCCGGCTTCTCGACAGCGCCGGCCAGGTCGAGATACCGGTCCTCGACCTCGGAACCGGGGACCACCACCCCGTACTTGCCGAGGAACTCCTCGGTCAGCTCACGGAGGCACATCACCGAGACCGAGCCGTCACGGCTTCCTGCGGCCAAGCTGGCAAGGACGTCGTGACCGGGGCGGACGATGTTGTCGGAGAGAAGGCAGAAGAAGGGGCGGTCGCCCACCATGTGTGCCGCCTCGCTCACCGCATGCCCCAGCCCGAGCGGCTCCTCCTGTACCACCGGTCGCACTGCGATGCCGTCGAGACCGGGCAGTGGGCCCTCGATGCTGAAGTGCTGGGCGACCAGATGACCGGCATCGAGGTCGACCACCACCACCGCTTCCTTGGCCCCGGCCCGGGCCGCCTCCTCCACCGAGTACTGGATGGCGGGACGGTCGATCACGGTGAGCAGGGCCTTGGGCACCACCCGGGTGGCCGGTCTCATCCGGGTGCCACGCCCGGCGGCAGGGATGACCGCAACATCAATGTTCATGTCGGGATCTTGTCCTCGCTGCCAGAGACCATTCGCCTGATATTCCCGCGGTGGCGCCAGACGACCAGGGCGATGATCAGGGCCACCCACAACAAGGAGAGACCGCTCACCCCCTGCCAGATCAGCATGGGGATGGTGATCACCACGATGACCATGGAGCCGATTGAGGCGGTCTTCGTTGCCCAGACGACCAGCCCCCAGGTGGTAATCTCGATCACGGCGGCGATGGGGACGGTGAACAGCAGGACACCACCGCCGGTGGCAACCCCCTTTCCCCCCTTGAACCCGTGGAACACCGGGTAGCAATGACCGATGACGGCGGCGAGACCGGCGAGAAAGGCCCAGTGCACGGTGGAGTCGGCGACACCTGAGGCGATCATCCCCATGGCGGCGCCCACCGTCCCTTTCAGGGTGTCACCGATGAAGACCAGTGCCGCCGGGACCCGGCCCAGGGTTCGAAGCACATTCGAGGTCCCCGGGTTGCCGCTCCCCGCCTCATGGATGTCCACCCCGTGCATCCTGGCCACGATGACGGCGAAGTCGACACTCCCCACCAGGTAGGCGGCGACCAGCGCCAGCGGCAGGGCAAGGGCGGGCGACATGGGAGCCGATCATATGCGTCCCAAGGGAATGGAAGACCTGCCCCCCCGGTTGTAGAATCTGCTCCACCCCCTTCCAAGCGGTCAGAATCGGTATGCCTACCTACGAATACACCTGCAAACGCTGCGGCGAGACGATCGAGGTCTTCCAGTCGTTCTCCGAGAAGCCGCTTCGCAGCCACCGTGAGTGTGGGGGGGACCTGCAGAAGGTCTTCCACGCCCGAGGCGTGGTGTTCAAGGGCTCGGGGTTCTACTCCACCGACTCCCGCGCCGCCGCCTCCACCAAGAAGAGCGAGCCGGCCAAGAAGAACGACTCGGCCAAAAAAAGCGACGTGTCGAAGAAAACCGAGTCGTCGCCGGCGGGGTCGGCCGCCATCTCGGACTGACCCGAGCGCTCAGTCCCGGTCGCTGACCAGATACCAGAGACCGATGGTGACCGCGGCCACGATCAGGAGGATCATCATCGACCTGACCCGGTGGCTCTCAGTGGTGACCACCATTTCCTCGATCTGACGTTTCTTGTCGCCCATTCGTCTTGCCTCCTTCTCGGCGATGGTTGGAGGGGTGGACCGCAACCGTGGAAGATCAGTGGCCTCCGATGATTCACGAATCGCGGGTCCACACCTCTTGTGGTCCTCTACCCGTCGAGCTCGAAGCCCAAACGATCAGAGGATGTAGATGAGCAGGGCGATGATGAGCAACACGCCCACAATGGTCCAAATGATTCCGCCACGTCCCATGATGTTCTCCTTTCGATCGGGCCTCGCGTTACCCGTTCGAAGGGTCTCTCAATCTCCGGGAGAGCGACCGACGCCGGATACGACCGGAGGGACGCCGGCGTAGGTGCCGAGCGCCCGGCCCAACACGATCAACCCGATGGAGAGCCCGGCTCCGGCCAGGGCCATCATCACCAACGCGAGCCGGATCAGCCAGACGCTGGCCCTCATGGAAGATCCGGTCTGGTCCACCACTTCCTGAGCTTGGGCCAGGGTCGCCCGGTAGGAGTCGACGAACTCCTGGCTGGAGGAGAGCTCGGTGCCGAGCGAGTCGAAGGACCGGGCCAGGGTTTCTCCGTCGTCGGCGAACTGCCGTGAGACGGGGACCAGGGCCCGGATCGCCTCGGCCTGGGCGCTGAGCTGGGCCGGCAGGTCGGCCAGGGCCTCCTCCACCGCCATCAGCGAGACGTCGAAGGGCTCATCGGGGTCGTAGTCGACGCCGAGGAGGGACAGCGCACTCAGAGTGGCGTCGATGGCGCCGGCGGCCTGTATGGCGGCAGGCATCGATCCGTGTACCGCTTCTATGTTCGCCTTCAGCTCCCCGTCGAGGAAGTCGGCGACGTCCTCCAGCTGCCCCGAAGCCTCCTCCACCCCAGCCGAGGCGGCGGAGATGCTGTCGGCGGCGAGCACGAGACCATCGTCCACCTCGGCGGAGACGCCCTGGATCAGGCTCAGGGTCTCCTCGACGGCTTGCAGGGCCGTCTGCGACCAGCCGACCGAGTCACCGAGATCTGTCGACACCGACTCGACCAGCAACAGCCCGAGCACCAGTCCGGTCACACTGGTGACGAGGGACACGGCCCCGGCCACGATGAGGGTGCCTCGAACCCGCGGCGAAACCAACCAGAAATCAGTGGACATGGCCCATTTCCCTACCCGATGGCCCACCCGGGGAAACCGCGGTTGGGAACCAACCGCCAAGGGTAGGGGGCGCCCCGCCATGTCCGCCGAGGCTGCCGTCACCGCGTCCCACCTCACCAAGAGCTACTCCCAGTGCGCCGGTGTCTTCGACATCGACCTCGAGGTGACCCGGGGCCAGATCGTGGGCCTGATCGGGCCCAGCGGGTCGGGCAAGACCACGTCGGTCC
>JBOGET010000016.1:0-8208 GCA_050741975.1 Acidimicrobiia bacterium
CGAGATCTCCGCGCCAAAAGCCGTTGTTACTCGGTCAGTACGTAGCCTCGCTCCTCGTGGATGGAGATGTCGAGGCCGTTGTGCTCCACGTCGTCGTCGACACGAAGCCCGGTGATGGCCTTGACCACCCGGGCCAGGATGTAAGAGGCGGTGAACGAGAACACGATTACGGCGGCAACCGCGGCAATCTGCTTGAACAGGAAGACGGCATCACCGGAGAGCAGACCATTGGGGCCTGCTGCGTTGATCGAGCTCTGGGCGAAGACCCCGAGCAGGACCGACCCGACGATCCCACCCACCAGGTGGATGCCCACCACGTCGAGCGAGTCGTCGTAGCGGAACTTGAACTTCAGGTTGACCGCAAAGAAGCAGATCACACCTGCGGCCAGCCCGATGGCGATGGCCGAGAGCGGCGACACGAACCCGGCGGCCGGGGTGATCGCAACCAACCCGGCGACGGCGCCCGAGGCGGTTCCGAGCGAGGTCGGCTTACCCGTCTTCCACCACTCGGCGATCATCCAGCCCAGCGCCGCCACCGAGGCTGCGATCTGGGTGGTGACAAAGGCGTTGATGGCGATCCCGTCGGCTGCCAGCGCCGAGCCGGCATTGAACCCGAACCACCCGAACCACAGGATCCCGGTGCCGAGAAGGGTCAAGGGCAATGAATGGGGCTTATTGGGCTCCAACCCGAACGTCTTGCGGGGTCCCAGAGCGTATACCAGCGCCAGAGCGGCGATCCCTGCGTTGATGTGGACCACGAGACCGCCGGCGAAGTCACGCACACCCCAGGCGAAGAGCAGACCGTCTGCCGAGAACCCCCAATGGGCCACGATGGGGTACACGATCAGTGCCCACAACGTGGTGAACAACACCCACGCCGAGAACTTCATCCGCTCCGCCACCGCCCCGGAGATGAGGGCGGGAGTGATGATGGCGAACATCATCTGGAACACCATGAACAACAGGGCGTCGCCTTCTACTCCTTCCAATCCGAGGAAGTCGAGCCCGCCCACCAGCCCGCCCCCAGCATCGGGGCCGAAGGCCAGCGTGTAGCCGACGAGAGTCCAGATCACGGTGACGATGGCGATGGTGACAAAGTTCTTCATCAGCATGTTGAGGACGTTCTTCGACCTCACCATGCCCCCGTAGAACAAGGCCAATCCCGGTGTCATGAACAGCACCAGCGCAGAACTGGTCAATACCCAGGCAATGGTTCCTTCACTCATCGGCCGACCTCCTCGAGTCAGGGCTTCGCTCCGGTGGAGACTCTGGATCACCGATGTTTCGGTTTTGTTTCCCGTCTGTTACGCCGTGTTTCAGGTGGTGGCGGCCGAGATCCACACTGCGCTGTCGGCAGGAAGTCGCCCGGTCTCCAACGGCGCGCTCGACACGAGCACGTCGCCTTCGGGGAGATCCAGCGACCCGGGTCCGAAGTTGACCACGACAATGACTCCCCTCCCCCGTCGAAAGGCCAGCGCGCCCGATCCGGCATCGTCCCACTCGAAGGTCTCGTCTCCGGCCAGATAGTCGGCCCGAAGCTCGAGAGCCTGACGGTAAAGCCCGAGAGTCGAACCGGGTGCCCCCTCCTCGGCTTCGACCGAGAGCCGGCCCCAGTCCGAGGGCTGGGGCATCCAGCTCCCGTTCGATCCGAATCCATACGACGCACCCTCCACGGTCCATGGGATCGGGACCCGGCACCCGTCGCGTCCCTTCCTCGTGTGATTCGACCGACCCCACACCGGGTCGTCCAGCACCTCGAGCGGGAGGTCGTGGACTTCGGGAAGACCCAGCTCCTCTCCCTGGTAGATGTAGGCCGAACCGGGCAGTGCCAGCATGAGCAAGATCGCGGCGCGGGCGCGACGCATACCCATCTCGGGTGCGAGAAGCGAGCGGTCACCGTCCAGAAGCCAGGTCCTGGCGTCCAGGTCCTGGGGAAGGGCATAGCGCGTCGGATGCCGCACCACGTCGTGATTGGAGAGCACCCAAGTGGGGGCGGACCCCACGGCGCCGGCTCCATCCAACGCTGAGTCCACGGCCTTCATGATCGAATCCCGTTCCCAGGGCGACATGAGGAACTGGAAGTCGAAGGCCTGGTGGTACTCGTCGGGCCGCAGGTAGAGGGCCAGCCTTTCCCAGGTCGAGACCCAGGCCTCAGCCACCAGGATCGATCCCGGGTACTCGTCGATCACGGCCCGCCATTCCCGCACGACGTCGTGGAGCAGGTCCCGGTCCCAAAACGGGTGATCAGGCCCGTCATACGCCGTCATCGGGATCGCCTCCTCCTCGAGGTCCGGATAGGCCGTGTCCTTGGTCAGGCCGTGGGCCACGTCTACACGGAACCCACTTGCCCCCCGATCGAGCCAGAACCTGATGATCTCCCGGAACTCCGCCCGTACCTCGTCATTGCCCCAGTTGAGATCGGGTTGGGTCGGGTCGAACAGGTGCAGGTACCACTCCCCGTCCGGTGCCCTGGTCCACCCCGGCCCGCCGAAGACGCTCCTCCAGTTGTTGGGCGGGCGGCTCTCGTCGGCGCCGTTCCCAGGGCGGAAGTGATATCGATCACGGGCCGGGCTGCCCGGCGACGACGACAGGGCCTCTTTGAACCAGACGTGCTCCGAAGATGTGTGGTTGGGCACTAGATCGAGGATCACTCGCAGGCCGAGGGACCTCGCCTCTTGTATCAGATCGACGGCTTCCTCCAGTGTCCCGAACCGCGGGTCGATCCTGCGGTAGTCGGCGACGTCGTAGCCGCCGTCGTTCAGTGGCGACTCGTACCAGGGGTTGATCCAGAGGGCGTGGACCCCGAGGGAGCGGAGATAGGGCAGACGCGACCTGAGACCGGCGATATCGCCGGTCCCATCGCCGTTGCCGTCGGCGAAGGAGCGGAGATAGACCTGGTAGGTGACCGCATGACGCCACCACAGGAACGACGACACCACCTGATTATGGCCCATCGACCGTCATTGGACGCCCAACGCGGAATGGATGTCAGTATGACGCCGTGCCCGAGCCATCGCTGACCGTGCCAGCCGACGAGGGGATCCTCGAGCGGCGCCAGGAGGTGTACACCATGGCGTTCTACGTGTCGATTTGCCTCCTCGCCGCCCTGGCCGCCGTGGGCGACACGACCCAGGTCGAGGTCGTCAAGATCGTGGGGGGCACCACCGTCGGCCTCGCCCTGGTCCACTGGTTCGCCTTTCGAGTCTCGGCCCGGCCGGTGGGCAAAGGATCTCGATCGACTCAACCAACGAGGGGTCGGTTTTCCATGAGTGGGTCCTCATGCAGCCCGGGTGTCGAGATCGACTCCGAAGCCGACCTGCCGGAGACCGAAGAGGAGCTCCTCGCCGACTTCGTCTACGTGGAGGACGAAGTCGAGGCCGGTGAGAGCAAGACCCTGACAATCACCACACCGGCAGCAGGGCCCTACCAGGTGATCTGCGCCATCGAGACCCACTTCGATGCCGGGATGGTAGGGACGCTCACAGTCGTCGACGAGAGCTAGCCACCCGGAGAGCCTCGCCGCGATGCCCGAGCCATCAAGCTGGTAGTCGGGTCACTGCGTCGGCGATCCGGACTCTGTTCCACGGGTGTGACCACAATTGACTCGTCACTCGATCTGTCCGCTTCGTCTGGGGCGATGAAGGGCGTCAGCTGAGTTCGGCCGTAGAGGCCTTTGTGCCCTAGAGGGCGAGAGTCCCAGGCACATACGCTCGGAAGGGAACCACGCGACTCTCCGGAGGAAGGATGACAGTCGCAGAGAAGCCTTCAGCCGTGTCTAGGGCAGGCGAGCGGGCGGCCCGACGGTCGTTGCGCTTCCTCTGGTGGGCTCTGCTCAGCCCGATCGTCGGGTTCCTTGTGGCCAAACGGTTTCTCACCGAGTCCTGGCCAACATGGCAAGTCGTGCCTCTTGCGGTGCTGCTGGCGGCGCCGTTCGTCTTTGGTGCCTGCTACGGCCTCAGGGCCGTTCGCTCGTGGGTTCGCAGGGGTTGGATCGGCCTGGCTCTTCACCTTCTGCTGATGCTCACCGCTTTGATCATGCCTGTGACCGAGGCGCTGACGTAGACATGATCGTGAGTCTGTGCAGGTGAGTCGATGGGTGGGCCCGGCAGGACTTGAACCTGCAACCAACGGATTATGAGTCCGCTGCTCTGACCTGATTGAGCTACGGGCCCCAATCAATCAGAGGGTACCCGACCACCCATCGAACCCTTGAAGCACGTCGGCTAGGCCGTCCAGTCGAAGAACGACTCGCCGAGCGTGATGATGACCCACCAGAAGGCGAGCGCCGCGACAGGCATGGCCAATGCCCAGACCGACCGGCGTTGGTACAGCCGTACCGTCAACCACAGGCCCAACAACCAGCCCACGTAGAGGACCGCGATACCCCAGAGCGGGGCCACCAGGCCGGACGCCAAATACGGGAATACCCCGGTGGCGACGTAGAGGACGATGCCAGCCAACCCGGCGATGCGGCCGACCGGCCGTGGTGAAGTCGAGGTCGTCATCATGCCTCCCGATTGGTAGCAAGAACCCGTGAACGAAGGCTAACTCGTGGCCCGGGTGGAGATCAGCCTCCGACCGCAGCCCGGGCTCCGGGAACGACTTCGGCTGCGAACCGTTGGACCTGACCGGCACGGTCCTCCCCATCAGGCCAGAAGATGAAGGTGTCGATCCCCAATTCGACCACGACCGCCAATTCGTCGATCCATTGTGCTGGGGTTCCCCTGAAGCGAGCACCGGCCGTATCCCCGATCGAGCCTCCCACGTTGTAGACCCGTCTGATCGAAGACGGATCCCTTCCCGCACCCGTCGCCGCCTCCTCGATCGCCGACAGATACGCGGGCAGTGCCTCAGGTGGGGCCCACGAGGCCGATGGGACCCAGCCGTCCGCCTTCCGCCCGATCAGATCGAGCATCCGTGGACCTCGGGCCCCGATCCAGATATCCATGTCGTGGGCCGGTACCGGCCCGGTGTGCAGACCGGAGAGCTGATAATGACGTCCTTCGTAGCGCACTCCACGTTCCCCGCTCCACACAAGACGGATCACATCGATCGCCTCCTCCATGGCTTCGACGGCTTGAGAAGGACTGCGAACGGCTCCGCCCATGGCCCCGATCGCCTCCCAGAAGGAACCGGCGCCGAGTCCGAGCTCCACCCGGCCTCCGGTGAGGACATCGAGCGACGCGGCCGACTTCGCCAACATCGCCGGAGGATGGAGCGGGAGACAAACCACATCGGGAAAGAAGCGGATGCGTGACGTCACCCCGCCGAGATAGGAGAGCAGGGTCCAGGTGTCGTAGAACCGCCATTGATAGGGATGATCCTGAACCCCGACCAGGTCGACCCCTCCCTCTTCGCCCAGTTGGACCAGACGGACGATCTCTTCTTGCTCCTGCCATGAAGGGTTGATGCTCATACCGAACTCGATGCCACCGGCCAACCGTGACGCTCCTTCCCAACTCCGAGAGTAGGCGCGGGGAATTTTCCGAAGTCGGGAACGGACCCCTTGTTCTTGTCACAGGCACCTCGTATGGTCACATCATGAATACGAACACACGTTCGATCCCGACCACGGTCTCGGTCGATGCCCTGGAGCAGATCCTCATCGCCGAGGAAGGCGAGATCGCACGTCACCGGGCCAACCAAATCGCCGCTTTGGAACTGCTCGATCGAGCCCAGGTCGCCACCGCCGACGGGTCACGAACCCTGTCGGAGTGGGTGGCTGCTCGTGTCGACCTCGGGCACGAAACGAGCAACGACCTGGTCCGGACGATGCGTCGCACAGGGCAACGACCCGAGCTCAGGGCGGCTTTGGCCGACGGCTGTGCCAGTTTCGACCGGGTCGAGGCCGCATCTCGGATCGCCGAAACCGGGCCCGATCACCTGTTCCTCCACCTCGACGTGAACGGCTTCGGCGGGAGGCCGCAAACCGGGCCCGCTTCACTGCCGAGCAGGAGAGCCGGACGTTCCTTGACAGGTATCTGGTGATACAGCCCACGCTCGACGAGTCATGGTGGAAGGTGTGGGGAGGGTTCGACGGGGTGACCGGGGCGATCGTCGACAGTGTCTTGGCCGAAGCGGCAGACCAACTGCCGATCGATCTGGAGAGCCCACAGTCCCACAACAGGGCGTGGCGCCGTGCCACCGCCCTCGCCCAGCTCTGCATGACCGACGACCCGCCTCCGGCGCAGATCTCGATCTTCATCGATGCCGGCGTCGCCGCTCACCACAACGGCGAGGCCGGGGCCTATCTAGAGACGGGGACGAGCATCGGACGGCAGGCCCTGGAGGGTCTGCTCTGCGAGTCGGTCACCGAGCTCACCGTGATCTCGGATCAGGGAGAGCCCATGCGGTGCGGACGTCGCTCGAGGACAATCCCGCCTTCGCTGCGCCGCGCCATCCTCCACCGAGATGGGAATCGGTGTGCGATCGACGGTTGCGACAGCCGGAACCGACTTCAGGTGCATCACGTCGTGCCTTGGAGCCAGGGTGGTCCCACCGACCCGTCGAACCTCATCACCGTCTGCTGGTACCACCACCACTTGGCCATCCATCAACAGGGCCTGATCCCGCATCGACATCCGGATCACGGGCGTTGGCGGCTGCGTCGACTCGATCCACCCCGAGCTCCGCCGGGTTAGATCGCCCGACTTCTCACCTGTCCAATCCCGACTCAATCCGCCCAATTCTCCCGTTCTCAGCGGCGCGACGCGACCCTGTCCCGTTTGATATGTTTCCGCGGTTCCTGCGTCGCGGCCGAAAGGGGTCTCCATGAATGTGTCGATGACGGTCAACGGGCGATCAGTGTCCGCCGATGTGGAGCCAAGGACCCTGCTCGTGCACTTCATCCGGGAGAACCTCCATCTCACCGGGACCCACGTCGGGTGTGAGACCGGCTATTGCGGCGCCTGTACGGTCCATCTCGACGGCAAACCGGTGAAATCCTGCACCATGTTCGCCGTTCAGGCCGAAGGGGCCAACGTCACGACCATCGAGGGGCTCGCCAGCAATGGCGAGCTTCATCCGGTTCAGGAGGGATTTTGGGAGCGTCATGGCCTCCAGTGCGGCTACTGCACGCCGGGGATGATCATGTCCGCTGCCGCCCTGCTCGCCGAGAACCCCAACCCGACCGACGACGAGATCCGGCATGGGATTGAAGGGAATCTCTGCCGCTGCACCGGATATCACAACATCGTGCGAGCCGTCGAGTACGCCGGGGCCAAGATACGAGGTGAGGAGCCGCCGGCTCCGGATTGGGAGGAGGCTCACTGATGGCTACCACCAGTGTCATGGGCGGCGCCGTCCGTCGTCGTGAGGACCCGGCCCTGATCCAGGGGACCGGCACCTACACCGACGACCTGCAACCGATAGGGCTTCTCCACGTGGCCTTCGCCCGCTCCCCCGTCGCCCGGGCCAAGATCACGTCGGTCGACACCCAGGCGGCCAAGTCGATGTCCGGCGTCGTCGCCGTCTACACCCACGACGACGTGTCGCATCTGGGGCCCCTGCTGGCCCAGGTGCCGATCGGGAAGCTCCGCCCGCTTCTGGCCGCGGGGCAGGTGAATCATGTGGGTGAGGCCGTGGCCATGGTCGTCGCCGAGAACCGGTATCAGGCACAGGATGCCGCCGATGCCATCGAGGTCGACTACGACATCCTCCCCGCCGTCGTCGACTTGAAGAAGGCGGCCTCGGACGAGGTCAAGGTCCACGACGACCTCGACTCCAACATCATCCACACCTGGACCTACCACGGCTATTGGGAGGCGCTGGGTCTCGACGATCTCACCCCGCAGGTCGAAGCCGCCATGGAGCGCGACGACGCCGTGGTGGTCACCCTGGAGATGATCAACCAGAGGTTGATCCCGGTCGCCGTCGAACCCCGGTCGATCATGGCCGAGTACCACCCGGGTTACGGGAAGTTCACCATCTACAGCTCCTCTCAGGTTCCCCACGCCCTCTCTGGCGCCGTCTCCAAGATGCTGGGGATGAGGGCCAGCGACGTGAGAGTGATCGCACCCGAGGTCGGGGGTGGGTTCGGCTGCAAGCTCAATGTGTACAACGACGAGATCCTGGCTGCCTGGGCGGCCCGGGAGCTGGGCCACCCTGTCAAGTGGACCGAGACGAGACGGGAGGCCGCAGGGTCGACCACCCACGGAAGGGGCTGGGTCGGCACCGCCACCCTGGTCGGGACCAAGGACGGGGAGTTCC
>JBOGET010000017.1:0-94323 GCA_050741975.1 Acidimicrobiia bacterium
CTGTCCGGCAGTGGAATGACGGAACCCGAACCGGGCCGTTCGTTCGAACACCCCTCCATACCCATACCCGACAACCTACGAAGACCAAGCGACAAATTCGGGTCCGATCAGGACGATCAGAGAAGAACCCGGCAAAGATTCTCGGACCGGTGGTCAGACGACCTGTCGGTAGCGCCACCAGCCGGGGCAGGAGTCGCAGGTCTCGAAGCTGGACTCGACCAGCTCACCGGAGAGGAAGGCCTCCCCGTCGGTACGATCGAGCACACCGATGAGTCTGCCCTCAGGGTCGGACACCAGCACCGACTCGGAGTCCCTCGCCTGCATCCGCTCGATGAGGGGCGCCAGCAACGAGCCGGGTCGAACGGTCGAGGGGCCGAGCCGCATCACGTCGGCGACCGCCGGCTCATCGGGGGAATCCCAGCTCTCCTGGCGCATGACACCCAGGACGACACGCCTCTCGTTGACCACCACCACCTGGGTGGAGTCACCGAGCAGGGAGCGGGCATGGCCCACGGTGTCCTCTGGGCCGCACGTGGGCGGATCGACGGTGATGGCGTCGGCGACGATCGGCCCCTGAGGATCGGTGCCCTCCATGGGGAGCCCGGCCTCCTGCCAGTCCTTGCGACCGGCGTCGTAGTCGTAGACGTCAGTGAAACCAAGTTGTTCGAGCCGCCACGCGGCTCGTGCGCTCATGTCTCAGAGATGGTCGTGGCAGTAGACGACGATCGGCTCATCGGGCCGGAATCCGGCTACCGCTTCGGCATCGAGATCCCTGAGCCAGAGACCGATCGAGCCGGCGATGCGTGATTCCCGATGCTCGTCCGGCGACAGCACGTCGATGATCGGCGCTCCACGCTCGGCCAACCGAAGGACTTGTTCTCGATCGATGGTCACGGGCATTGGGGTCCTCATTCAGCCGGGCTACGTGACCGTGCGTGAGCTCCTGGCTGCCCGATAGATGAGCAGGGCGATGATGGCGCCGATGATCGAGCCGATGATCCCGGCAGGCGTCACATCCCACTGTCCGTCGATGAGGAGATTCCCGAGGAAGCCTCCGACCAGCGAGCCGATGAAACCGAGCACGAGAGTGCCGAGGATCCCCATCGGGTCAGGGCCGGGGACGAGTGCTCGAGCGATCAACCCCACTATGAGACCGACTATCAGCCAGATCAAGATTCCCATTTTTGTCTCCAAATCGTTGGGTGTGCGCCGGTTCTTACCCGGCCCCATTTGCGGTCAAACGGTCACACCGACACTCGTCGCACGTGATGCGTAGGTTTCACCGCGCCCAACCGAAGGAGCGAAATTGGGAGACGTTCTCGCAACCATCGTCGGAGGTCTCATCGCCGGGATCATCATCGGGCCCCTTGCTCGACTGGTGCTGCCGGGCAAACAGAACATCTCGATCGGGATGACGATCCTGATCGGTGCGGTGGGCGCCATTGTGGGCGGTCTCATCGCCGACTGGGCCGGTGTCAGTGACACCGACGGCATCGACTGGATCAAGCACGCCATCCAGGTCGGTGTGGCCGTGGTCGTGGTCCTGATCTACGGGTCGATGGCGGGACGGAGGACCGGCGGCGCGGCGACCTGAGGTTCCGACCTCGGATCAGACCTCTTCCAGCGCTCTCTCCATCACATCATCGTCGATGTCGTAGTTCGAGTACACCGCCTGGACGTCGTCCAGGTCGTCCAAGGCGTCGATCAGACGAAGGAGCTTGCGCGCCTCTCCCTCCGCCACCGGGACGGTGGTCGAAGGAAGTTGGGTGACGTCGGCCGAATCGACCTCGAGCCCGGCCCCGTCGAGCGCAGAGCGGACGTGCTGTAGATCGCCAGGGGAGCTGATGACGTCGAACCATCCCTCGCCCGAGTCACGGACGTCCTCGGCGCCCGAGTCCAGGGCAGCCAGCATCACGTCGTCCTCCGAGCCCTTCACCTCGATCAGCCCCTTCTGGCTGAACAGGTAGCCCACCGAGCCCGGCTCGCCGAGATTGCCCCCGCTCCTGGTGAAGGTGGAGCGCACGTCGGATGCCGCCCGGTTCCGGTTGTCGGTCAGGATCTGCACGTAGAGAGCCACCCCGCCTGGCCCGTACCCTTCGTACCAGATCTCCTCGTATTGGACCCCCTCGACCTCGCCGGTTCCTCGTTTGACGGCACGGTCGATGTTGTCGTGGGGCATCGAGGCCGCCTTGGCCTTGTCGATGGCGGTGGCCAGAGTCGGATTGAAGTCCGGGTTGCCCCCACCTTCACGGGCTGCGATCTCGATGGCCTTGGCCAGCTTGCCGAACAGCGTGCCCCGGGCCGCATCCTGACGGCCCTTGCGATGCTTGATGTTGGCCCACTTGGAATGACCTGACATCGATGCCTCAGATCAGATCCAGGAGCATGTCGTGGATGCGTCCGTCCCCGGTGAGCTCGGGGTGGAATGAGGAGGCCAGGATCTTGCCCTGACCCACCATGACCGGATGTTCTCCCACTTCTGCCAGCACCTCCACCTCGGCGCCCACCTTCTCCACCCAGGGGGCCCGGATGAAGACGGCATGGAACGACTCGGCGAGGCCGTCGACGTCGAGATCCGCCTCGAACGACTCGTTTTGACGGCCGAAGGCGTTGCGACGGACCACCACGTCGAGCACTCCGAGCAGGGGCTGGTTGCCGTCGGTGACCGCTCCTGCCAGCAGAATCAGACCGGCGCAGGTGCCAAAGACGGGGAGACCGTCCTCGATCGCCTTTCGGATCGGCTCCAGCAAACCGAAACGGACAGCCATCTTCCCGATGGTGGTCGATTCCCCACCCGGGATCACCAGGGCGTCCACGGACTCGAGCCGGTCCGGCTTCCTGACGGGTACCGCGGTCACGCCCAGCGACTCGAGGGTGTGGAGATGCTCCCGGACGTCCCCCTGCAGGGCCAGGACGCCGACGCTGGTCATGTCACCATCCCCGGCTGGCGAGCCGCTCCGTGTCGGTGAGGGTGCCGATCTCTATGCCGGGCATGGCCTCGCCCAGACCGCGTGACACCTTGGCCACCACCTCGGGCTCGTTCCAGAAGGTGGTCGCCTCCACGATGGCCCGGGCATAGGCTTCGGGTTTGGAGCTCTTGAAGATCCCGGAGCCCACGAACACACCGTCCACACCCAACGACATCATCAAAGCGGCGTCGGCGGGAGTGGCGATGCCGCCTGCGGCGAAGTTGACCACGGGCAGCTTCCCGGTGGAGGCCACCTCGCGCACCAACTCGAAGGGGGCGGCATGGTCACGGGATGCCGACATGAGCTGGGCCTCACCCATGGTGGTCAGGGCCCGCACCTGATCGGTGACGGTCCGCATGTGACGTACCGCCTCCACCACGTTCCCGGTGCCGGCCTCCCCCTTGGTGCGGATCATCGCCGCCCCCTCCCCGATCCTGCGCAGAGCCTCACCCAGATTGCGGGCACCACACACGAACGGGGTGGTGAAAGCCCACTTGTCGACGTGGTGCTCCTCGTCGGCAGGGGTCAGCACCTCGGACTCGTCGATGTAGTCGACGCCTAGGGCTTGGAGGACTGCAGCCTCGGCGAAATGCCCGATGCGGCACTTGGCCATGACCGGGATGGACACCGCAGCCTGGATCTCCTCGATCTTGGTCGGGTCGGCCATCCGGGCCACCCCCCCCTGCCTGCGGATGTCCGCGGGAACTCGTTCCAGAGCCATGACGGCAACGGCACCGGCCTCCTCGGCGATCTTCGCGTCGTCGGCGGTCACGACATCCATGATGACCCCGCCCTTCAGCATCTCGGCGAGGCCTCTCTTCACACGATCTGTACCTGTTTCCACTCTCTGGGCTCCATTCGGGGGAGTTCCGATTCTATAGGCTCGGCGACCCTGACCTAAGAGACCAGATCGGCGTACATACCCCGATAGGCGGCCCCGACCACGCTCCAGTCGTAGCGTTTGACCTCATCGGCAGCACGGCCACCGAGAGCCCGCGACCCATCCGGGTCACCCAGCAACGAGACGATCTCTTCGGCCAGACGCCTGACATCCCCCACCGGCACCAGCCGGCCGGCATCTCCAAGCACGGCCCGAAAGGCCGGAAGGTCGGAGCAGACCACAGCACAGCCGGCCGCCATCGCTTCGGCGATCACGATGCCGAAACTCTCCCCACCGGTGTTGGGAGCGACACAGACGAGGCTGGAGGCGAGAATCCTCTTCTTCTCACCCGAGCTGACACGCCCCATGTACTCGACCCCGGGCTCCGCCTCCGCTCGATCGGCGCCCATGACCTTCAGCTCGGCCTGCGGGATCCGCTCACGAATCAGCGGCCATGCCCGGAGCAGGACATCGAGCCCCTTACGCGGCTCGTCCCGTCCCAGGAAGCACACCCGACGATCCACCCGACCCACCGGGAGCAGGAACGAGGACGTGTCTATCGCATTGGGGATGACCGTGACCGCTCCCCAGGCCGGTGGGATCGCTCTCGCTGCGGCCTCACTGACGGCAGTGAGCACAGCCCGTCTGAACCTGCGGCCGATCAACGGAGCCCGTTTGTAGGCCCAGGCCGCCCAAACCGGGGGATCGGCGTGAAAGGTGGCCACCATCGGCATCTCGACGGTCATCGCCACCCAACCGACCAGGGGCACCAGCGGCTCGTGGACATGGACCACGTCCACATCGGCCAGTGCCCCACGGACACGTGCCCAGGACATCGGGCTCAGGGTGAGCGGGACCACCGAGTCGTTGGCCCGGACCTTGAACGGCCGCCCCGCCATGGTCGTGGTCTCTTCGTGCTCGGGACCGCGCGAGGCGTATGCACCGGCTCCGACCACGACTACGTCGTCGCCGGCCCTGCGCAGCTCGGCCGCAAGCTCGATGGTGATCTGCTGGACTCCCCCGGGCGTGGAGAGGTCATAGGGGCAGACGATGCCCACGTTCATCATCACGCCCGGTCAGAGGGCCAGTTGGGCTGGACCAGATGCCATTGCTCGGGGGCGGCCCGGATCAGCGCCTCCATCTCGGCGGCCAGCCTCTGTGTCATCGATGCCACCTTCTCGGACCGGGTCCCCTGCTCAGGCACCGCGATCGGGGGCCTCACCACCACCCGATAGCCGTTGTCGCCGTGGAAGTAGGTGGCGACCGGGAAAAGGGGTGCGTTGGTCCGGAGGGCCAGGGTCGCCGGGCCCGGCGGGAGGGTGGTCTGCTCCCCGAACAACTCCACTTCCACACCCCTTCCCTTCAGGTCCCGATCGGAGAGGAGGGCAACGGCCTTGTTGTCTCCCAGCGCGGTCTCCAGCCTTCTCATCACCTCGGTGCCACCCGTGGCGAGGACGATCTCGATACCGAAGTCGGCCCTCATGCCGGTGAACCAATCGGTGATCATCCGATTGGGGAGCTTCTCGGCCACGGCCACCACCGGGATCTTCTCGAAGACGGCCACCGGGGCGGCCACTTCCCAGTTCCCGATGTGAGGTAGCCCGAAGATCATCCCCATCCCCTGTTCACGAGCCTCGATGATCCGCTCCAGACCCTCGACCGCGGTGTGCCGGTGGAGCTCCTCCACCCGGCTCCCCCTCGCCCAGAGCGCCTCGGCGTAGTAGCGCCCGTATGACTCCATGACCGACTTCGCGGCCCGAACCGGGTCCTCTCCTTCACCAAGGACTCGTCTCATGTGGCGCTCGGCCATGGAACGCCGACCGGCGGCAAAGGCATGCCATACCCGGCCCCCGACCCGCCCCAACCAGCGGGCCGCAGATGCCGGGAGCAGGCCGATGAGCCCTGCGCCGACACGAAGGGCGAGATAACCCGGGAGATTCCTCACTCGAATGAACGGTAGGTGTCGACGAATCGCATTAGGGCGGTGATCCACACCAGGACCACGAAGATCCACAGCATCGGTTCGACATAGCCCAGGATCAAGCCGACCGTGAAGAGCAGGACCCTTTCAGCCCGTCCCATCAGGCCGCCCTTGCCGTTGAAGCCTTCCACCTCCGCCCGCGACCTCATATAGGGAACCAGCATGGCGCCACCGATGGCGAGGATGATGAGGAGCAACACCCCTTCGTCCCCCGTCTCACGCGCCACCGCCACTCCGAGGCCGGCGAAGGCGGCGATCTCCCCCATCCGGTCGAAGGCCGCGTCGAGAAAGGCGCCACGCGCCGTCTCGGTGCCCGAGGCCCGAGCCACCGACCCGTCCAGGCCATCGAGGATCGACCCGATGAGCACTACGATCGCCCCGGTGCGGAGGGCGCCCGTGGAGATGATTACCGAGCCTGCGATCACGATGGCGAGGCCCACCGAGGTCATCACGGTGGGAGTGACCCCGACGCCAGCCAGAGCCTTGCCTATCGGCTCGAGGAAACGGGTTACCCGGGGTCGAACCCGCGTGTCGATCACGACGGAGCAAAGTAGCAGGCCCACCCCCTAGTCCTGCCCTCAGGCAAGGTTAGGATCGGCGCTTCGCACCAAGCGGAGGTCATGTTGTTACCCGAGAAAGTCCGTAACGTCGCCCTCGTCGGCCATGGCGGGAGCGGCAAGACGACTCTCGCCGAAGCCCTCCTCTTCGTAGGCGGGGCGACCACTCGTCGCGGCTCCGTGGAGCAGGGGACGACCGTTCTCGACCATGAGCCGGAGGAGATCGATCGTGCCATCTCACTCGGTCTCGCCGTCGCGACACTCAGCTGGAACGACCATCTCATCAACCTCATCGACACCCCGGGCTCGAGCGACTTCTCCGGCGATGCCCGCGCCGCGCTGCGGGCGGCAGACATGGCGCTCTTCGTCGTGTCCGGTGTCGACGGGGTCGAGGTACAGACCGAACAGCTTTGGAAAGTCGCCGGCGAAGAGGGCATTCCCCGGGCCGTCGTGGTGACCAAGCTCGACCGTGACCGCGCGTCCTTCGAGCGAACCCTGGATCAGCTGCGGCAGTCGTTTGGAAAGGCGATCGCGCCGATCCAAGTCCCGATCGGGGCCGAGGAGGGCCTCCGTGGACTGGTCAGGGTCGCTTCGGAGCGGGCATACGAGTACACGGCAGATGAAAAGACGGGCAAAGAGGTGGATCTCCCGGCCGAGGTCGAGACCCTGGTGCACGCCGCCCACACCGCTCTTGTCGAGACCGTGGTCGAGACCGATGACCAGATGATGGAGGCCTACTTCGAAGGCACAGAGCCCTCCCGGGAGCAGATCGTCGCCACCATCCACAAGGGGATCGTCTCGGGTGACATCCATCCCGTCCTGGTGACCTCGGCGGAGAAGCTGATCGGTATAGATCTCCTCGCGGAGTTCATCGTCGACTACGCCCCAAACCCGCTGGAGCGCGCCCTTCCCCCGCTCAGTAGTGGTGAGCCGGTCTCCCCTTCCACCGACGGGCCGGTCCTCGCCTTCGTCTTCAAGTCCGTCTCCGACCCGTTCGTGGGGCGCATCTCCCTGTTCCGCATCTACTCGGGCACGGTGAAGGCGGACCAGGACGTGGAGCTGGCCAGCGGGGGCAGGGTGAGGCTCCACAACCTGTTCAAGCTCCAGGGTCGGGAGCACAACGACGTGCCCGACCTTCCCGCCGGTGGCATCGGCGCAGTTGCCAAGGTCGAGAACGTGCGGGTCGGCGACACACTGCGCAGCCCGGGCAGCAACGTGGCCATCGAGCGCATCGCCTACCCGAGGCCTGTCGCCGAAGTGGCCATCACGCCACGCTCTCACCACGATGAGGAGAAGCTGTCCACCGCCCTGCATCGGATCGAGGAGGAGGATCCGACGATTCGGGTCGAGCGCCGCCCCGACACGGGCGAGACCATCCTCGCCGGTCTCGGTGACACACATCTCGACGTGACAGTGGCCCGGATCAGCAGGAAGTTCGGGGTGGAGGTGGACACCTCCCTGCCCGTGATCCCGTATCGGGAGACGATCACCGCAAGCGCCCACGCCGAGGGAAAGCACAAGAAGCAGTCGGGCGGGCGCGGGCAGTTCGGCGTCGCGTTCGTCAAGTTCGCCCCGCTGCCGCGCGGGTCGGGGTATGAGTACATCGACTCGATCAAGGGTGGCTCCATACCCCGGCAGTTCATCCCCGCTGTCGACAAGGGAATCCAGGAGGCCCTGACCAGGGGGATCCTCGCCGGGTTCCCGGTCATAGACATCTCGGCCGAGGTCTACGACGGGAAATACCACGCCGTCGACTCCGACGAGATGTCGTTCCGGATGGCCGGGATCCAGGCTGTGAGGTCGGCGACACCCGATCTGAAGACGATCCTGCTCGAACCGGTGATGAGGGTCACGGTCACAGTGCCCGAAGATCACCTCGGTGATGTGATGGGTGACATCAACTCCAAGAGAGGGAAGGTCCTCGGGATGGAGGGAGACGGAAACCTGAGATCCGTGATTGCGGAGGTTCCCATGGCCGAGATTCAGCAGTATGCGGCCGAGCTGCGATCATTGACCTCAGGAAGGGGCACCTTCGAAGTTGAATTCGATCATTACGCCGAAGTCCCGCACAACGAGGCGCAACAGGTGATAGCGGTGGCTCGCTCTGGAGACGACTGACAGGGTGGACAGGAAGGACTGGCATGGCTGACGCGGTCATCCGCTTTGGTGACAAGGAAGCTCACCTCGATGTGGTGGAAGGCGTCGAGGGCGACGTCGCGATCGACATCAGCGGTCTCAGGAGCGAGTTGGGGCTCACCACCATCGACCGAGGATTCGGCAATACCGCCGAGAGTGTCTCCGGGGTCTCCTACGTCGGGGGTGAGGAGGGGGTGCTCCACTACCGGGGCTACCTCATCGAGGAGCTCGCCGAGAACTCCCCGTTCCTCGAGGTGGCCTATCTGCTGCAGTACGGGGAGCTTCCCACCAAATCCGAGCTCGAGGCGTACCAGGAGTCGGTCTCGCATCACACCTTGCTTCGTGAGGACATGAAGCATCTCTTCGAGGCCTTTCCCCACAATGCCCACCCGATGCAGATCCTCGCCTCGGCCACGTCCGCCCTGGCCACCTATTACCCGGATGCCCTCGACCCCCATGACGAGGAGGCGATCGACATCAGCGCCCGACGTCTGATCGCCAAGACCCCGACCATGGTCGCCTGGTCACACAAGTACTCGACGCATCAGCCCTACATCTACCCTCAGAACGACCTGGGCTATCTGTCCAACTTCCTGCACATGATGTTCTCCGTGCCGGCCGAGTCGTACACGGCCGACCCGGTGGTTTCGAGGGCCCTCAACCTGCTCCTGGTCTTGCATGCCGACCACGGTCAGAATTGCTCGGCTTCGGCGGTCCGGCTGGTCGGGTCCGGCCAAGCCAACATCTTCAGCTCGGTCGCGGCGGGAATCCATGCCCTCTCCGGCCCTCTGCATGGCGGGGCGAACCAGGAGGTGCTGGAGATGCTGGAGGACATCGTTGCCGCCGGCGGCGACGTCGCTCCATTCGTGGCCAGGGCCAAGGACAAGGAGGACCCGTTCCGGCTGATGGGCTTCGGCCATCGGGTCTACAAGAACTTCGACCCCCGGGCCCGGATCATCAAGAAGGCGGCCGACGACGTGTTGCACGCCCTTGGCATCGACGACGACCCACTTCTAGATGTCGCCCTCCAGCTCGAGGAGGTGGCCCTGTCCGACGATTACTTCGTGGAGCGCAAGCTGTACCCGAATGTGGACTTCTACTCGGGGATCATCTATCGGGCCATCGGCTTTCCCACCGACATGTTCACCGTGCTCTTCGCCCTGGGGCGTCTGCCGGGTTGGATATCGCAGTGGCGGGAGCTCCTCGCCGACCCGACCACCCGCATCTTCCGCCCCCGACAGGTCTACACCGGTTCCCCTAGAAGGCCCTACGTGCTGATAGGCGACAGGTAAGGGCCGATAACTCCCAGGCCTAGACCCCCTCGATCGGCTCCACGTACGGCTCCTCGGCCACCTCCCCGGTGACCGCATCGACCACGACCAGGGCACGTCTGTCGGGTGGCTCCTCGGCGGAGTAGAGGACGACACTCCAACGGGGTCGGGAGCGAAGACCCCGAAACGTGACCGCCGCCGAGGCGTGTCCGACCGGAAAGTCGACGGCGGCGCCGGCGATGGTGAGGGCCCGGGCCTCATCGACGGAAAGCGGCCATGCCGAGGCGAAATTCCACGCGGCCAGACCCACCAGGCCGATGGCGGGCAGCCATCCACCGTCGATCAGAATCAGCGTGAGCACGGCGGCCGCGACGAATACCCAGCCGGCGATGCGACGCCGGGTCGGTTGGGGGAAGCGGAAAGGGCCAATCCGGTTGGAGTCGAGCTCATCCTCGATGGCGAGAGAGTCGGCCAGGTCCCGCTCGATGTGGATTCCCGACCGGTCGACCCGCGACTCTTCCTGGTCGCTCATGCGCCTGGGGCCCTGGCCATCTCGACGAGGCGGTTGGTGGCCTCGATGAGAGGGACCCCACGAGTGTCGTGCTCCTCGCCGTAGAACCGGAGACCGACGGTCGATCCGGAGACGTCGTCATCGCCGACCACGATCACCGCCGGGTGCTTCTGTGTCAGCGCCTTTCGGATCTTGTCTCCCACCGTGTCGTCGGACAGGTCCACGTCGACCCGGAGCCGTCCGTCACGGAGACGGGCGGCGACCGACTCGGCGTACTCATGGTGCCGGTCGGCGACCGGGATGATCGAGACCTGGACCGGGGCCAGCCACATGGGAAAGGCACCGGCATGGTGCTCGATCAGGACCCCCATGAAACGCTCCAGCGAGCCGGCCTTGGCGCAGTGGATCATGTAGGGGCGCTCGGTCACGTTGCCGGGAGCGGCGTACTCCAGCTCGAATCGCCCGGGAAGGAGGAAGTCGAGCTGGATGGTCGACAACTGCCAGCGACGGCCGATGGCGTCCTTGACGTGCAGGTCGATCTTGGGCCCGTAGAAGGCGCCCTCTCCCAGTGCGACCCGATAGCCGACTCCCGCTTCGACCAGAGACTCCGCAAGAGCCTTCTCGGCGAAATCCCAACGGTCCTGCTCCCCTTCCGGGGCCTTGTCGGGTTGGGTGCTCAGCTCTGCATCGAACTCGGTGAAACCGGCATCCCTGAGCCAGGTGAGGACGAAGTCGAGATGCAGGGCAAGCTCCGAGGCGAGCTGGTCCTCGGTGCAGAACGTGTGCGAGTCGTCCTGGGTGAAGCCACGGGCCCGCAACAGCCCGTGAACCACTCCCGACTTCTCGTTCCGGTACACGGCGCCGAGCTCGGAGAGCCGGATCGGGAGGTCGCGATACGACCGTGCCCGGCTCTTGTAGATCAGGATGTGGAAGGGGCAGTTCATCGGCTTGACCCGATACTCCTGGTCGTTGTCCAGCGCCATGCCGGGGAACATGTACTCGACGTAGTAGTCGAGATGCCCCGAGGCCCACCACAGGTCGGACTTGGCCAGATGCGGGGTGTACACGAACTCGAACCCGAACCGCTCGTGCAGGTCACGGCTGTGGTCCTCGATCAGCTTGCGCAGCATTCCTCCCTTCGGATGCCACACCACCAGACCGGACCCGAGCTCCGGTGGGAAGCTGAAGAGGTCGAGCTCGGCACCGAGCCGACGGTGGTCGCGCTTCTCGGCCTCCTCGAGACGGGTCAGGTAGGAGTCCAAGTCCTTGGTGGATGGCCAGGCGGTGCCGTAGATGCGCTGCAGCTGGTCCCGCTTCTCGTCGCCCCGCCAGTAGGCGCCCGAGCTGCGAAGCAGCTTCAAGGCGGGGATGCGGCCGGTCGAAGGCAGATGCGGCCCCCGGCACAGGTCGACGAAGTCCAGGTTCTTGTACACGGTGACGTCCTCGCCGGGGGTCACCTCGCTGGGCTCGACGCTCTCGATGATCTCGGTCTTGAAGGGGTGGGAGGCGAACATGGCAAGTGCCTCGTCCCTGGTGAGGGCGACACGCTCGAAGGGCTGGTCCTCGGCGATGATCGCCTTCATCCCGGCCTCGATGCGCTCGAGATCCTCGGGTGTGAACGGCTCGGGCACCCTGAAGTCGTAGTAGAAGCCGTCCTCGATCGGGGGACCGATGGCGAAGGTCGAGCCCTCGAACAGATCGAGCACGGCCTGGGCCAGGACGTGGGCCGAGGAGTGACGCAGGATGTCGAGACCCTCGGCGGTGTCGAGGGTGATCACTGCGAAATCGCCCGATCCATCGAGGGCCCGGTTCAGGTCACGCAGCTCCCCGTTCAGTTTGACCGCCACCGCGGACTTGGCCAGACGGGGCCCGATCGACTCGGCGACCTGGAGACCGGTGGCACCATCGGGATGTTCCACAGTGGTCCCGTCTGGATAACGAAGCTGTAGTGACACGGGGTTATCTCGCTAGCCTGGGGCGGGCAAGAAGGCTAACTGCGAAAGAACACAAGCGAACCGGCCACCGGGCACAAGGGGACAACACCAAATGGAAGCCAGAGAGCTTGTAACGAAGCTTCACCCGAACGCGTTGGTGAGAGAGCTGTCCTCCGGCGCAAACAAGGTCTTTCGGGTCATCGAAGGCGACCAGAGCACGATCGTGAAGGTGTACCCGGTGACCTCGCGGGAACGGCGCGAGCGTCACGCCTTGGAAGCCCTCGCCGCCGTGCCGGCCGTGCCCCAAATCATCAACCACGGCACCCAGGGTGAGATGGCCTGGCTCAAGATGAACGACGCCGGGCACTGGAATCTGGCCAGTCTCCCCAAGAACCTGGATGCAGTCGAGGCGGCGGGGGCCGCACTGCACGACATCCACGCTTCCAAGGCGCAGATAACGAATCTCGCCGCCGGGATCGACTCCGATTACGTGCTCAGTCACTACCGCTCGACGATCGAGCGTCTGGGGCGCTATCGGCGGAGGTTCGGGATGGAGCAGGTGGTCCTCGACAAGGCGCTTCAACTCGAGCCGCCGCTGGCCACTGCCCCGACTCCGTCGCACACCAAGCCGACGCTCTCCAAATTCCTCGTCAACGAGGAGGGGGCGATCACGATCGTGGATTGGGAGTGGGCGACGCTGGCCCCACCGGAATGGGACCTGACGCTGGCCGTCTGGCGTCTGGCGGCCCGCATCGGCGAGGATGCGTCGGCCGCATTCCGCAGCGGTTACGGGGCAGAGCTGCCCGAGAGCCGCTACCGGCCTTGGGTGGCCTATCACGCCGCCATGATGATGCTCGAAGCCGCCGAGGTGCGTGAGGGCAGGCTGGGCGACCTCGGCTACCTCGTCGACGACCTGACCGAAGCCGTCATCGGCACCTGATATGTGAGGGGGACGACCCCCTTCGGACCCGACCCCCCTCGGGCCAAATCCGAGGTTTCTTGCACCTCCCCACTTAGCCTCATCTGGCTGAAGCAAGGAGGACGGACGTGTTGGAAGCACTGGTCGCCGCTACCGCCACGACGGGTCTGTTCGCCCTGGCCAGGGGGATAAGGGGAAATCACCAGTATCGGGTCGATCCCCGTCTGGTGGTGCCGCGAGACGAGCGAGGCGACGATCTGCCCTGCCCATGGTGCTATGGGCCCACCTATGAGGAAGACACCCGCTGTCCCGGATGCGGACGATCCTTCGGCTGACGGGGCCTTAGCCCTATCGACACTCCCGCCAACCCATTTATGGTGTGAGTGTGAGCAGGGTAGGACTGGTGCTCGGCGGTGGGGGAATCACGGGCGCGGCCTATGAGATGGCCGCACTGATGACCATCCGCCTCGCCACGGGCTGGGACCCCGATCAGGCAGAGGTGGTGGTCGGCACCTCGGGAGGTGCCTTCGTCACCGCACTGGTGAGAAACGACGCGTTGTCACTCGACTCGCTCGTGCTGCCCACCGACGACCGTCAGGCGGTCGCCGATCGCATCCGGAATCACGTCTTCACCAGGAACGGCGGGGTGCAGGTGCGTCATTGGGTGCGCCACGGCCTCATGCCCGGTGTGCGAGATCCTGGTCTCACCTTGTTCCTCGGCTGCCCGGCTCCCTATCACGCATCCGGTCTCACCCACTGGGTCAATAGCCATATCGGTGAGGAGCGCGGGGCTGCCTGGCCGGTCAAGGCCACGGCAGTCGTCGCCTTCGACCTGGCCGCCCGACATCGTGTCGTCTTCGGCTCCGAGTCGGCCCCCGAGGTGGGGATCGCCGATGCGGTGGCCGCTTCGTCTGCCATTCCGCTTGTGTTCCGCCCTTACCCCATCGACGGGAGCCTTTACGTGGACGGTGGCGTGGTCTCGGGGACACACGCCGACGTCGTCCTCGGCTCGGGAAAACCTCTCGACTTGGTGCTGGTCCTGGCTCCGATGGCCGCAGATGTGTCCCGGAAGCGGGCCCGCTTTCATGAGAAGATGTTCGATCGGGTGGGCCAGCGGTCTCTATCCGAGGAAGTCGCTCAAATCACCGGGGCGTGGCCGGGGTGCGATGTGCTGGTCCTGCGCCCCGCCCCATCGGTGCAGAATGCAATGCGCCCCAACCCCATGGATGCGGGACGGGCGGTCGCCACCTTCATGCGCACCCTGGTCTCGATGAAGCGGACTCTGGCCCAGCCCGAAGTCTGGGGCAGACTCGACGACCACCTCCTTGCAGGATCGTCGTCGAAACGGGCCGCCCTCCGCTAGCCGATCGGGCCGGGCTATGGCCACATGCCGGGCCCGTACTACTTTGTGCGCAAAGAGAGGAGCATCGTTGGCTGTCAGACCGACGCATTTCGAGTTCTATTCGGCCGAGCCCGAGGCAACCGTCGAGTTTCTCACAACCGTGTTCGGGTGGCGTGCCCAGCAATGGGAGGACCAGGAATACTGGTTGTTGGAGACCGGAGAAGGGCCGGGGATCAATGGCGCCGTGACCCGGGCCGGCGACGAAGGGCCGAAGACGCTCAACACCTGTGACGTCGAAGACCTCGACGCCGCCATCGAGGCGGTGCGGATCGGGGGGGGACAGCTCTTGACCGACATCATGGAGGTTCCCGGCGTGGGGAGATGGGTCCAGGTCGAAGGTCCCGGTGGTGAGGAGTTCGGTCTCATGGAACCGGCTCCGGAGTAGGCAGGGGTCGGCGGCTCTCGACCGACGGCGGCGCTCACCCCTTCCGCTGGGGGGATAATGCCGTGTTTGCGCCGGAGATGACGGCAACGACGCTCTCCCCGGGCTCGGGCGTGTAGGCCCCTGTGGTGAGTGCGGCGATGGGCGCACAGGCGGCGGGCTCCGCCAGGACCCGACACGTGTCCCAGAGCCATCGCTGGGCCTCGATGATGGCGTCGTCAGACACCAACAGCGACCGGTCGATCCAGCCGTTGGCGGTCCAGGCGAGCTCGCCGAGTCGGGCGGCGCCCAGCGCCGAGGCGGCCACTCCCCCGACGTCCACCTCGACCGGTCCCCCCGATCGGCGTGCCTCGTAGAGGGTGGGGCATAACTCCGGCTCGACACCGACGATCCTGGCCCCGGTGCGCACCCAGCTGGCAATGCCACCGATCAACCCGCCCCCGCCGACCGCGACCACGATGGTGCTGACTTGGGGAACCGGTTTCATGATCTCCCGACCACAAGTGCCCTGACCGGCAACCACCTCGGGATCGTCGTAGGCATGGGCCTCGAATGCACCCGATTCGGCCGCCCAATCCCGAGAGCTCTCCAGGGCTTGGGCGTAGTAGCCCGGCACCACTCGGACCACGGCCCCGTAATCGGCGATGCGGCCGATCTTCTCCTCGGGCGAGGTGGCGGGGACAAAGATCGTCGCCCTCAGCCCGAGGACCCTGGCCGCGTAGGCGACGGCGAGACCGAAGTTCCCGCCTGAGGCGGCGACCACCCCCGCCTCGGGGATCGCGGCCGCGGTCAGCGCCGAGAATGCCCCGCGAACCTTGAAGGATCCGGTGGGTTGCATCGAGTCCAGCTTCAGGATGAGCCGGTGGCGGGTGTCGAGACCGTGTCCGAGGTCGGCAACGGGAGTCTGCCGGGTGTGAGGCCCGATCCGCCGAGACGCTCGCTCGATGTCCTCTCTGGTTATTCCTAGGCTCACGGCCGAGAGTATGACCACGATCGAGCTCGGCCCGTTTCGCTCGGCTCCCGGATTCGAAGAGGCGGTCGAGTTGGATCGCGCCGACCCGCTGGCTGGGTTCAGGGAGCGATACGTCTTCACCGATCCCGACCTGATCTATCTGGATGGGAACTCACTGGGACGTCTGCCGAAGCGAGGGCGCGAGATCATCGACCGGGTTGTGGGCCACGAGTGGGGCGACCGGCTCATCCGCTCCTGGAACGAGGGTTGGTGGGAGCTCCAGCTCGCATTGGGCGATCGTCTGGCCCCGCTCCTCGGGGCCGCGCCCGGCGAGGTGATCCTCTCCGACTCGACGTCGGTGAACCTGTACAAGCTGGCCATTGCCGCCCTGCGGGCTCGAGGGGAGCGAGTCAAGATCGTCACCGACGACCTCAACTTCCCGACAGATGTCTACGTCCTCCGGGGCCTGGCCGAGGCCAATGGCGCCCAACTGGAAGTCGTCGCTTCAGAAGGGAGCTCGGGCCCGATAGCCGGGCTGGAAGCAGCCATCGACGAGCACACCGCGCTGGTGTCCCTCTCCCACACGACGTTCAAATCCGGGTACACCTACGATCTGGACGCCGTGACCGCTATGGCGCATCGGGCCGGAGCCCTGGTCCTGTGGGACCTGAGTCATTCGGCAGGGATCGTGTCCATCGATCTCGGCGGAACCGGCGTCGACCTTGCGGTCGGATGCACCTACAAATACCTCAACGGGGGGCCGGGGTCGCCGGCGTTCCTCTATGTCCGCTCCGACCTGCAGGAGAGCCTGGACAACCCGATCACCGCCTGGTGGGGCCACGCCGACCCGTTCGCCTTCGATCTGGAGTTCCGACCGGTGACCGGCATCCGCAAGTTCCACACCGGGACCATGCCCGTTATCTCTCTCGCCGCCATCGAGGCCGGGATCGACGACGTCGAGGAGGCCGGGGTGACGCGATTGCGCACCAAGTCCGTCTCTCTGACCGAGTTCCTCATCTCCCGATGGGAGGAGCATCTGGCGTCCCTCGGCTTCGCCCTCGCCTCCCCACGTGACCCGGCCGTCCGAGGCTCGCACGTCGCCCTGTCCCATCCCGAGGCATGGCCGATCGCCCGGGCCCTGGTCGAGGTGGGGAAGGTGATCACAGACTTCCGGGCCCCGGACAGTCTGAGACTCGGGATGGCACCGATGTACACCAGCTTTCTCGATGTGCACACCACGGTGCACAGGATCCGGGCCGTAGTCGAGTCGGGGGTATATCGCGACTACACCGGAATCGACGTCACAGTGACCTGAGGGTGGCCGAGGGGCGAAGTCGGCCGACAGACGCGGCAGAAGTCTTCTCGAACAAGGTCGGGAACGACGAATGGGCCTACCTGTAGAACACGGTCCGATCTACACGTGGCTGATGAGTTGCTCTCGGCTGTCGGCCTGCCCCGACATTTCGGTCCAGGCTTGGGGGGATTGGCGTGAAAAGACTGACTGGGTTCGTGCTCGCTCCGGCGATGGTGGGCGCCGCTCACCGCCACCTTTACGGGCACGATCACCGACGATCCCACCATGCCCGTGGTGGGTATCAGCACACCCACTTGATCGTTCCCGTCCATTATCAGGTGACTACGAGGTGGTGGTGCAATCACCCGACCCGCCACCGGGCACGGTGGGTGGATCCGGTGACCGGCGAGTGGCACCTGCGCAACCGGGCGGGTCTGGTAGCCAGCTTCTTCTATGGGAATCCCGGGGATGTGCCGTTTATGGGTGACTGGGACTGCGACGGTGTGGACACTCCCGGGTTGTTCTGCCCGTGGCCGGCGCGTTCGGGCTGGACTGACCCTTTCTTTCGTTGTGTGGCGAGGTTCCGGGGCCCGCTGGGCCGACCTGCGGAGGAAATCGCCTATGCATTCACAAGCGCGGCAGTTTTACGGCACAGCCGGGCGCTTCGATCCACGATCTCCAGAGTCGGCGTCGATACGCCTCGCTAGTGGCTAGCTATTTCGATGGTGGGCGATACTGGACTTGAACCAGTGACCTCTCGCGTGTGAGGCGAGCGCTCTAGCCGGGCTGAGCTAATCGCCCTTGGGGGAGAGTCAGAATACCGAGTCGCGCGCGGTAGGGACATCCGACATTCACCCCTCGTTTGGGCGGCATGGCCCGGCAGGGGGCCCTTAGAGTCGTATCCATTGGTTGGATCGATCTCGAGGAGGAGAAGACGATGACCACCGAGCCACCAGCGACTCCGGACCCGACGCCTGCCCCGGAACCGCCCGTGCCACAGGCAGGTACGGCATCGCCCTTGAGCAATATGTCGGGCCAAACCATGGTGATGATCGCGGGGATTTTGGTTGTCGCCGTCTTCTTGATCTTCGGGCTGATCGCAGACGAGTGGTATCCACCCTTTGAATCCATCGTCGTCGCTTCATTCGCCATTCTCATACCGCTGACCAAGACCGAGTCGATAGGTGGACTTTCGGCGGGCACTCTCCTGACCCTGGTCGGCTACTGGCTTGCCGTGGCCGGTGCCTGGGACTTCATCGAAGACATAAGGTTCGGATGGGGCGGGCCCGAGGATGTCATTGCGTCGCTGATCCTCGCCGCTGCCGCCGTCGTCGCATTCCTCGGGGCCCGGGCCATAAAAGCTTGAGCCGATTCGGGCAATTGGTGATTCAATTGCCCCGTGAACCGAGCCGAATTCGAGGCTGCCGTCGATCGGGCCCTTGAGGGCCTGCCCGCCTGGGTGATCGAGCGTGTGGACAATCTCCATGTGGTGGTCGAGGACCGGCCCTCACCCGAGCAGGGGGACGTCCTCGGCTTGTACGAGGGAGTCTCTCTGCTCGAGCGATCGGGTGACTATTGGGGTGCCCTTCCCGACCGGATCGTGGTCTACCGGGAGCCACATCTCGAGCTCGCATTGAGCGACGGCGAGTTGGAGGAGGAGATCCGGAGAACGGTCCTCCACGAATTGGCCCATCACCTAGGCATCGACGACGACCGGTTGGAAGAGCTCGGTTGGGATTAGTCAGGATCGGCGACGTGTCTCGGGAATACCGGCCTGGCGGAGCAGGTCCGCCGGGACACCGAACTGACGCCAAGTCGTGTAGCTGATCCCTTTACGCTCCGAATAGGACTTGGCGTGAGCCGCAAACCCGGCGGCGAGCTCTTCGAGATTCGATCCTTTTCCGCTGCTTCCCAATGCTTGTTCGATATCGACCTTGGTTTGCATGAGATCGAGTCTCTTCAGGGGATCGACCTCTGATTCCAGCTTGGCATCCACCCTGGCCAGCCTCTTCGCGAGACTGTCCTTTGTCACGGGCCGTCCCGGCTTTCTCGCCGCCAACGCATTGAGATAAGCCTTGATCGACCGGGCCTCGAGTCGTCCCTGCGCCAATGCGTCCTTGTGCTCCTTTGACATCGCCATCCTGGCTGCTCCTATCGTCGGTATTCGACCGGATGCTACATCTATTCGGAGCATTAATGATGACGTACCCGACAAGGCAAACCCCCGCTGATTTGCGGGGGTTCTCACTCTCGTGGGCCCTACTGGACTTGAACCAGTGACCTCTTGCGTGTCGAGCAAGCGCTCTAGCCTGGCTGAGCTAAGGGCCCGAGGCGACGACCGGAATCGAACCGGTGTGACGGGTTTTGCAGACCCGCGCCTAACCACTCGGCCACGTCGCCGGGACCGGATGACTCGAGCGTCGTCGGAGCGGAAGACGGGATTCGAACCCGCGACCTCAACCTTGGCAAGGTTGCGCTCTAGCCAACTGAGCTACTTCCGCACGGGCGACGCATTGTAACCGGCCGTCTATGCCAACCAAACGAGGTCACGAGCCCGTCGACCCGAAGCCATCGGACCCTCGGGAGGTCTGGTCGAGCTCTTTCACCTCCACCCATTCCACGGCCGCCACCGGCACCACCGCGAGCTGTGCGATCCGGTCTCCCTTGGCGAAGCTCACCCTCTCCGAACCGTGATTGATGAGCAGGACCGACACCTCGCCCCGGTATCCGGAGTCGATGAGCCCGGGGCCGTTGACCACGCCCACCCCGAGACGACGGGCGTGCCCGCTACGGGGCAGGACCAGGCCGGCGAAACCGTCGGGGATGGCCACGGCGAGCCCGGTGGGCACCGCAGCCCTCTCCCCCGGTTCGAGAGTTATCGCATATCTGGCCTGAAGATCGACCGCCGCATCGCCGATATGTGATCTCGTGGGAATTTCCACTTCCGGATCGAGTCTTTGGAAACTAGCTTGCATCGCGGTGTCACGGGGCATCGGGCGGGATGACCTCACGACTGTAAATGAGTGTGCCCGATGACCGCCACCTCCCACCCCAAACGCAGCTTCATGCGTCTGGCCTCGATGGAGTCGCTGGGCTTCTTCGACGCCCCCGGCCGCGTCTGGACCACGCCCTCAATCGCCTCGACTCCAGAGACCGCCGCTTCGTTTGACCCTTCCCAAACCACGGAGTTGGTGGTGTTGCCGACGGGCAGGCACAGCCGGCACGCCCGGCCCACCGGAGAGCTGGTCCGAGATATGTGGGACTCGACGGAGCTCCACGCTCCTTCGCTGGTGGATTGGGCACCGCACGGCTTCGGCACCAAGCATCTGGGCCGACGTCGCTTCCGCTGGCCGATGCTCCTGCTCCTCATCGTCACGACGCTGGCGCTGGCCGGCGCCGCTCTCTGGCTCTACAAGGAACCGGGCAACGCCGCCACCATGGCAATGGGCCAGGTTCGAGCCGAGGCGGAAGCCCTGTCGATCGCCATCGACCAGGTGTCGCCCCTGATCCCCGGGCTCGACTCAGAGCGTCTGCCCGAGGCGAACCAAGACGCCTCCGTCTACCTCGAAATGGGTGAGCGGGCCAAGGCGATGTTCGCCGCCTCGGCAGACCTGCCTACGGATGATTCGGCCGACCGGTCCGCCGCCGCCGCCGCCGCAGGCCTCGCCATCGACGCCTCCCATCAACTCATCGATGCAACCGCCTATCGAACCGCCCTCGAGCCTGCCCTCACCCTGCCTCTCCTCGAGACAGACTCCAACCTGACCGACCTCACCACGGCGACCCAAGCCTTCACCGAGTGGCGCGCCGGGCTCGAGTCGGTCCGAGCGGCTCTGCCCACCGGTGTCGCCGCCCAGGCCTCAGCGGCACTCGAAGAGCTCAGTGCCGGGCTCGAGGCGACCCAGACCGACTACCTGGATGCACTCCGAACCGACAACAGGACCGCCGCCGTCGAGGCCCTGGGCGCTCTGCGCGCGGAGCTGCAGACGGTGAGACAGGCGATGCTGACAGACATTGGTGAGATCTCGACCGAGGTGTCAGGTCTCATCGACGAGGCCAGGGCCGGTCTGGCCCGGCTACTCGGCTGATTCCAGGGCGGCGACTTCCTTCTCGAAGTCGGCGGCGTCCTGGAACTCCTTGTAGACGGAGGCAAAGCGCAGATAACCCACCTCGTCGAGGGCACGGAGACGCTCCAGGACCTCCCTTCCGATGTCCTCGGAGCTGACTTGCGACCCTTGGCCATGGAGTGAGGCTTCGACCTCCTCGGCGAGACTCTCGATCGACGACCCCGACACCGGGCGATCGGCCAGCGCCGCCGAGATCCCTGCAGCCAGCTTCGCCGCCGAGAACGGCTCGAGCCGGCCGTTTCTCTTGCGAACCATCAGTTGTGGTTCCAACCGCTCGTAGGTGGTGAAGCGGTGGCCGCAGCTCTCGCACTCCCGGCGTCGGCGTATGGCCTGTCCGCCTTCGGCGGGTCGGCTGTCGATGACACGAGTGCTGGGGGCACCGCAAACCGGGCAGAGCATCGACGCAGGGTATACCTCATGTCCCGGGCTTGGCCCTCAGATCAGGTCATGTGGGGGCGAGCGCCGACTCCTGTCCCTCAAGCGGTCGGGATCAGAAGGACCTGACCGGGGATGATCGAACCGGCCTCGGCTCCGCTCAACCGGGCGATATCGGCCACGAGACGACGCACGTCCTGGTCGGGTCCGGCGTTGAGCGATGCGATACCCCACAAGGTGTCGCCGCTCTGCACCACGTACTCGATCGGGTCCGATGCGGGGATGTCGGCCTCCGCCGAACCGCCGATCATGAGGAAGACCACGCAGACGACTGCGAGAAGCACGGACAGCCGGACGGACAGCTGAAGGTTTGCCATCTGCATCTGGTCTTCCTCCTGATCGGGCCCTTGCGGGTTGCTGGATGCAGTCCGATGTCGAACATGCGTTCGTCACTCTAACGAACAGACGTTCGATGTCAAGGAGGAACCGAACAGATGTTTGGCTCCGAACTCTTGTTCGATTAGGCTGCAGGTCATCGGAGTCCATACGAGGGCCCGGAAGGAGTCACGGTGCTCAGCGAACGTCAGCAACAGGTGTTGGACTACATAAGGAAGACGGTGGCCGATCGCGGTTACCCGCCGTCGGTGCGGGAGATCGGGGAGGCAATCGGTCTCTCCTCGCCGTCGACCGTGCACTCCCATCTCTCCGCCCTGGTCAAAGCCGGGGCGATCAGACGAGACCCGACCAAGCCGCGGGCGATCATGATCGTCGAGGATGCCGAGAAGGTGGCCGCACCACTCCCCGACCGGGTCCGGGAAGTCCCGGTCCTGGGCCGTATCGCCGCCGGGACCCCGATCCTCGCCGCCGAGCACGTCGAGGACGTGCTCCTCCTGCCCGTCGACCTCGTGGGCAACGACCCGGTGTTCCTGCTCGAGGTCAAGGGTGACTCCATGATCGATGCCGGGATCTTCGAAGGCGACCTGGTGGCCGTCCGCAGCCAGAAGGACGCTCGAGACGGTGAGATCGTGGCAGCGTTGATCGACGGCGAGGAGGCGACCGTGAAGCGACTCCGTCGTCGCCAGGGGAAGGTCATTCTCGAGGCCGAGAACCCGGCCTACGAGCCGCTGGTGTTCAGCGATGGGGTGGAATTGGTGGGGAAGGTGGTCAGCGTCCTCCGCCGCTACCCCTGATCGAACACACCGGTGAACACATATCCGGCCGGACCGGTCAGCCAGGCGACCTTGTCCTTGATCTCGACCTGGCCCACCCCGCCGGGGACATTGACCCGAACGGTGCCGTCGGCCCCGTCCAGGGCAACGGCTGCTGCGGCCACCATCCCGGTTCCGCAGGCAAGGGTCTCCCCCACCCCGCGCTCCCAGACCCTCATCGTCACCTCGTCCCCACGGACCGAGACGATCTCGACATTGCAGCCGGCATCGAATCCTGCTTCCCGGGCAACGACGGGCCCGACACGGGTCAGGTCGATGGAGGCCGGATCGTCGACGACACGGACCGCGTGGGGGTTGCCGGTGTCGACCAGCCGGTATACCTGGCCCTCGATCGTCTCCTCGCCTTCGATGAGGGTCGGGCCGATCTCCGCCTCGACCAGGTCCTCGCCCACCCGCACCATGCGCACCCCGACCGGCGTGTCCACTTCGAACTCGGCGCCGTCGACCCAACCCCGGTCGTAGACATACCGGGCCACACATCGAAGCCCGTTGCCACACATCTCCGCCGCGCTCCCGTCGGCATTCCAGTAGTCCATGACTACGGGGGCTCCGGGCGACACCACGAGCACTCCGTCCGCACCGACTCCAAAACGCCGGTCACACAGCTGGATCACATCGTCGACCGCCGGTTTGTCCGGACCCTCGAGCACGACGAAATCGTTACCCAGACCCTGCATCTTGGTGAACTCGAACCGGCTCAATCGAATGCCTCCAGGATTCGCCTCGTTCTCTGCTCGAGGTCGTCCGCCCAGGGTATCCAGCGTATCCGCGGATCACGCTGAAACCAGATTCGCTGCTTGCGGGCCAACCTCTTGGTGTTGACGGCGGCCTGATCGAATGCCTCGTCGAGCGAGCACTCACCTCTGAGGGCGCCGAGGATCTCCCGGTACCCGACGGCATTGCGCGCGGTTCGCCCCAACTTCGGAGCCAGGGACCGGACCTCGTCGACGAGCCCACCCGCCCGCATCTGCCTGAGACGCCGATCGACCCGATCATCCAGGTCGCTGCCCGGGTCGACTCCCACGGCTTCGAACTCGATCTCGGGGACATAGCGGCGCACATCCTCGGCCAAGGCGGTCCCGGCTCTCACGCTCGGCGTCTCCCCGGTGAGGCGGTAGATCTCCAGGGCGCGCACCACTCTTCGAGGGTTGGCCAGGTCGACATGCGAGCTCGCCGCCGGGTCTACCGACAGCAGTTCCTCGACCAGGGCCAAATCCCCGCGTCCTTCGAGCTCGGCTCGCACTGCGGCGTCGGTGGGCGCGAAGCTCATCGGGTCGACAAGGGCCCGAAAGTGGAGTCCGGAGCCCCCGGTGATGATCATCACCGGAGCCGACGACTCCCGGAGGGCTCGACGACCGAGCCGCCGATACTCGGCGACGCTGAACTCTTCCTCGGGATCCACGACGTCGATCATGTGATGGGTGATCCCGGCTCGCTGCAGAACGGTCGGTTTGGCGGTCCCGATGTCCATCCCGCGATAAACCTGCATCGAGTCGACCGAGAGGATCTCGGCCCCGAAATGCTCCGCCATCCGGATCGCCGCCTCGGTCTTGCCTGAGGCGGTGGGCCCAAGGAGGGCCAGGACCCGGGTCAGACCGGGCTCCCCACCAGGTGATGCTGATATGCGGTCTCGATCACCACCTCGAAGAACGAGCCCGCGGGGTGGTCGCCGGGGACGTGAACCACCTTTCCGGTCCTGGTCCGGGTGGTTGCCACCCCCGGGTCTTTCTTCGACGGCCCCTCGCAGAGGACCTCGACCGTGGTCCCGGTCATCTCGGCGTTCCGCTCGCCCGAGATCCGGTTCTGCAGATCGGCGAGGCGGCCAAAACGCTCCTTGATCACCTCGTCGGGGACGAATTCGTCGGTCATTCGGGCGGCGGCCGTGCCGGGACGTGGGGAGAAGATGAACATGAAGGCGTGGTCGAAACTTGCCTCTTCGACCACTTCCAGGGTCTGGGCGAAGTCGTCATGGGTCTCCCCCGGGAATCCCACGATGATGTCCGTGGAGACGGCCAGTCCGGGGATGACCTCACGCGCCATGGCCAACCGTTCGCTGTATTTCTTGCGGTTGTAGCCGCGGTGCATGGTCCGCAACATCCGGTCCGACCCCGACTGGAGCGGGAAGTGGAGGTGCTCACAGACCGCCTCGGTCTCGGCCATGGCCCTGGCGACGTCCTCCCGGAAGTCATTGGGATGGGGGCTGGTGAACCTGACCCGTCGGATCCCGTCGACCTCGCCGACCCGTCGCAGCAGCTCGGCGAATATGGGCCGACGCTTGCCGTCGAGAGCCAGGTCCCGACCGTAGGTGTCGACGTTCTGCCCCAGGAGTGTGACCTCGACCACGCCTTCGGCGGCCAGACGCTGCACCTCCCTGACGATGTCTCCGGGGCGGCGTGACACCTCGACGCCCCGCACCGAAGGGACGATGCAGAAGGTGCAGGTGTTGTTGCACCCGATCTGGATCGTCACCCAGGCGGAGTGATGCAACTCGCGTTTGACCGGGAGCGACGAAGGCATGGCCTGCAGCTCGTCGACCACCTCGGTGATCGGCCCCCAACTCTCGGCGTGGTCCATGAGATCGAGCACCCGGTCCAAGTTGTGGGTGCCCATGACCACATCGACCCAGGGAGCACGCTCCCGGACCAGGTCCCGGTCCTTCTGGGCGGCACATCCACCGACGACCAGCAGCATGTCCGGGTTGAGGTCCTTGATCGCCTTCAGCTGCCCGAGGTTTCCGTACATCCGATTGTCGGCGTTCTCCCGGATGGTGCAGGTGTTGATGTAGACGACGTCGGCAGCCTCGAAGCCCTCGGCCGGAAGCATCCCATCCATCTCGAACAGCCCGGCGATCCGCTCCGAGTCGTGCTCGTTCATCTGGCAGCCAAAGGTGCGAATGAAATAGCGCTGCCCGGCCCGTGTCGGCTGACGCCGGGCCGGCTCACGCAGGGTGGGAGTCGGAAGCAAGACGGTCTCGGTCATGTCGGTGGCCTCAGCGTGCGTAATCGGTGGCCCGAAACTCCCGGATGACGGTGACTTGGATCTGACCCGGGTACTGGAGGTCCTCTTCGAGTTTACGGGCGATGCGACGGGAGAGCTCCCTGGCGTCGAGATCGGAGACGTTGCCCGGGTCCACGACGACCCTCACCTCGCGTCCCGCCTGGAGGGCGAACACGTGATCGACCCCGGGGAACTCCATGGCCAGGTTCTCCAGACGCTCCAGCCGTTTCACATAGCCCTCCAGAGTCTCCCGTCTCGCCCCGGGGCGCGCCGCAGAAACGGCGTCGGCGGCCTGGACGATCACAGCCAGGATGGTCCTCGGCTCCACCTCGTTGTGGTGGGCCTCTATACCGTGGACCACCGCCGGGTCCTCGTCGAAACGCCGGGCGATCTCGGCCCCGATCAGAGCGTGGGATCCCTCGACCTCATGGGTGACCGCCTTCCCCAGGTCATGGAGGAGAGCGGCTCGTTTCACGGGGGCGGGGTCGATCCCCAGCTCGGAGGCCAGCATCGATGCGATGTGCGCCGTCTCCACCAGATGGTTGAGGACGTTCTGGCCATAGGAGGTCCGGTACTTGAGCCGGCCCATCAACGTCACGATCTCGGAGTGCATGCGGGACACCCCGGCCTCGACCAGGGCCCATTCTCCCGCATCGCGGATGCTCTGCTCCACCTCGGCCCGGGCCTTCTCGTAGGCCTCTTCGATGGACGCGGGGTGGATCCGACCGTCGGCGACCAGTCTCTCCAGTGTGATCCGGGCCACTTCCCGGCGCACCGGATCGAACGATGAGACCGAGACGGCCTCGGGTGTGTCGTCGACGATGAGACTGGTCCCGGTGACCGACTCGAGATGCCGGATGTTGCGGCCCTCACGACCGATGATCCGGCCCTTCATGTCGTCGGAGGGAAGCTGGATGACCGACACGGTGGTCTCGGTGACCACCTCGGACGAGAGCCGCTGGATGGCGGTGGCGAGGATGCGGCGCGCCCGCCGATCTGCCTCCTCACGGGCCTTTATCTCCAGGTCGCGAACGACGATCATGGCCTCCCGTCGGGCCTCGTCCTCGACCTGGGCCAGCATCTCGGTCTTGGCCGCGGTCACGTCGATCCCGGCCATCTGCTCGAGACGGAAGCGTGCCTCCTCCTTGAGTCGCTCCAAGTCGCCTCTGGTCTGGTTGAGCTCTTCCTCCCGATCGATGAGCATCTTCTCCCGCTGGGCGAGATTCGACGCGCGCTGGTCGAGGGTCTCCTCTCGTTGTCCCAGCCTCGACTCCATGTTGGAGAGCTCGAGTCTCCGGTGTGCCAGATTGGCTTCCTCACGCTCCCGGTAGGCCTCGGCCTTGGCCCGGCCCTCCTCCTCGGCCTTGGACAGGATGCGCTGGGCGTCGAGGCGAGCAGAGGTGACCATGTCCTCAGCGGACACCCCATCCCGCTCTCGTCGTCTCGCGATGGCGAGACGGGCCAGCAGATACCCGAAGCCGAGACCGATGACGACTCCCAGGACGGAGAGCCCGATCACCACGGTGTTTTCCATCGCGGTCCCTTCCCCGGGGTTGAGACAGAACGTGCCGGGCCCCTGTCCCCGACGGACTCAGGACCCGGCACACGAAACGAAGCTGACTAACGAAGCGGGCCCGTCACCCGTCGATTCGTTGGCTCCTTCTGTTCACGTCTTCTTCCCGGTTGCAGTTCAAAGGTGTGTTCGTGTGAGGCACCGATGCTACACGCGGATCGCGAAAGCCAAACACTTACTCGTCGCTGCTGCTCCCCTCTTCGACACCGGTGACGACCTCTTCCTCCGTCCGCTCCCCCTGAGGGGCTTCGCTGAGCCCGACTAACTCGAAGACCTTGGCCTGAAGCTGCATCGCCACCTCAGGGCTCTCCCGCAGGAAACGCTTGGCGTTCTCCCGTCCCTGGCCCAACTGGTCGTCGTCGAAGGTGAACCATGCGCCACTCTTGTGGACGACGCCATGGTCGACGGCGACATCGAGGAGACTGCCCTCACGGGAGATCCCCTGACCGAACATGATGTCGAACTCGGCCAGACGGAAGGGCGGGGCCATCTTGTTCTTGGCCACCTTGACCCTGACCCGGTTGCCGACGCTCTCGGTGCCATCCTTGATGGTCTCGATGCGGCGGATGTCGAGACGGACCGACGAGTAGAACTTGAGCGCCCGCCCCCCGGGGGTGGTCTCCGGTGAGTTGTGCACCATGACACCCTCTGCGAAGTAGTTGTGACTTCCTTCGACCTCAATGTCGAACCGATGTGTGCGTCGGTTCTTGGGCGGCGTGCGCTCGATCTTCACGATTGGAACTGGCACCAATTCATGTCGGACCTTCCCTGTCATCGGCTCGACGGCAAACCGACCTCTGAATCTGGGAAGCAGCTTGTACTTCATCGAGGGATGCACATAAGGTGCGATCAGCGCCTGCAGTTTCACTGTGTCTGCGACGGAGAAGGTGAGATAAGCCACCTTGCGTCGACCTTTTTCACTCAACGTCGATTGGATACCCCAGGTGTCGGCTAGGTGAGCTCGGAGACGTTCACGACTGGTCTTCTCGATGGCCTCGACACAGATCTCGACTCTGCCGCTTCCGCCCCTTGTTTGCTCCTGCAGTCCCTTAGAGCGCAGAGAGAAGGTTGCATCATCCATATACCAAATGGCGAGGGAAAGCGGAGTGAGGCGCTTCAAGTAGTCCCAGCTCAGCACTTTCTTCTTCCCCATGTAGACCGAGGAGCGGAGCTCCGTCAACTCGGCCATGGGTTGCAAATCCCAAAAGACCGCACCTCGCGTGTTGACTGTTCGACTGACATTGATGTTCGGGAAAAGCGACGCCTTCCAGTCCCCGTAGCTCTCCTGTCGCTTTCCATGACCCCAACGAAGCCGCGCTCCTAGCCCGTTCTTGTTCCACGACAAGGCGGAGTCACCTATTAGACCGCCGAGTAAGACTTCCCACTGCTGATCTGACAGCAGATAGGGAACGGCGCGTAGCACTCGGTCACCGGCACGAAGATCCTGAGCTTCCTTCCATCCAGCAGGCGTCCGCACCTTGTGGTTCGGCGTGCAAGTGAGATAGGGAAGCCCTCCTCGACCGACAGGGCGCGCAACCTGGATCTCCAGGAACTCGTCGGTCCGTCCATTGTCGAACCAATTGATCACCCGGCGCGGAACAATCTTGTCCAGCTCAGGATCGTAGGAGAGAACCTCCACTGGCATGCGCTGATTGACGATGGTGCCAATGCGCTCGGTGCTGCCGTCGGCAAGGGTGACGCGTGTGTCCCAGGAAAGGCATCCGAACATGACCCCTATCTTCTCCCGGAGCTGGTTGATGAAGACCGCCGTCGTCCTCGACTTGTTCAAGGTGCCGGCCAGCTTGCGCAACGCCTGGGACATGAGACGGGCCTGGAGACCGACATGGGCATCGCCCATCTCGCCTTCGATCTCGGCCCGCGGCACCAGGGCGGCCACCGAGTCGATGACCAGCACATCGAGAGCGCCGGAGCGGATCAGCATGTCGGCGATCTCCAGGGCCTGCTCCCCGGTGTCGGGCTGGGAGATGAGAAGCTCGTCGACATCGACCCCGATCGCCTTGGCGTAGATCGGGTCGAGGGCGTGCTCGGCGTCGATGAAGGCGGCGATGCCGCCGTTGCGTTGGGCCTCGGCCACGATGTGGAGGGCGAGACTCGTCTTGCCCGAGCTCTCCGGCCCGTAGAGCTCCACGATCCGCCCCCGGGGGACGCCGCCGATTCCCAGGGCGAGGTCGAGGGAGAGCGCTCCCGTTGATATGACGTCGACCTTGCGGTTGGCCGCCTCCCCCATCTTCATGATGGCGCCCTTGCCAAACTGGCGCTCGATCTGGCTGACCGCCATGTCCAGTGCCTTGTCTCGTTCCATTTCGGCTCCTTCCTCGGGTCCTATGACGGTCAACGTATCTGTCCACTGGGACAAGAACTGTCCTGAGACATCCGATACTAGGCCGAACAGGTGTTCGTCATGGTGATTTACCGGGTCAAGGGGAAGGTTTCAAGGGGTTCGTATCTGGCCCCGCCCCGACCGGGGTGGGACCGATAGACCACGACCGAGCGGCAGCGCCAGCCGATGCCGGCAGCGGAGAACCCGTCGACCAGACGGCTCACGTCGGCGGCGGGTCGCACCCGGCTCAGGGTGAGGTGGGGTCGGAAGGGCCGATCCTCGGGGGTGAAGCCTGCGGTTTGGGCCGCCGCCTCGGCGTCGGCGGCCAGGTCCTCGAGTCGGCCCTGGCCCTTGGTCACGGCGACCCAGAGCACGGTGGCGCTCCTGGGGCGGGGAAAGGCCCCCAGCTCACCCAGCCCCATGTCGAACGACGGGCCGAGATCGCAATTGTCGAGTGCTGCCAGGAATCGGTCGTAGGCAATCTCGTCGGTTCGCCCCAGGAAGCGGAGCGTGATGTGCCAATTCTGGGGCAGGACCATCTTCCCCGGGACCACCACAGAGCCGAGGAGGTCGGCCAGCGCCATCCGCACCTCGTCGGGCAGCGGCACAGCCACGAAGATCCGGCGTGTCAGCCCTTCCACCACTTGCCGATGAGGGCGAGACGGGTGAGTTGCAGGGCGGCGGCCGTGCCGTAGGTCCTGACCCGCTCCCGGTCACCGGTGAACCTCAGCTCCCGGGCCCGGGCATCATCGGGCGTGGCCACTCCGATGATCACGGTGCCCACCGGCTTCTCCAGTGGCTCCGGTCCCGCCGAACCGGTGACAGAGACTGCCACGTCGACGCCGAGCAGAGTGCGGGCTCCCAGGGCCACGGCCACCGCGGTCTCGACTGTGACCACCTTGCTGACATCGGCCACACCGAGCAGCTTCTGCTTCAGCTCGGAGTCGTAGGCCACCAGGCCCCCCTTGACCACGGCCGACGATCCGGGGAGGTCGGTGAGACGGGCGGTGACCATGCCCCCGGTCATCGACTCTGCGGTCCCGATGGTGTACTCCCGTTCCGAGAGGAGCCGGAACAGGACCCGTTCGATCGTCTCGTCGTCCGAGCCGAAGACGCTGTCTCCCAGACGTGACCGCACCTCGTTCTCCATCGGATCGATCAGACGCCGGGCCTCGGGCGAGGTGGAGGCCTTGGCCGTGATCCGTATCTTTATCTCGGAGTTGGAGGCGAGAAAGGCCAGAGACGGGTTGACCGACCCGGTGTAGAGGTCGTCGAGGATCTCGGCCACCTCCGACTCGGGCCTGCCCCAGGTCCGGATGAGACGACTGGCGATGACCTGCTCGTCATCGGATGCAGCGACCAGTCTCGGCAAAACCTCGGTCGACATCAGATGCTCCATCTCTGCGGGCACCCCGGGGACACAGAAGATCAGTTTGCCCTCCTCCTCCACGACGAGACCGGGTGCTGTGCCCCGCGGGTTGGGGATGAGCTCGGCCCCGGCCGGGTGATATGCCTGGCGCAGGTTGCTCTGTGGCATCTCCCTCCCCCGCCGCGCCCACCACTCTCGAAGATGGTCGGCGTACTCCTCGCTGAACACCATCTCCCGACCGGTCACGGCGCAGACGGCCTCGCGGGTGATGTCGTCCTGGGTGGGGCCGATCCCACCGGTGATGACAACGGCATCCGACCGGTCGAGGGCGACCCTGATCGCCGAGGCGATCCGCCCCAGGTTGTCCCCCACGGTCTGCTGGTAATGGGCGTCCAGACCATGCTCGGCGAGGGCGGCCCCCATCGTGGACGTATTGGAGTTCACGATCTGCCCCAGAAGGAGCTCGGTCCCCACGGCGATGACCTCGACGATCATTCTGCCGCCCGACTTCGCCCCTCGGCAACCCTCACCAAGCCCACGGGCCAGGTCATCCCGCCCTCACACCTCGGGCCGAACAGCCGCCGGTCGGGCCGGGCTGCCGCCACGTGGACGGCTGGCCCGCACCGGTCACGATGTGGAGGTGCATTACGCACCACGGACCACGCGACCTTCCATGTCGGGGCCGAAGACACCGTTGTACTCGACCGTGACCCACTCCCCCACCCGGCCCACGTCGAGCCGGACCACACCGTCGATCTCGGGGGCTTGGCGGTGGGAACGGCCAATGGGCACGCCGTCTTCGATCTGGTCGACGAGCACCCTGTCCACCCGGCCCAGCCACTCGGCGTGACGTCCTTCGGTGATCTCCTCCTGGAGACCGGATAGATAGCGGAGACGCTCCATGATCTCCTCGCGGTCGACCTGGGCCTCCATCTCGGCCGCGGGCGTACCCGGCTCCGCCGAGTAGGGGAAGAACCCGGCCCAATCGAGTCGGACCTCATCGAGAAAGTCGGCCAACTCGTCGACTTGATCGTCGGTTTCGCCGGGAAAACCGACGATGAACGAGGATCGGAGCGCGGCTTCCGACTCTAGCTGCCTGATCCGCTCGGTCAGGGCGGTGTGCTTCTCGGTGTTCCCCGGTCGCTTCATACTCCGAAGCAGGGGCCCGGAGACGTGCTGCAGGGAGAGATCGAAGTAGGGGGCGACCACCGGGTTCGAGGTCATCTCGCCCAGAAGCCGCTCGTTTATCTCCCTGGGATGGAGATACAGCAGCCTCAGTCGCTCGAGACCGTCGACATCGGTGACGAAGGCGAGGAGGTCGGGCAGCCCACCTGGGACACCGATGTCGCGCCCGTAGGCGGCGAGGTCCTGGGCGACCAATACCACCTCACTGACACCGGACTCCACCAGCTGCTCCAGCTCCTGCCTGATCTCGACCGGGCTTCGGGACCGCTGCTTGCCCCGTATGGCGGGGATGGCGCAGAAGGTGCAGGGCTTGTCACAACCCTCGGCTACCTTCAGATAGGCGTAAGGAAGATCGGATACGGGACGACCGGTGGCGTGCAAGATGTCCATCATCGGGCGCCGTCGCAGGTCGACCGGCTGCCATCCGGTGAGCGTGTCGAGCACGCCGACCAGCTCGCCGTACCTGTCGATGCCGAGCACTGCGTCGACCTCGGGGAGGGCGGCCTCGACCTCAGACCCGTAACGCTGCGCCATGCACCCGATCACCACCGACCTGGCCCCGGGATGCTTGCGATCCTCGAGATCGAGGATGACCTCGACCGACTCCGCCCTCGCCTCCTCGATGAAGGCGCAGGTGTTGACCATGACGACGTCGGCCTCCTCGGGCCGCTCCGCCCAGCCGTAGCCGGCCTCGGAGAGCATGGCGATCAGCTTCTCCGAGTCGACCTGGTTCTTGGCGCACCCGAGCGTGCTCAGCCAAACGGTGGGTCCGGGCATGGGGCGGAGGATAGGAACCCGTCCGTGATTGGGTTGACCAGGTCCGAATGTGACCCCTGTCCGTCCCAATTACGGGGTCATTCCCGCGAGGACTCGACCACCACCAGCAGATGGCCCGGGCCCACGGCGTCGGCCAGGGTGTTCCAGGTCGCCGTGCTCACCCAGTTGTCCTCCTCGATCTCGGCACAGGCGAGATGGACGGCGTCGACCAGGGCGCCGAGTGCGTGATCGAGCTCATAGGCCTGGGCCACCGCGATCCGTGCGTCCGACACGTCGTGGCGGCCGACGGCGCGAATTGCCTCTTCGGCGAAGGCCTCGGCCTTCGCGTTCATCAGATCTCGCGGAACAGGTAGCGCCGGAGGATGTCGATGCGCCGGTCGAGGCTCTCCGGGTCGAGATACCAGAGCATGGCGGCCACGGTGGAGAGAAGTGGGTTCCCGTCCTGCGGGGTGAACGAGAATCCGACCACCTCATTGCCGTTCCGGACCGCAAGCGTGTCGAGGGCGACCACCGTCTGGCTCATGATCCTGCCGTAGTACCCGTGGTCGCGCCCGAAGGAGAACACCTGGTTGGCCGACTTTTTGTGGGTGACCGCCACCCTGGTGTTGGTCATGAGCCGTTCCGTGGCGTCGTCCACGGTGATGTCCTCGTCGAGTTGCAGTGAGAACTGGATCGAGTGCATGTACTGGGTGTTCAGCTTCACCGCCGACGAGTAGAGGCTGAGGTCGTAGCCCATCGTCCCGAACAACTCGTGGGCGTCACGGGCGTGGTGGGTGCCAAACCGCTCGTCCTTGTGTGCCTCGACGGTGGGGCTGGCCACGAAGCCGTCGTCCTGGCTGATGTCGTTGGCACGTCTCATGCACAGAAAACGCCCGTCTTCGAGATGGTTGGTCCCGTCGGAGTCGATGGCGAGCGAGCGAACCAGGGCGGCGATGTTGTGGGTGTTGCAGGAGACGATCTGGATGAACTTGTCCTCCCCGGCGACCAGGGAGCTGTCGTTGATCCCCCGGGCATACATCTTCCCGAACCCGAACTCCGAGCCCTGGGCCATGAAGCCCCTCGGACCGGCGGCCTTGCTGTAGAACTCGTCTTTCATCTCGTTCCCGACCGGGGTGCAATCGATGACGACGGACGCCCGTTCGATGGCCTCTCGGGCCTCATGCTTGGGGGCGTGACCCAACTCCTCGAACGCCGAGAGCCGGTCCTCGTCGACGGCGAGCACGGCACCCCGGCCCTCCAGGTCGGACACCTTGGCCCGTTCGGTCAACAGCGGGGTTCGTTTGTGGAAGGTCACCTCGTCGATGCCGAAGTGCTCCTTGTTGTCGGCCAGAAGACCGATCAGCGGCTCACCGATCGTGCCGGTGCCCACAACATGGACGATGTTCATGTCGGTTTTCCTCCGAAGAGAGCAGGTGCTCGAGGGCTTCAGACTACTTGCCCGACCCCCTGGTTTCCCAAACCTCGCGGGCTAGCCGAGCAGGGCCTCGGCGATGGGAATGGCCCGCTCGCAAAACGACCCGTCGAACCCCTCCGCGCCTCCGTTCTCGGCCATTGCCAGGGCCGACACGTACACCACCCGGTCGTCGGAACGAGCGAACACGCCCCCCGACACCACTGCACCGACCTCGGTGCAGAACGCCTCCTCGCCCAGACCGGGCACGTCCTCACCACGGAAGGCGTCGCTCTCCACGGTGATGGACCCGGAGTCGGTCGTCTCCTCGGTGACGACCTGACCCTCGGCCACCTCCGTCCCTGCGGCGAAGACCTGCGCTGCATCGCTGCCGTCGTGCACGGAAACCCAGATCTGGATCGTCGCCTCCTCACTGCTGATGAAACATGAGGGGGCATCACCCAGGAGCCGGGTGTCACGGACCAGGCCCAGGACCGCACCGAGGGCGCTGTCGCCCGACGTCGCCTCGACCCGGGCCCCGATCACCTCGGAAGCCTCCTCGCTGCTGATGAACTGACAGGGCTCCTCTTCGAATGCCTCCTCGACGTCCCCGGCGAAACGCGTCAGCCCGAAGATGACCAGGGCTACCAGCGCGATGCCCACCACCAGGATGATCGCCCCACCGATGATGGCGGCTTTGGCACACCCGCTCATCCCAGCGGTGGAAGCGGGCTCGCCCAGGATCGGCGGGGTCGGGGGCGGCTGCCCGACCGGTGGGTTCGGGCCTTCGGTTGTCATGGGCGGCCGCAGCCTACATCGCGACCTGGGTCAGAACTGCGCCTCCTCGGTGGAGCCGTCGAGGGCCAGGGTCGAGGACCTGCCCCCGCCCACAACCTGGCTCACCAGGTCGAAATACCCGGCACCGACCTCACGCTGGTGCCTGGTGGCCGTGTATCCCTGTGGCTCCATGCCGAACTCACGCTTCTGGAGTCCGACATATGCGGTCATACCGGTCGCGGCGTACCCCCGGGCCAGCTCGAACATCGAGGCGTTCATGGCGTGGAAGCCGGCCAGTGTGATGAACTGGTAGCGATAGCCCATCGTCCCCAGCTCTTTTTGGAAACGGACAATGGTCCCCTCGTCGAGGTGCTTGGACCAGTTGAACGAGGGCGAGCAGTTGTATGCCAGCATCTTGTCCGGGAACACGTCGTGGATGGCGTCGGCGAACTCCTTGGCCTCCTCGAGGTCGGGCCGGGCGGTCTCGCACCAGATGAGGTCGGCATACGGCGCGTAGGACAGTCCACGGGCGATCGCCGATTCCAGACCCCCCGCAACCCGGTGGTAGCCCTCGGCTGTCCGCTCGCCGGTGAGAAAGGGCCGATCCCGGTCATCGACGTCGGAGATGAGCAGCGCCGCCCCGTTGGCATCGGTCCTGGCCACGAGCACGGTGGGAACGTCCATGACATCGGCCGCCAGCCGGGCAGCAGACAGAGTGCGGATGTGCTGGCCGGTCGGCACCAGGACCTTGCCCCCCATGTGGCCGCATTTCTTCTCGGAGGCCAGCTGATCCTCGTAATGGACACCGGCGGCGCCGGCCTTTATGAATCGCTTGGTCAGCTCGAAGACGTTGAGGACGCCGCCGAACCCCGCCTCACCGTCGGCGATGATCGGCACGAACCAGTCGGTGTCGGTGTCGCCCTCGGCCCAGTGGATCTGGTCTGCACGCCTCAGGGCGTTGTTGATCCGCTCCACCAGGGCCGGGGCCGAGTTCGACGGGTAGAGCGACTGGTCGGGGTAGACCTCGCCCCCCAGGTTGCCGTCGGCGGCGACCTGCCAGCCGGAGACGTAGATCGACTCAAGGCCGGCCTTGACCATCTGGGTCGCCTGCCCCCCGCTCAGGGCGCCGAGTGCGCTCACATAGTCCTCGGTCGTCAGCAGCTCCCAGAGCTTGACGGCCATCCGGTTGGCCAGCGTGGACAGCTCTCTGATGCTCCCCCGGAGACGGACCACATCTTCTGCGGTGTAGTCGCGGGTGATGCCCTCCCAGCGGGGGTTGGTCTCCCAGTCGGCAGCCAGACGGCCTGCCTCGTTGGCGATGTGGGACATGGTGCTCTCCATCAGTTGATCAACTCGTAGGCGGGCAAGGTGAGGAACTCGACGAAGCGCTCGCCCAGTGCGACTTCCTCGAACAGCTTGCGGGCAGTGGGCAAATGATCGCTGTGCGGGTGGTCCGCCCCGTCCAATTGGTCGATCAAGTTCTCGGCCATGGAACGAACCAATGTCTCCGTGACCGGCGCTCCGTCCTCGGTCTCGACGGCGTGTCTGACCCATTGCCAGATCTGGGACCTCGAGATCTCGGCCGTGGCGACATCCTCCATGAGGTTGTCGATGGCGGCGGCGCCGGTGCCGGAGAGCCATGATGCGATGTAGCGGATGCCTACCGAGACATTGGTCTCGATACCGACTGTGGTCACCGTGCCGGGGAAGTCGAGGTCGAGCAGGTCGGCGGCGCCGACCATCACCTCTTCACGCCGGCGGTCTAGCTGATTCGGCCGCGTCCCGAGGACGGCATCGAACTCCTTCATGGCGACGGGGACGAGATCGGGATGGGCCACCCATGTCCCGTCGCACCCGGCACCTGCCTCCCGGGCCTTGTCTGCCGACACCGCGGAGATGGCCACCTCGGTCACTTCCAGGTCGCGTCTGTTGGGGATGAAGGCGGCCATGCCGCCGATGGCATGGGCCCCCCGACGATGACAGGTCTTCACCATCAGCTCGGTGTAGGCGTGCATGAAGGGGACGGTCATCGTCACCTTGGAGCGATCGGGGAGGACGAAGGAGGGGTCCTCCCTGAACTTCTTGATGACAGAGAAGATGTAGTCCCAGCGGCCTGCGTTGAGACCGGCTGCGTGCTCTCGGAGCTCGTGGAGTATCTCGTCCATCTCGAAGGCGGCGAGGATGGTCTCGATGAGCACGGTCGCCTTGATCGTGCCCCGGGGGATGCCGAGCCGTTCCTGCACCCAGACGAACACGTCGTTCCACAGCCTGGCCTCTTGGTGCGATTCCAGCTTGGGCAGGTAGAGGTAGGGCCCGGTCCCGGCCTGGATGGCCGCCCGCCCGCCGTGGAACATGTAGAGACCGAAGTCGAACAACGATGCCGACATCGGCTGACCGTCGACCAGGAAATGCTTCTCCCCCAGGTGCCAGCCCCGCGGCCTGACCAGGAGGGTGGCGATGTCTTCATCGAGCTCGTAGGTCTTGGCCTCGGTCTCGAGAGCGAGCTCCCGCCGGTAGGCGTCTACCAGGTTGGCCTGTCCGTAGAGGAGATTGAGCCAGGTCGGGGTGGTCGCGTCCTCGAAGTCGGCCATGAACACCCTGGCCCCGGAGTTGAGGGCGTTGATCATCATCTTGGCGTCGACGGGGCCGGTGATCTCCACCCTGCGGTCGACGAGATCGTCGGGGACCGGGTCGATGATCCAGTCCGATTCGCGAACCGATCGGGTGGCTTCGAGAAAATCGGGGCGCTCCCCGTCGTCGAGACGCTGCTGCCGGGTCTGCCGATCGGCCAGGATCTGTCCCCGCCGCCACCCGAACTCCTGCTCCAGATCGGTGAGAAAGGCCACCGCTTCCCGGGTCAGCACCCGTCGCTCGATCTCGGTGTCCCGGAACTGGTTCATAAGACAGCAGTGTCTTTCCTGGCGACCCCCGATTCCAAACCACTATGATCTAAAGATTGGTCAATCTTTCGGAGCGGGGAGAAATGGCGGAATCTCAGCAGTTGGATCCACTGGTGTTGGGTCGTCGTCTTCGTCATCATCGTCGGGAACGCGGTCTGACTCTCGATGAGCTGGGTGCCGCAGTGAGTCGCCCCGCCCCATATCTGTCGCTGTTGGAGAACGGCAAGAAAGAGCCCCGGCTCAATCTGGTCCTCGAACTGGCAAAGGCCCTCGACGTCGACATATCCCAGCTTCTCGACCCGAGCCCACCCAATCGAAGGGACGAATTGGAGATAGCCCTGCTCCGGTCGCAGGATACCGCCCTCTTCGAGTCGCTCGACCTCCCCGTGATCAAGCCCAGCGCCAGGCTCGACAACGAGACACTCACCCATCTGGTTGGGCTCCACGAAGCGCTTCGTCAGCGTTCCAACCTGGGCTCGGCCGGCTCCGAAGAGGTGCGACGGGCCAACGGTGACGTCACCGCCTGGCTCAGCGCCCACTCCGGCTATCTGCAGGACGTGGAGACCGAGGCCCGACGGGCCCTCGACTCCAGTGGGTACTCGGGAGAGGGGCCGTTCTCGTCGCGCAACCTGCTCGATCTCACCGCCCGGGCCGGCTTCGAGCTCCACCCGGTGGAAGACATGCCTTCGTTCGCCCGTTCGGTCATCGACCTCGACCATCACCGGGTCTACATCGCCCAACGCGACGAGCTTCGCACCAGACAGGCCCGCAAGGCGGTGCTGCAGACCCTGGCCGGGTTCCTGCTCGGGCACGAGACGAATCCCGATCTCGACACATTCCTCCGTCAGCGCGTTGAGACGGCCTACTTCGCCGCCGCGGTGCTGGCGCCCGAGGACGCCGTGGTGGCGACGCTGAGAACGGCCAAGGACAACCACGACATCGACGTCGAGGACGTCAAGGAATTGTTCTACGTCTCCTACCAGATGGCCGCCTGGAGGACGGTGAACCTGGCCACCCGCCACCTCGGGATCAGGACCCACCTCATCGTGAGCGATCACATGGGGACGGTGGTCAAGGCCTATGCCAATGACGACGTCCCCATCCGCAGGGACGACCACGGCGGGATGGAAACCCAGCGTCTGTGCCGACGCTGGGGGGCCCGGGCGACTTTCCGCTCGGCAGAGAGGTACGGGACCCATCATCAGTTCACCGACACGCCCGGGGGCACCTTCTTCTGCACCACCCATGTCGAGGCGGGCCGGGAGCCCTCGCACGCCATCACGGTGGGAGTTCCTTTCGCCGACGCGCGATGGTTCCGGGGGCGCGACACCGAGATCCGGGAGACCTCGACCTGCCCCGATCCTGGGTGTTGCCGCCTGCCCGCGGCCGATCTCCTCGCCAAATGGACGGACAAGGTGATCGTCTCCGCCCGATCCCAGAGCCGGATCCTGGGGCTTCTGGCCCCCGACCCGTATCCGGAGTTGGACATGCCGGAGGTCCTCGGTCTGGTCGAGTCCCACTCGAAGGGCCAGACCTCTCGTTGAGACAACGGCCATCGCAGGCTGCCGTGTCGTGCCTCCGACGACACCCTTTCTCGTCGCGTCCGCCCTCAGCGAGCAAGGAACAGGGCCGGCTCCTCCAGGTTTTCGATGACCAGTGCCATGAAACGTCTGCCCTCGGCACCGTCGATGACACGGTGGTCATATGACAACGAGAGGGGCATGACCGGGGCGACCACCGCTTCGCCCCCCACTGCCAGCACCCCGTCTTCGGCTCGACCCAGGGAGAGAATGGCGGTTGTCCCATACGGGATGATCGGCGTGCCATGGCCACCGCCCACCGCCCCGATGTTGGACACGGTGAAGGTCTGACCGCTCAGCTCGCCGGGGCCCAGCGACCTCGCCCTGGCCCCCTCGCCGAGTCGACGCACCTCGGACGCGATCTCGAGTACCCCTTTGGCGCCGGCGTCCCTGATGACTGCCACCAGCAGGCCGTCCGGCGTGTCCACCGCGATCCCGATGTGATGTGCCCCATGGAGGACCAGATCGTCACCGTCGAGCGTGGCGTTGAACTCGGGGAACACGTGGAGAGCGGGGACGACGGCCTTGATCACCAGGGCCTCCACCGGGATCTTCACCTGGTGACGAGCGCCGAGGGCGGAGCGGATTTCCAAGAGCCTGCGGGCGTCGACCTCGTCGAACGTGGTGACATGGGGTATCTCTGCCCAGCTCTTCGCCATATTGGCCGCAATCGTCCGGCGGAGCCGGGTCATCGATCGCCGCTCGTCCTGCCCCGGTGTGACTGAGGGCGCTGTCGCCGGCGGCGCTCCCGCAGACGGCCGAGCTTCCTCCTCCACCGCGGCCGGGGCGGGAGGCGACGCCGGGGCCGCGGCCATGACGTCCTCACGGGTGATCCTTGCCTCTGGGCCTGAGCCGCGGATTACCCCGATGTCGACACCGAGGTCACGGGCCAGCTTGCGCACGATTGGAAGCGCCTTGACCGTCGACCCCGGCTCCGGGGTCGATCCCCGGTCGACGGAGGGCAGCACCTCCGCCTCCTCGATCAGACTGCCCACGATGGGCGCCGCCGAACCTTCCCCCGCCGGCTCAGGAGGGGTGGGCGAGGCGTGTGGTGCCGGGGTATCCATCGACTCCGGAGTGACGCCGCTCCGGGTCTCATCCTCGTCACCGATCACGACCAGCACCGACCCGACCCGAATCGTCTCTCCCTCGGCCCCGCCGTGCCGGAGCACGGTCCCGGCATACGGTGACGGGATCTCGACCACGGCTTTGTCCGTCTCCACCTCCACCACCGGCTGGTCGGCCTCGACATGCCCGCCTTCGGGCACCAGCCACCGAACGATCTCCGCCTCGGTGAGGCCTTCTCCGATGTCCGGAAGCCTGAATTCCTTGGCCACTAGGCCTCCATCGTCTGTTGCGCGGCCGCCAGGATCCGATCCACGCTCGGAAGGTAGTGGCCCTCGGAGCGCTTGAGGGGAAAGACCGTGTCCCAGCCGGTGACCCGGCGCACCGGGGCGAGCAGGGAGTAGAGAGCGCCCTCCTGGATGATGGCTGCCACCTCCGCGCCCAGACCGGCGGTGCGGGGCGCCTCATGCACCACCACGACCCTGCCCGTCTTCGAGGCCGAGGCGAGGATCGCAACGTGGTCGATCGGTGACAGGGTGCGCAGGTCCAGCACCTCCACCGAGACCCCGGACTCCTCGAGTCGGCTCGCCGCGACCCTGGTCTCATTCATCATCGCTCCCCATGAGATCAACGTGATGTCCTCACCTTCACGCTCGACCCGAAGCGGCCCGATCTCGGTCGTGTAATAGAGGTCCGGGACCTCCTCCTTCACTGCCCGATAGAGCCGGATCGGCTCCAGGAAGAGCACCGGGTCGGGATCCTCGATGGCAGCCAGGAGCAAGCCCCGTGCGTCGGACGGGGTCGAAGGGACCACCACCTTGAGACCGGGGATGTGGGTGTAGATGGCCTCGGTGGACTCCGAATGGTGCTCGGCGGCCCCGATCCCGCCCCCGAAGGGGGCGCGGATCACCAATGGCGCGGTGAAGCGGTGGTTGGAGCGGTTCCTGATCCGTGCCACATGGTTGATGATCTGGTCGTAGGCCGGATAGGAGAAGCCAAGGAACTGGAGCTCCGCCACCGGGCGCATCCCGGCCACCGCCATCCCGAAGGCGGCGCCCACGATCCCCGACTCGGCCACCGGGGTGTCGAAGACCCGGTCCTCCCCGTACTTGGCACGGAGTCCGTCGGTGATGCGGAACACCCCTCCGGTACGCCCGATGTCCTCCCCGAGGAGCACGACTCGCTCATCTGACTCGAGGGCGGTCGCCAACGCCCCGTTGAGCGATTGGGCCAGGGTCAGCTCGCTCATGGGCCTGTTTCCCCCAACTGGGCCCGGAGCGGCCCGGTGGGCTCTTCGTACATCCGCCGAAACATCTCCTCGACACCGGGCTGGGACAGGTCCTCTGCCGAGGTGACCGCCTCCTCGATCCTCTGCGCGGCCCCTTCTTCGAGCTCGGTCTGCCATTCGGCACTCCAACCACCGGCCCGTTCCAGGAGGAGCCTGACCCGCTCGATCGGGTCCCGCTCCCGCCACCGAGCGGCCTCCTCCTCGTCGCGATAACGATCCGGGTCGTCGGCCGAGGTATGGGGGCCGAGACGATAGGTGACCGCCTCGATCAGAGTGGGACCGTCGCCGTTTCGGGCCCTCGTCGCCGCGGCTCCCACCGCGCTCAGGACGGCGGCCACGTCGTTGCCGTCGACCAGGACACCGGGCATGCCGTATCCGTCGGCCTTCATGGCGATGGACTCGGAGCGCGTCTGCTCGGAGCGGGGATAGGAGATGGCAAACCCGTTGTTCTGGCACAGGAAGACGGTGGGAGTCTTGAAGACGGCGGCGAAGTTCATCGCCTCGTGGAAGTCCCCCTCCGAGGTCGCACCGTCCCCGAACGAGGTCAGGGCCACCCGATCCGACCCCTTGAGCGACTCGGCCCAGGCCAGGCCGACCGCATGGATCATGTGGCCGCCGACGGTGATGGAAGGCGGTAGGACGTTGACCCCGGCCGGGGCTTCGCCGCCACGCTCGTCCCCGGTCCGCCCGGCGATCAGGAGACGCCACGGGTAGCCGGCCCGCCACATCAGGGCGGCATCGCGATACGTCGCCGTCACCCAGTCATCGTCCCGCAGGGTGGCAGCCGCTCCGATTTGAGCAGCTTCCTGTCCCTCGAAAGGGGCATAGGTGGCGAGCCGGCCCTGGCGCTGCATCGCCATGCACTTGCGGTCGTAGGTCCTGGCCTCGACCATGTCTGCGTAGAGGCCCCGCATCTGCTCGAGGGTGATCGGAAGACGGTCGCGCACGGATCCGTCCGTGTTGATCAGGCTGAACATGCAGCCTGAGAGCTTATCCGCCGCCCCGACGTCGGCCGGGCTCCCGGATCTTCTAAACCCCGGCCGCCTCCCCGGCGATGATCTCTTCCATCTCCTCGATGGTCATGAAGACGTCACGGGCCTTGCTTCCCTGTGATGGGCCGACCACGCCACGACTCTCCAGGATGTCCATGACCCGGCCGGCCCGGGCGAAGCCGATGCGAAGCTTTCGTTGCAGCATCGAGGTCGAGCCGAGCTCGCTGCGCACCACCAGGTCCATGGCCTGGCGGACCAGGGCCTCCTCCTCCTCGTCGACCTCCTCCGCCTGCGCCGCCGCGGCCGCGGCGGCCGCCACGAGGACCTCCTGGTCCTCGTACTTGGCGTCCTGCTGCTTGCGCACCCAGTCGACGACGGCGTGGATCTCGCTCTCCCGGACCCAGGCGCCCTGGATCCGGTGCGGGCGAGGCTCCTTGGCCGTCACCACCAGCATGTCGCCCATACCGATCAGCTTCTCGGCCCCGGAGCCGTCGATGATGACCCGGCTGTCGGTCTGCGAGGCCACGCTGAAGGCGAGCCGGGTCGGAATGTTGGCCTTGATCACCCCGGTGATGACGTCGACCGAGGGTCGCTGGGTCGCGATCACCAGATGGATGCCGACCGCCCTGGCCATCTGGGCGATACGCACGATCGAATCCTCCACCTCGCGCCCCGCCACCAGCATCAGATCGTTCAGCTCGTCGATGAGGATCACGATGTAGGGGAAACGGTCGAAGCCATCGGGGTCGAGCCCACCGCCGTCCCATTTGGCCCGATACCCCTCGATGTCGCGAACCTTGGCGTCGGCGAGGAGGTCGTAACGCCGGTCCATCTCGGCCACGGCCCATTTCAGGGCGTCGTTGGCCTTCTTCGGGTTGGTTATGACCCTGGTGAGGAGATGGGGCACCCCGTTGTACTGGCCCAGCTCGACCCGCTTCGGGTCGACCATGATCAACCGGACATCGTCGGGATGGGTCCTCATCAGCAACGAGGTGACGATGGAGTTGATGCACGACGACTTGCCGGCCCCGGTCGCCCCGGCAATGAGGACATGGGGCAGCTCGGAGAGGTTGAGCAGCTTGGGCTGACCCGAGATGTCCATGCCGAGGCCCACGGTCAGGGGATTGGCCTCGACGGCGGCCTCGGCACTGGAGAGGATGTCGCCCAGGGACACGAGACGTCGTTTGGTGTTGGGCACCTCGACCCCGATGGCTGACTTGCCCGGGATCGGCACCAGGATCCGCACGTCGGGCGTGGCCAGGGCATAGGCGATGTCATGGGAGAGACTCGAGACCCGGTTGACCTTCACCCCGGGAGCCAGCTCGATCTCGTACCTGGTCACGGTTGGCCCGGGGACGATCTTGGTCAGGGTGGCGTCGACCCCGTGCTGGACCAGGGTTTCCTCCAGCTGGCGGGCGGTGTCCTCGAGGGCCCGCCGGTTGATCTCACCCCCGGTGCCCTCGTCGAGCAGGCTCAGCGGCGGGAGCTTGTATCCGCCAGTGGCCGGGTCGGCGGTCTTGGCCACCGGGGCCGGACCGGGGGAAGGCTTGACCGCCTCCTTCGGTTTCTCCGGCCTGGGCCGCGACGCTTTCGGTCTCTCATGGCGGCCCCGGTTCGACGGGGGGGGCTTGGCGACCCGATCGGAGACGTGCGCCGCCCGATCCATGCGGGCACCCACCACTGCGGAAGATGCCAGCTTGCGAGTGGACCTGAACAGGTCGGCGATGCCCGACGCCAGCTCACGGACACTTGTCTGGGTCATGATGAGCACGCCCATCCCCATGGCCGAGGCCAGGACCACGAAGGCCCCCCACATCCCCAGGATGCGTCGCAGGGGGAAGGCGATGAGCGACCCGACCGCCCCGCCCCGCTCTTCGACCAGGTCGATGCTCGGGGCAAGGGCCACCGCCCCGGTCATGAGGTGGAACAGAGCGAGGGAGCCGATGAAGGTCACGATGCCACCGGCCACCAGACGCTTGGCCCCGTCCTTGGGCTTGCCGACGATCATGGCCACGCCGATCCCGGCCAGGGCCACGGGAAGGGCGAATCTCCACAGCCCGAACAGGAAACGGCTTCCACCGGCCATTCCCCTGCCGACCGGGCCGGCCAGATCGACGAAGGCGAGCAGCACGAGAACCCCGAGCACGACGAGGATCAAACCCCAGATGTCGTCGGTCTGACGGCCAAGTGTGTTGCGCACGGAGCCGCGGACCGCCACCAGCTTCTGGCGGAGCGTGCTCCTGGGCGCTGCTTTCTTCTTCCTGGTTGTGGACACCCGTCTCCGCCCGGAGGGACCCTTCCGGGTGGGTGTCCTGGTTCCCATGTGTAAGGGAAACAATACATGGGTGTCGGGCCTGGTCGTGGAATGTGGGATTGCGACGAACTCGAGACAGTTCGGCCCACATATGGGCCGCAGAACCTCAGCTTCGCTGTTTCACAGCTCCATCACCACGGGGACGACGACCGGGCGGCGTGCGGTCTCGGCGCGGATGACGCGGCCAACGGCCTGACGGATGGTCTTTTGGAGCTCACCCATGTCGGAGCGGCCCGTGGCGTGCTCGCCTATGGCCCCGATGACGGCCTCTGCCGCCTTGGCCAGGACCGTGCTGGGGTCGTCCATCATCCCGTGACTGTCCATGTCCGGGCCGTAGACCACCTGACCGGTGTCGTGGTCGATGCCGACGGTGACGACCACCACCCCCTCGTCGGCGAGATGGGAACGGTCGCGTAGCACGGCCGGCTGCACGTCACCTACGGCCGAGCCGTCGAGGTAGACATAGCCGGCGGGCACCGCCCTCCGCTGCACCTGGGTCTTCTTCCCGTTGAGGATCACCCGGTCGCCATCCTCGAGCACATCGACATGAGGCACGCCCATGCTGCGGGCCAGCTCGGCATGGGCGTGGAGATGCCGGTACTCGCCATGGACCGGGACGAAGGCCTGGGGGCGCACCAGGTTGAGGAAGGTGAGGAGCTCGTCCCGATTGGCGTGACCCGAGACATGGATTGGTGCGTTGGTCCCGTGCACCACCTTGGCCCCCCTCCGCATGAGGTTGGATATCACCTTGGACACCGCCGACTCGTTGCCGGGAATCGGCTTGGCGGAGATGAGCACGGTGTCGCCCTGCCCCAGCTCGACGAACTTGTGCCTCCCCTGCGACATCAGGGAAAGGGCCGCGAAGGGCTCGCCCTGGCTCCCGGTGGTGATCAGGAGCTGTTGGCCGGGGGGCAGCTCGGCCAGCTCCTTGATGTCGAGCACCGACTTCTGAGGCACGTCGAGGGCCTTCAGATCGGAGGCTATGGCCGTGTTGCGATGCATCGAGCGGCCGAAGAAGGCGACCTTGCGCCCGTTCTTGATCCCGGCATCGGCGATCTGCTGTATGCGATGGATATGGGAGGCGAAGCAGGCGGCGATGACCCGTCCCGGCGCATCACGGATGACGTCGGCGATCGGCTGGCCGACCGAGCTCTCGGAGGGCTCGAAACCCGGCTTCTCCGCATTGGTCGAGTCGGCGAGCAGCAGACGCACCCCGCGCCGGCCCAGGGTGGCAAAGGCCGGAAGGTCGGTGGGCACCCCGTCGATGGGGGTCGAGTCCAGCTTGAAGTCGCCCGAGTGGAGGATCACACCTTCCGATGTCTCCAGCGCGACTGCCGTGGCCTCGGGCACGGAGTGGCTGACCGGGATGAGCTGGAAGCGGAAGGGCCCGTGGTCCATCCAGTTCATGACGGCGACGTGACGCAGATCGGCCTCGACCCCCGTCTCATCGATCCGGGCCCGGGCCAGCTCGACGGTGAGCCTCGTCCCGTAGACCGGTACGTTCACGTCCTTGAGGAAGTAGGACAGGGCGCCGGTATGGTCCTCGTGGCCGTGGGTGAGGATCACACATGCCACATCCGATGCCCTCTCCACCAGCCAGGACCAGTCGGGGAAGACCAGATCGATGCCGAGCATGTCCTCCTCGGGGAACATCAGCCCACAGTCGATGAGCGCGATCTTCCCCTCGATCTCGACCGCGGCACAATTGCGCCCGATCTCGCCGAGACCACCGAGAAAGGTGACGGAGACGCTCACAGACCCTGGATGGCACCGACGGCCTTCTCGACCGCGACCAGTGTCTCCTCGGACGCCCTGACCAGGGGAAGACGCACGTCGCCCACCGGCTCCCAGAGCCGGTCCATGGAGCCCTTCACCGGAGTCGGGTTGGTCTCGAGGAAGCAGGCCTCGCAGAGAGGAAGCAGCAGATGGTGGAGACGACGCGCCTCGTCGACGTCACCGGCCAGGGCGGCCCCGACCATGGCCGCCACCACCCTCCCGGCGAGATGGGCGATCACCGACACCACACCGACCGCTCCCACCGCCATCATCGGCCAGGTGTGGGAGTCCTGGCCCGAATAGACGGGGAAGCCCGGTATCCGGTTCACCGTCTTGGCGGTGAAGTCGACGTTCTCGACTGCATCCTTGATGGCGACGATGTTCTCGTGCTCGGCCACCCGGGCCAGCGTCTCGATCTCGATGAGCAGCCCGGTCCGTCCCGGGATGTTGTACAACATCACCGGGACCCCGACGTCGGCGATGGCGGTGAAGTGCGCCACCAGCCCCGCCTGACTCGGCTTGTTGTAATAAGGGGTCACGGCCAGCACCCCGTCGACTCCGAGGACGCCTGCCTTCTCGCTGAGCTCGACCGATTCGGCCGTGTTGTAGTTGCCGGTCCCGGCGATCACGAAGGTGTCCTTGCCGGCGACCGCGTCGACAACCGTCTTGTAGAGCGCCAGCTTTTCCATGTTGGTCAAGGTGGGTGACTCGCCTGTGGTCCCGGTCACGACGAGTGCATCGCTCCCGTTGTCGGACAAATAGCGGGCCAGACGCCATGACTTCTCGTGGTCGACCTCACCCGATGCGGTGAAAGGGGTGATCATGGCGGTGGCCACATGGCCGAACGGCGCCGTTGGCAGAGAGCTCACGGACCCAGGTTACCGATCGATCCACTAGAACACCCGCATGGAGCTCCGTCTGCCCGCCCCGTGCCTGGTCGTCCTCATCGGGCCGTCGGGCTCGGGCAAGAGCACCTGGGCCGCTCGCACCTTTCACGACACCGAGATCGTCGGCTCGGACCGTCTCCGCGGGATGGTTGGCGCCGGCGAGGACGATCAGCAGGCGGGAACGGCCGCCTTCGCCCTCCTGGAGCAGATCGTCGCCGAGCGCATGACACGGAAGCTGACCACCGTCATCGACACTCTCGGCTTCGACCAGGAGAGCCGCCGGCGTTGGGTAGGGCTCGCACACCGGGCCGGGCTTCCTGTCTTCGCCGTCCTCTTCACCACGCCCGACGACGAGACCCGTCGCCGGAACTCGGAACGTCCCCGCCCCGTCCCCAAGACCGTCCTCGAGCGACAACTCAGCCGATTCGGGGCCGTCCGGGCGGAGATCGGCGAGGATGGGTTCGACCAGGTCACGAGTGAACAACCACTTGCACTGGTCGCGCCCGACATCGCCGCCGCCGGGAGCAGGGCGATCGAGAAGCCCCGGGCCAAATCGGGCGGGCACAGCTTCGGTCTGGTGGTCAATCGCTTCGACTGGGAAGCCGACCGGGGCAGGCTGGCGTCACGGCTCACCTCGCTGGCACAAAGAGCCGAAAGAGCCGGTTTTCGCGATATCTGGGTGATGGACCACTTCCGACAGATCCCGCAGGTGGGGCGGGAGTGGGAGGACATGCCCGAGGCCTACACCACACTCTCCTATCTGGCGGGGGTGACGGCCGCCATCCGACTCGGGGCTCTGGTGACAGCGATCGGCCATCGGCACCCTGTGGTCCTGGGCCGGATGGTGGCGACACTCGACGTACTCTCCGGGGGACGGGTCAACCTGGGCCTCGGGCTTGGCTGGGACCGGAGGGAGCACGAGGGCTACGGGATCCCCTTTCCTCCCACTGCGGCAAGGTACGAGCTGCTCGAGGACACTCTCCGCATGCTCCCGCTTCTCTGGGGCAAGGGCTCGCCGTCATTCACCGGGTCGGCGTTCTCCGCCCCCGAGCTGACCTGTTACCCGCGCCCGCTCCAGGAGCGGATCCCGATCCTCATCGGGGGCTCCGGGGAGAGGAGGACCCTCCGGCTGGTCGCCCGCTATGCCGACGCCTGCAATCTCTTCGGGCGGCCCGACGTGATCCGGCGCAAGGTCGAGGTGCTGCGGGGTCATTGCGCCGAGATCGAGCGCAACCCGGACGAGATCGAGGTCACACATCTGGTGGACGTGATGACCGGACCCGACCGAAAGACGCTGCGTGAGCGCGTGGAGTGGCTGCGGGGGCGGAACGTCTCCGCGGACGTCTTCATGGCGAAGCACAACGCGGGAACCGTCGAGGACCAGCTCGATCACTTCGCCGCCTACCACGAGGCCGGCGCCGGGCACTCGATGGTCGTCATGCCCGACGTGCATCTCGAAGGGAGCATCGAGACATTCGGCGAAGTAATCGCAAACCTGGCCCCCACTTAGACTCGTCCCATGGCTGCAACATCGACGATGCTCCCGCTCGGCACAAAGGCCCCCGATTTCACCCTGACCGACGTAGTGACCGGCAAGGAGGTGTCGCGGCACGACTTCGATGGGGAGAAGGGACTGTTGGTGATGTTCATATGCAATCACTGCCCGTACGTCCAACACGTGCGTGACGAGTTGGCTCGCTTCGGGATGGATTACCAGGACATCGATCTCGGGATCGTCGCCATCTCCTCGAACGACCCCGACCAGTACCCGGAGGACGGCCCGGAGGCGATGAAGAAGGAGGCCGAGACACACGGTTACAGCTTCCCGTTTCTCTTCGACGCCGACCAGAGCGTGGCCGTGGCCTACACCGCCATATGCACCCCGGACTTCTTCCTCTTCGACTCCGACCATGAGCTCGTCTACCGGGGGCGCTTCGACGAGACACGCCCCAACATGGGAGTCCCCGCCAGCGGGGCGGATCTGCGGGCGGCGGCCAACGCAGTCTTGGCGGGCCAACCGGTGAGCGAAGAGCAATGGCCCTCCATGGGCTGCTCGATCAAGTGGAAGCCGGGCAACGCCCCGGCCTACTTCGGAGCCGCCTGACCCGGGTACCTGAGTAGCGTCGTCTCTCCCCCCAGCGAGCGAAGCGAGCCTTGGGGGGAGTCCCGGCTAAGACGGGGAGGGGGGCTTTAATGGCGCTGATCGAACAAGAAAGAGAGGGCCCTCGTGGCCAAGGAATACCCAGCACCCCCCGACCTCACCGTCGACCTCGACAAGGGGTACACCGCCACCCTGGACACCAACCATGGTGAGATCGAGATCGCCCTCGATCCGGCCAGGTCACCGTTGACCGTCAACAACTTCATCTTCCTCGCCCGTGACGGCTACTACGACGGAGTCATCTTCCATCGGGTCATCGAGAACTTCATGATCCAGGGCGGCGATCCGACCGGCACCGGGACGGGTGGGCCGGGCTACAAGTTCCGGGACGAGATCGAAGGGGCCGGCACCTACAGCCGAGGCACCGTGGCCATGGCCAACGCCGGGCCCAACACGAATGGCTCCCAGTTCTTCATCTGCCACACCGACGTCGGGCTCCCTCACTCGTACACCATCTTCGGCAAGGTGTCGTCGGGCATGGACGCGGTGGACTCGATCGCCACCACCTCCACCGATCGCAACGATCGGCCCGAGGACGAGGTCGTGATGAACAAGGTGACCATCAGCGAGACCTGACAGCAATCGCGCACACAATCGGACGAATTCCACTACCGTTCCGGCCGCTGCTTCGGCGGCGACTCGTTGGCTTCCCGTCCTGCATTTGCGACCGGATTGAGCGCAGGGTCGTACCGGACAACATGGCGAAGGGCCGCCAAGAGGCTCTTCATTAGAAAGGATGACGGGACGTCATGAACATCTATGTGGGGAACCTCCCCTTCAACACCACCGCCGCCGATCTGGAGGCCCTGTTCGGCGAGTACGGGCAGGTGGACTCTGCCGCAATCATCAATGATCGGGAGACCGGTCGTTCCCGTGGCTTCGGGTTCGTCGAGATGGCCAACGACGCCGGCGCTAAAGCGATCGAAGAGCTCGATGGCGCCGACTACAACGGTCGCAATCTGAAGGTCAACGAGGCAAGGCCGCGCGAGGAGCGTCCCCGCCGCGGGCGCTGATCAGCCCGACCGCTCCCGGTGAAGGTGTCGCCCCGCCACGGGGCGATGTGCGGGGTCGTCGATGAAGAGACGCTCCCCTTCGACGTGGAGCAGGTTCGGGCCGTAGGCCGCGGTCAGATTCTCGAGGGTCAGCACCTCTTCCGGCGCGCCCCAGGCGACGACACGCCCGGAGAGGAGAACGACATGGTCGGCGACCTGTGCCTCAGCCAGGTCGTGGGTGGTCAGGACGATGGTGCACCCGGTCTGGGTCTCGTCGTGGATCACCTCGTCGATGGCCTGCGCCGAGGTCAGGTCGAGACCGGTCAACGGCTCGTCCAGGAGGAGGATCTCGTGCTCCTGGGCCAGACCCTGGGCGACGAGCACCCGCTGCCGCTGACCCCCTGACAGCTCACGGAGATGGCGCCCTGCCAGGTCGGCGATCCCCATCCGCGTCATGGCGTCCTCCACCGCCGCCTGGTCTTCGGCATCGAGCCGGCGGTGGGGCTTCGACGTCGCATATCTCCCCATGGAGACCACTTCCCGAACCGTCACCGGCAGCGTGTCATTGACCTTTGTGCTTTGCAAGACGAACGAGATTCTCTGCGGCGAGCCGCCCACCTCGCTGACATCGATGGACCCGGCGGCAGGCTCGATGAGCCCGGCGATGGCCCCGAGCAGAGTGGACTTACCCGAGCCGTTGGGGCCGATCAGGACTGTGATCCCCCCGAGCGGCAGCTCGAATGACGAGGTGTCGACGGCGATCTTCGGCCCGTAGGCGAGCGCCAAACCCTCGGCCCGGACGGCCGCCGGTCTCATGCACACCTCGAACAACGGCCGTCGACCTCGAGGGAGTGCCCGCTGGCGGAGAAGCTCGACAAACCGGAGACCTGGCCGACCAGACGCTCCAGTTGAACCTCGTACCGCCGGGGCAGGGCGATGTCCTCGACGGCACCACAGTCGATGCACACCAGGTGATGGTGGTGACCGGCGAGCCACTCGGCGATCTCGTACCTGGTGACCCCCTTGGCGCCATGATGTGGCTCGACCACACCGGCCTCATCGAGCACGGCAAGCGTTCGATAGACAGACGAGAGTGGGACCTTCCCCGCCAGCCCCTGATGAAGCTCGGCGGCCGACATCGGCCCGTCGGCGCGCTCCAGAGCCGCAACCACCCGACGGCGCCCCCCGGTATAACGAACGCCGGCCTCTGTGAGACGCTCCTCGACCTGTCGATCCTGAATTGACACGATTCGGGACCTTCCGATAACCTGAGTGATAATGATTCTCATTATAGACTCGGGAGCGAGGTAGGGCAATTGTCGCCGTCATCGCCCCGGGGTTGGTCCAGAATCGTGGTTGGAGCCCTCTCCCTCTCCCTGACCGTGGCGGCCTGTGACGCGGACGATGGGCCGGCCCGAGATGGGCCGATCGTGGTGGCCACCACTTCGATCCTGGGCGACATCGCCTCGAGCGTCGTCGGAGACGAGGGACGGGTCGAGGTGCTGATCCCGATCGGCGTCGACGCCCATGACTTCGTCCCCTCGGCACGACAGGCGGCCCTGGCGGCCGCCGCCGACCTGGTCGTGAGCAACGGCCTCGGTCTGGAAGCCGGTCTCGGGGACCTGCTGGCCTCCGCCGCCGGGGACGGGATCCCGACCATCGAACTGGCTCCCCTGGTCGAACCGCTCCCCTTCACCACTCCCGAGGACGGAGGCAGGGACCGGGAGGACCCCCACTTCTGGATGGACCCGTTCCGGGTCGGAGTCTCGGCGCTGGAGCTGGGAGAGGCCCTGACGGCGACCCACCCTGGGAGGTGGAGGGAGCGTGCGGCTGCATACGCCTCCGACATGGAGACCACCGACGAGACTGTCGCGGAGTTGCTCGCCCCCATCCCCGGCGACCGAAGGAAGATGATCACCAACCACCAGGCGTTCGGGTACTTCGCGGCGCGATACGGATTCGAGATCCTCGGGGTGGTGATCCGGGGAGGCTCCACTCTGGCCAGCCCTTCCTCGGCCCAGCTCGCCGAGCTCGTCCAGGTCATGGAGCAGGAAGACGCCCGCGTGATATTCGCCGAGACCAGCCAGCCGACCAGGCTCGCCGAGTCTGTGGCCGCCGAGCTCGGCGAAGAGGTCGAGATCGTCGAGTTGTTCACCGAGTCTCTCGGTGGCCCCGGCTCGGGAGCCGAGACCCTCTCCGAGATGCTCTCGACCAACGCGAGGAGGATCGCGGCGGCCCTGGGCTGATCGCCTAGCGTCCCGATGACACATGGAGTGGTTGACCGAGCCGTTCGAGTTGGCCTTTCAGCAAAGGGCGCTGGTCGGTGGCGTCCTGGCCGCGCTCGGATTGGCCTTGGTCGGCGCCTGGGTGGTCATCCGGGGGATGACCTTTCTCGGTGACGCCCTGGTCCACGGTGTCATCCCCGGCATTGCCCTGGCCATCATTTTCGACTTCAACGTGATGCTCGGGGCCGTCCTCGCCGCTGTCGTCATGATCGTCGGCATCAACCTGGTCCATCGCCAGACCAGCTTCTCGGAGGACACCGGGATCGGTCTGCTCTTCGTGGGGATGCTCGGTCTCGGTGTGATCCTGATCTCGAGAACCGACTCATATGCCGGCAACCTGACCTCGATCCTGTTCGGGGACGTGCTCGGCGTCACGACGGCCGACCTGGCGATCCTGGCGGCGGTGGCGATCCTGGTGCTGGCGGTGACCGTTCTCTTCTACCGTCACTTCCTGGTGCTGTCGTTCAACGAGCAGAAGGCGCGGCTATTCGGTCTCCGACCGGGTCTGGCCCACGTGGTGCTCCTCTCCCTCATCACCATCTCGATCGTCGGCTCGTTCCAGACCGTGGGGACGATGCTCGTATTCGGGCTTCTGGTGGGGCCGCCGGCCACGGCCGCCCTCCTGGTGAAGCGAGTTCCCTCGATGATGGGCACGGCGGCGGGAATCGGCGTCTTCTCGGTGATTGCCGGGTTGGTCACCAGCTACTACGCCAACACCTCGGGATCGGCCACCATGGCGGTGATCCCGATCCTGCTCTTTTTCGTGGTGCTGGGCTTCAAGTCGTTGCGACGCCCCCCCGCCGTGCTGTCCCGGGTCGGGACCGAGGACTGATCGGGCTCACTCCCCCCAGGTGTCGCCCGGCTCCAGAGTCACCACCTCGGCCGAGGTGTGCTTCGCCAGCTCCTCCGGGGTCCCGACCAGGATCGGGAACGTGGCGTAGTGGACCGGGATGACCGTCGAGACCCTGGCCAGGTCGGCCGCCCTACCCGCGTCACGGGGCCCCATCGTGTAGTGGCCGCCGATCGGCAACACCGCGATCTGCGGGCTGAATCGCTCGCCGATCAGCGACATGTCCCCGAACAGGTCTGTGTCACCCGATTGATAGACGACGGTGCCATCCTCGAACTCCATGACCCAGCCCCAGCACCCGAGGTCACGGGTCACCTGTTCGGCACCCGTCCCCAGAGTCGCCCCGCCGGTGTGGTCGGCATGGACCATGGTGAGCTTGATCCCGGCCGCCTGCACCGTGCCGCCGTTGTTCATCCCGATCGACTCGATGCCACGGGCCCCGAGCCAGACGCTCAGCTCATGAGAGCCGACCACCGTGGCGCCGTCGACCTGGGCCAGCTCGACGAGATCGGCGCAGTCGTCGCCGACGTGGTCGAAATGACAGTGGGTGGGCGCCACCACATCCACCTTCTCCGGCGTCAGGAACTCCTCGGCGTAGTTGGGGGCGCCGGTCCAGCGGTCGACCCAGACCCACACGTCCGCCGGAGAGCGATAGAGGACTCCGCCGTGCCCGAGACGGGTGATTCGCAGATTGGCCATTCAATGTCTCCTTTGCCTCCCAAACGGTACTCATCGGAGCATGGCCAGGACCTCTCCCAGCTTCTCCACCGAGGAGGCATCGATGGGGTCGACCACCACCTGGAGATGGGTAACCCCGACCTCGCCGAAACGGGCCAACGACTCGGCCATCTCCTGTCGCGACCCTCTGATCGGGGGCACGCTCGGGCGCTCGGTGCTCCCACCTATCCGCCCCGAACCCTCTTCGAACTGCACATACACTGCGACGGTGCGTGCGACGGCGCCCCGGTCACGGCCCACGTCCAGACAGGCGGCGTCGACAGCCTCGAGCAGCGGGCCGAGATTCTCCGGACTGTTCTCGAAACCGGTGAACCAGCTGTTCCACATGTCGACATGGGGCAAGGCGATACGCAGCATCCGGTGCCCGTTGGAGCCGATCATCAGCGGCATGTCGACCCTGGCACCGGGCAGCAACTCCAGGTCGCGATGAGTGTAGAAGCGGCCGGTGAAGTCGATCGAGCCCTCCCGAATCAGCGTCCGGATGATGGTGAAGGCCTCCTCGAACCTCGACACGCGGTGGTCGAAGGGAAACCCGAATGCGTCGAACTCGGGCTTGCTCCAACCCGCCCCCAGACCGAGCACGAGACGGCCTCCGCTTATCTCGTCCACCGTGGCCGCCTTCTTGGCGATCATCGCCGGGTTGTGGAACGAGGTGGCCGCCACCAGGGGCCCGATCAGCACCCTCTCCGTCGCCTCCCCCAGGGCGGCCAGCACCGACCACGCCTCCCACGGGCCGCGTACCCCGAACACCGCGTCGCGGAAGAGGAGATGGTCGCCGACCCACACCGAATCGAAACCGGAGTCCTCGGCGGTGCGGGCGATGTCACGCACCTCGCTCCAACGCACCGCACGCTCTACTTCCGGAAGCTGTATGCCAACCTTCATCTCGGACCTCATCGGTGAAATGGTACGGAATCAGCTACCGGGCTCCTCCAGGCTCAACCCGGGCCAGCGAAGGGCGCATCTGAGTCGGATGCGCCGCGAGTCGTTCGACGTCGTCGTCATCGGGGGCGGGGTGACGGCCTGCGGCGTCGCCCTGGACGCCGTCTCACGCGGGCTGTCGGTGGCATTGGTGGAGCAACGGGACTACGCCTCGGGAACCTCGAGCCGGTCGAGCAAGCTGTTCCACGGCGGTCTCCGTTATCTGGAGCAGAGGAACTTCTCCCTGGTCCGTGAGGCCCTGGCCGAGCGGAACCTGATGCTGACCCACGTCTGCCCCCATCTCACCACCCCGGTCTCGTTCCTCTATCCGTTGCGGCACCGGTTCTGGGAGCGTCTCTACGTGGGGTCCGGTGTCCTCCTCTACGACCTGCTCGCCTCGTTCGCCGACAGCCCACTCCCCCGCCATTACCACCTGAGTCGAAGGTCGGCGCTGGAGCTGGCGCCGGCTCTGGGAGAAGACTCCTTCATCGGAGCGGTCAGGTATTGGGACGTGGTGGTCGACGATGCCCGGCACACCCTGATGCTGGCCCGGACGGCGGCGGCTCACGGCGCCGTGCTGGCCACCAGCGTCAGGGCCACTGGCCTCATGATCGAGGAAGGCCAGGTCTCGGGCGTCGAGGCCCGGGACCTCGAGAAGGGTGAGGACCTCAGGATCCGGGGACGCAGGGTCATCAACGCCACCGGGGTCTGGAGCGACGACGTCCAGGCGATGGCCGGCGATCACGGTCTCGATGTGCAAGCCTCGAAGGGGATCCACATCGTGGTCCCCCAGGACCGTATCAGGGCCGGGACCGGTCTGATCCTCCGCACCGAGAAGAGTGTCCTGTTCGTCATCCCATGGGGCCGGCATTGGATAGTGGGGACCACCGACACCCCATGGCAGCTGCGCCGGGCGCATCCTGCCGCCAGCAGGAGCGACATCGACTATCTGATGGGACGGGTGAACACGGTCCTCGCTGAGCCCCTCACCGCCGGGGACATCGTGGGGGTCTACGCCGGACTCCGCCCTCTCCTGACCGGGGAGTCCGACGACACCAGCAAGCTGAGCCGTGAGCACGCCGTCATCCGGTCGGCAACGGGGCTCATCAGCGTTGCCGGCGGCAAGTACACGACATACCGCCTGATGGCCCGGGATGCCGTGGACGCCGCGGTAGCGGACCAAGGAAGGGCGATTCCCGGCTCGCGGACCGAGGAGATCCGACTCCTGGGGGCGGACGGGTACGCCCGGTTGATTGAAGACCCTTCGCGAGTGGCCCTGCCCGACGCCGAACGGCACCTCGGACGCTACGGCTCGGAGGTGGAGCGACTGGTCGAGCTAGTCGCGGCCGACCCCTCCCTGGGCGAGCCCCTGGTGCCCGATGCTCCCTATCTCCGGGCGGAGATAGCCTTTGCCGCCCTGGCGGAGGGTGCGCTGCATCTCGACGATGTCCTCACCCGGCGCACCCGGATCTCAATCGAGACCCGGGACCGAGGCGTACAGGCGGCAAAGGCGGCCGCGCTGATCGTGGCCCCGATCCTGGGATGGGACGCGGCCACCGCTGCCGCCGAGGTCGATCACTATCGAGCCCGGGTCGAGGCCGAGCTCGACTCGCAGAGCCAGCCCGACGACAGCACCGCCGACGCCGCCCGCATGGGGGCCCCGGACGTGAGGACCGGCAGGAGCGAGTGACTCCCTCCGTAATTGCGAAGCACAGGGGTCTACTGCGGACCTGACGGTCCCAATTACGGGGAGGCGAGCTCGGCGTCGGTGGGGATCGCCTCCCGGTCGAAGTTGCTCACCGCATTCCAAAGGATCCAACCCACCCCGTGGTCCTCGGCTGCCTGGATCGATCTCCGGATCTCCTCGTTGGTCCACCAGAACGCCTGGAGCCAGGGACGGAGGACGACTCCAGGTTCGATGCGGGCCGCGGCGTCTTCGATGGCGGCAGAGGTCACGTCGTAAGGATGCTCATTGGGATCGTCGAATCCGAGCCAGCCGTTGGAGTAGTGGCTGGGGTAGATCATCGGGCTGAAGGCATCGAGATTGTGGGACAGCTCCTCGGGTCTCTGCCCGATCCCCTGGTCGTTCTCGGCCGACACGACGATGCCGAACACGTCGGCACTCACCGCACAACCCACTGCATGGAGCCGTGTCCGCGCCTCACGGAGGAATCCTTCGATGGCGGCGATCCGCTCTGCCTGGGTCATGTCGAGCTGCCCGCTGAGCTCCACCGTCGAACCGGAGGGGAAACGGACGTAGTCGAACTGGATCTCGTCGAACCCGAGCCCGCACGCCTCCTCGGCCAGAGCCAACGGGTATTCCCAGGCCGAGGCGATGGTCGGGTTGATCCAGGCGTCGTCGTAGGCCTCCTCGGGATGAGCCTTGGCCCGATACGAGTCCTCAAAGGTGACGATCCGGGTTATGGCGTACAGCCCGTGCTCCTTGGCCTGCGCCACCCGCTGCGCCGGGTCGTAGGCCAGCAGAACCGCCCCTGAGTCATGGGCATCCATGACCTTCGTGTCGTAGAAGACCCGCCCTCCCTCCTGCTTGGTGTCGAAGACAAGCGTGTTGATAGCGGTCTCGTCGGCCAGGGTGAGGAGGGCGGAGAACTTGGCATCGTCGCCTGCCGCCTCGGCACTGACCCTCAGACCGTGGATACGGAGCGGCTCCATTCCCACCTCGATGAATGCCGAGGAGCCGTCCCAGGCCATCTCGGTCCCCACCCAGCCCGGTTTCTCGGCTCTGAGCGGTCCGGGAGATGCCAAGATGTCGAACCAGCCGTCGGCCGCCGAGATGGCCGTCCTCTCCCCGACCGTCACCGTGGCCCCGGGCACCGGGTCGTCCCCGGCGTCCACCACCTCCCCGAGCAGCTGGGCCAGGGGAAGGGTGGTGGTGACGGAGGCCTCATCCACTTCTCGACCGACCCCACCTTGCTCGCTTCCGGTCGCGGTGCGTTGGCCACCCTCGACGCCGAGCGTGCACCCGCCCAGCAGTAGGAGGGCGAGCAGCAGGGCGGCCGGGCTCAAAGGTGACAGGAAGCCAGGTCAGGCTCCGAGCCGGAGCACCATGGCGGTGATCGTGAACAGCAGGAGCAGCGTGTCGAGCGTGCCGAAGGCGGCGATGCGTCCGGATGCAGTCCTGATCGCCCCCTTGTCCCCCGACTCCACGGCCTGGGCGGCCCGTTCCGACCCCGGCCCGAAGACGAGGCTCCCGAGCAGGGCCCCGATGATGATCATCCCGAAACCGATGTTGACGAAGAGATTGCCGAAGCTGTACGCCTCGCTGTCGAGGACCATCCAGATCCCGGTGGCGAGGATCAGGACGGCAGCCGGAATGTAGACCCGGGTCGGCAGCCGTGCCGCCACCCGGTACCAACCGGCTGCGGCCTGGGGGCTCTGCTTGGCGGTCATCGACGGCGCCACTGCCTGGACGATGTTGGCCCCGAGCCAGGTCCCGGCCCCTGCGATGTGCAGCACGAGCAGTATTTCTTTCAGCTCCATGAGGACCTCCTATCGCTCTGGGGAAAAAGCTACCTGTCCGACACTCTTGTTCGTGGGCTTACCATCGCCCGTCACGTGGCGAGCAAACCAGAAGGAATCGGATGTCGTGACGCCGCCCTGTCCACCGTCTTCCTCCTCGGGTTCGGGATCGTCTTCTTCGCCATCGGTCTCACCCTGGTCAACCGCGACCCGTGCACCGGAGCCTGCGAGACGGTGGGCTTGACCCTGCTCTATGCCGGCGGCCCGATCTCGGCACTGATCGGTATCTTCAGCGACTCGGTGATCGTTGCATTTCCCCTCGATATCACCTTGTGGGTGGTCCTGGGGTTCGGAGTGGCCCGTTTCGCCTCCAACCGGGATGTCGGGCCCTGGGGACCGGGGGTGGGACTGGTCCTCTTCTTCCTGGCCTATGGACTAGTCCTTTCGCACTTGGTCGAATTGGCAGTGTGAATTGCCGGATGGGAGCCTTACCGTGCGCTTCGATGCTCCGCATGCCCCGGGCCCGCAACCTCTCCCTTGCCGCTGCCGCTCTGCTGCTGGCCGCCGCATCTCTCGGCGCCACGGCGGTATTCCAGGCGGACCGGCCGGGAGCCGACCTGACGCCACTCGATGGTGCCGATGAGATGGTCCAGATCCTCCAGGGCAACGGGGCGGTTCTCTGGACCTCCTTGTCCGGGGCGGTCAGCTCGTACCGGGTGGAGGGATGGGCCACGACCATCGACGGGAACGAGCTAGGTGGGGCCCTGGTCATCGAACGGCCGGCCGACGGCTCGGCCGGCGTGATCGAGTTCGGGGAGAAGCCGAAGTCGGTCGGCTTCGAGGTCGACTAGTTGTGATGTCCACGAACGTTGGTAGCACTGGGTTGAGGTGAGCCTCCCTGGTTGTGTGGTGATTGCACGCACCCACGACCGAAGGAGGCTCTCGTGCACCGTAACGCTCGTCTGACGCCGAAAGGCCGCCGGATTCTCTGTGAGAGGATCGCTTCTGGCCGTCCTGCTGCTCATGTCGCCGCCGAGATGGGGGTGTCTCGGACCACGGCTTGTCGTTGGTGGCGTCGATTTCAGGTGGAGGGGGAAGCTGGCCGGTACGACCGGCCGTCACGGCCGCATCATTGTCCGCCTCAGACCCCGGCTGAACTCGAAGAGCGGATCATCGAGCTCCGTCGGCAACGCAATCTGGGTCCGGCACGTATAGGACTGATCTTTGGGATGCCGGCGTCGACGGTTTGGCGGGTCCTCGCCCGCCACGGGTTGAGCCGGTTGTCGTGGATGGACCGGCCCACCGGGCGTGTTATCCGCCGATACGAGAGTCCGCTCCTGGCGAACTGATCCATATCGACATCAAGAAGCTCGGGCGTATCCCCGACGGAGGAGGATGGCGAGCTGTCGGCAAGTCTCAGGGCGGCAGAAACAGAAGCAAGTATGTGAAGCGACAGGGAGCGGGGAGACAGGTGTCGTCCCTTGGCTACGGATATGTCCATGCCGCGGTCGACGATCACAGCCGGCTGGCTTATGTCGAAGTCCTCAACGACGAGAAAGCGGTCACTGCCACCTGATTCACCCAGCGAGCCGTCGCCTGGTTCGCCGACCATAGGATCAACGTTGAAGCGGTCATGACCGACAACGGCTCCTGCTACCGCAGCTACCTGTTCAGGGACACCCTCGAAGCCAGCAAGCATCACCCACGTCCGGATCCCACCCCGACGCCCCCAGCTCAACGGCAAGGTCTGTGATGATCGCGCCGACGCAGCATCGGGTTGGTCTGACTCAGGTCAAAGTGTGACCGTGGTGTCCTTCGTTCGATCTGTCGACCAGCCCAGGTGCTGCGTTATGACGCGTACCGGCCGGACGGTCTGACCTGATAGGAGCTTGGCGAGAAGCCCCGTCACAGACTTGTCGATCCGCTCGACCGGTCGCTCACCGTCAGAACAGACCTAACGGGAGCAGATCAATCATGACAAGACCAGCGACGAATGTCATTGGCGGAGTGGACACTCACAAGCACGTCCATCATGCGGCAGTGGTGGCCGCGACCGGAGAGCTGTTGGCCACAGCTGAGTTCAGTGCGGACCACCGAGGATACGACGAGCTTTTGGCCTGGATGAAATCTCACGGCTCGATAGACGCTATTGGGGTTGAAGGCACTGGCTTCTATGGAGCGGCTCTCACCCAGGCTCTCCTCGATGCCGATCAGCGTGTGATCGAGGTCAACCGTCCAAACCCGTCGGCTCGTCGGGCTGATGGGAAGTCTGACCGTCTTGACGCCGAACAAGCAGCTCGAGCCGTCTTAGGGAAGACGGCCACTGCAGTTCCCAAGACCAAGACCGGCCGTGTCGAAGCCATTCGCATTCTTAGAGTCACCCGTTCCAGCGCGGTTAAGGCCCGCAGTCAGGCGTTCAACGCGCTCCACGGGATAGTCGTTGGAGCACCATCCCCGCTCCGAGACGAGCTCATCCAGGTGACCAAACGGACTCTCGTCAACCGCTGCCTGCGTCTACGACCCGAAACCGACCAACTCGTCGGACTCACCGGCGACCCAGACCGACTGCTGCTCGCAGCCGCCAAGACCGCACTCCGTGACCTGGCGAGACGATGGAAAGCCTTAGATCAAGAGGTCAAAGAACTCAGCCGTCAGATCAAAGACCTGGTCGAACTGGCCGCCCCCGAACTAGTCGAACTGTTCGGTGTGGGCACCGAACTCGCCGGCCAGTTCCTCGTCACCGCCGGTGACAACCCCGAACGGATCCACAGCGAAGCAGCATTCGCCAAGCTCTGCGGAGTCGCCCCCCAACCCGCCAGCAGCGGCAGAACCACCGGCCGACATCGTCTCAGCCGCAGCGGAGACCGAGCCGCAAACAGTGCCCTCTACACGGTCACCATCGTCCGAATGCGGCACCACCCTCCCACGATCGAATACGTGGAACGACGCACAGCCGAAGGTCTGACCAAACGAGAGATCATCCGCTGCCTCAAGAGATACATCGCCCGCGAGATCTTCAAAGCGTTACCCCGAGCCGACAGAGCACAACCCCTCCCCGAGGCCGCTTGACAAACATAGGAGCATCGAACGGTTCAACCGGACCCTGCTCGACGAATGGGCGTACGTGCAGGTCTACAACTCAGAACAAGAACGCATCGACACTCTTGCCGACTGGATCCACACCTACAACCATCACCACAACCACACAGCCATCGGCGGACCACCCATCAGCCGTGCAACCAACCTGGCTGGACATCACATCTAGACCGCCAGGTATTGGTCCAGGGCGCCCTCGTCGAAGGGCCCTACCGCCCCGATCATCCGCTGGCCCGTGTACAGCTCTTCGGCTATGGCCTGGACGTCCTCCAGGGTGGCCGCCTCCAACTTGGCCAGTCTCTCGTCAACCGACAGGTGGGGCATGCCCGCCAGCTCGTCCCGCCCCAGTCGGACCATCCGGCTGTTCGGGTCCTCCAGGGCCAGGGCGAGACCGCCCCGCATCGAGCCCTTCGCCCGCTCCAGCTCCTCGACGGTGATCCCCTCCTCGACCACCTTGGCCAGCTCGTCCCGGATCACGTTCATCGCCGTGTCCGTCTGAGTCGGCGTGGTCCCGATGTAGACCCCCCAGGCCCCGGCGTCGGCATAGGCCATCTTGAACCCATAGACGGCGTAGGCCAGACCCCTCTCCTCGCGAATCTCGCGGAACAATCGCGAAGACATCCCTGCCCCCATGACATGGTTGAGCACCTCGAAAGCCCACCGCTTCTCGTCGCCGCGGGTGAGCCCTTTGCCCCCGATGACGATGTGGGCCTGCTCGGTCTCCCGGCGTGTGATCTTGACCACGGGCCATGGTGCTGCGGGCCCGTGCTCGTGCTCCACGGTCTCCCCTGACCAGTCACCGAACCGCTCGGCGACCATCTCCACCACCGTCTCGTGGTCGATGGACCCGGCGGCGGCGACCACCATCGATCCCGCCCCGTAACGACGTTTCCAATAGCCATGGATGTCGTCCCGGGACATGCCCCGGATCGACTCCCGGGTCCCGAGGACGGGCGCCTCGAGAGGATGGTCGACGAAAACCGCCACGGTGAAGTTCTCGAAGGCGACATCGTCGGGGTCGTCGTCGTTCATGTTGATCTCCTCGATCACCACCTGACGCTCGGCATCGATCTCGTTCTGCCTGAAGGCGGGTCGCTGGATCATCTCGGAGAGGACGTCGAAACCGGTGCCCAGGTCCTGATCGAGGAGACGGGTCCAGTAGCAGGTGCTCTCCTTGGAGGTGAAGGCGTTCGACTCCGCCCCGATGGCGTCGAAGATCTCCGACACCTGACGGGCCGACAGCTTCTCGGAGCCCTTGAACAGGAGGTGCTCGAGGAAGTGGGAGGCGCCATGCTCATTGGGCAGCTCATCACGGGTGCCGGTGTCGATCCAGCAGCCGAGGGCGACCGAGCGGAGAGCGGGCATGGGCTCGGTGATGACGCGAAGCCCGTTGGGCAGGGTGGTCAGGTCGTAATGCACGGGAAGAGTGTATGGAGCTTCCATCCATACACTTGTTCAACGTAGGACGTGGACGCCAGGACGCAGAACGAGGTGTGACCCCTGATGGGAGGCGGGGTTTGACACCTATGAGACAATGGTCAGCTATGCGCGGACGGGATCAGACCTTTCTCGCCGACCTGATCGGGCCCGAAGATCAGGCGATCGAGGCTGTCGTCAGCCGTTATCAGCGTGTGGCCCCGGCGGTGACCCGGTTTGCCCGGACCCTGTCCCAGAACCCGAATCTGCGGGTCCGGCTCGGCCCGGAGGCGGCGGCCTCGGACGACGAGGTGGTCTGCGACCCCCGGATCTTCCAGGCCGCCTATCACCGCAACGCCCCGGTCACCCCGGACGAAGTGGCCCTGGCCTCCGCCCTTCACGAGGTGATGCACCTGGTGTCGACCAACCTCGACGAGACTAGAGAGCTCCCCGACGACTGGCCGGTCGATGGCGAGGTCGCCCCGGAGACGAGACTCGACCTGCTCACCGCCCTCGAGCGCACCCACAAGCCGGTGGCCGAGGTCCTCTTCTTCTCCCTCGAGGATGCCAGACAGGAGGCCCAGGGTCTCTCCGTCTATCCAGGGGCACGCTCGGTGCTGGCCGACCTCTACCTGTCCGCCCTGGGTCAGACGATCAGCCGCTCCGGGGCACTGAGTCAGTTCGTTCTCGGGTGCTTCCTCCTCACCGGGGGATATGTCGACCGTGATCTCCTCGAACGGCGATTCGACCCGAGGGCGGCCACGGCCATCGACGACGCAAGTCACCACTGCGAGCTGGCCTCCGAGTCGGACGACCCCTGGGAGGTGGCCAGGCTCGCCCTGGAGCTGGAGGCGATCGCCAGGGCACACGGGCTGATCACCGAGATCCCGGAGAGCGCGACCAATGCCCACCGCCACATGGCGGCCAAGGCCGATGCGGAGCAGGCGGCCGAGGGGGTCGACTCCGTCCGGATGACGTCGCCGATAGTCGCCGACTTCGAGTCCTACCAGGACACCCGCCGCTCGGCCGAGGCGCGATCCGGCATGTCCGACCGCAAGGGCGCCTCCGATGTGGCCGGCGAGGAGTCCACGGACCAGCTGCTCAGGGTGAGCCAGGCACCCGATGTCTTCCTCCCCACCGGGCAGGGGGGCAAGCTGATCGTGGGGCCCATCCCCTCCTCTTTCTCCCGGTTCTCCGTCGAGGGTGTCGAAGCCCTGGCACGGACCGCCCAAGCCTGGGGGCTCGCCCGGCGTCGGGTCGCGGGCGAGCTGTTCCCCCTCTTCGCCGCCAACCAGCGCCGGGGGCTGCGCTCCGGTTTCGATCAGGGTGACGTCTCCCCGCACGCCGCCCTGTTCATCGGCGCCGGTCTTTACCAGCGGTTGTACGAGCGCAGGGCGGCGCGGACCCGCAGAACCTACGCGGTGTCCCTTCTGGTCGACGCATCGGCTTCGATGCTTAGCCCGGGCAAAGGAGGCGGGACCCGTAGCTCCTGGGCTATGCCCGCCGCCATGCTCGGGGCCTGGACCATGGCCCACCTCTGTGACGAGCTCCAGATCGACTTCGAGGTGGCACTGTTCAACCGTGGCTTCGCTGCCCGGCCCGACGACACCGAGGAGTCCTACCGGCGGAAGCGCTCGGCGGCCACCGCCGGCCTACGACGTACGCAAGGGGCCGCTGCCGATCGGCTCACCTCGACGGTCAACCACTACGTCGTCAAGCCTTTCGAACGCCGCTGGCATGACTCGGAATCCGCCTTGGCCGGTCTCTTCTACGCCGCAGCCGAGCCGAAGCGGGCGGCCACCCTGGCCCGGCGCGACCCGACCTCGGCGCCGCCGGTGTCCCTCTTCGAGAAGGCCGCCAACGTCGACGAGTTCAACATCATCCACGCCGCCGAGCGCATGGCTCGTCTCGGGGCACAGGTCCGGGTGCTGATGGTCCTCGCCGACGGGATGACCCGGGGATCGCTCGATGCCCTGGCGACCTCGGTGGCTGCCGTCGAAGCCAGCGGCACCACGGTGATCGGCATAGGGATCGGCGATCACACCGTGGACGAGGCCTACCGTCGCCACGAGGTCGTCTCGCAGCCGGAGGACCTGGCCCAGGCGATGATCAACGGCACCAGGAACGCGCTCCGCCGTAGTCTTGCTTTCTGGGGCATGGACACCTGGTGGCTGCGGGCATCGGAGCTCAAGACGAATCAGGAGAGAGGAGTTGCCTGACAAAGTCACCTTCGAAGACCCCTCGGATGAGGGGGCGCCGATAACCCTCGAGAGGTTCGAGATCCCCGCCGACATCGAGGACATCGAGCTTCGCCTGCGCAAGATCCCCGAGCCCGACCCCCACTACGTCGATTTGGGGATGCTCTACCGGTTCGCCCAGCTGGAACAGGCCAGGATGTCCGGCGCCGAGGGCCTGATCCCTCTGCATGTGGCGGTGCGGGGGCACATGGGGACGGGCAAGGACCACGACATCGAGCAGTTCGCCGCGGCAATGGGTCTCCCCTACTTCCGTATCCCCCTCACCGGAGAGGTCCGCGACGTCACCCTGATCGGATCTACCCGGCTCCACGGCGACGGGAAGGGCGGCACCGAGAGTCGATGGGAGGACGGCGACATCACCCGCGCCCTGCGCGGCCCCGCCCTGCTCAACCTCTCCGAGCTGAATGCGGCCGGCGCCGAGACGCTCTTTGCACTGCACGGCCTGCTCGATCGCTACTCCTCACTCGACCTCCCCACCGGGGAGACGGTGAGACTGCGCGACGACGTCCGGATCTTCGGGACGATGAACCCCGCGGATCTCCGTGACTACGCCGGCACCCAGGCCCTGAACAAGGCGTTCGCCGACCGCTGGGTAATATGGGAGAAGAGCTTCCCCGCAGGCGAGCAGGTCGAGGCCATGCTCACCCGCAGGTACCCCCATCTCAAGGAGGAGTACGTCAAAGCGATTGCACGTCTGGCGGTGGAGGTCAATGCCTCCTTCGAGGCCCAGGACTCGGGGGTCCGGGTCGAGACGCCGTTGTCGCTCCGCTCGCTGCTGGACCGGATCCCGACCGGGCTGGTGGTGCACATCGACCGCACCGACCCTCTGCGCGAGGCGTGGGAGGAGTACGTGCTCCCCCACGTCGACCGTTTCGACCGGGACCACTACGAGACCGTCTGGAACGCCGTGGTGCGCAAGGGACCCAGCACCAGGCCGTTCTGAGCCAGGCCCGCCCAATCGTCCCAGCTGAGTACCGTCGCGGTCATGCCTTATGACCTGGGCAATCCGGACCTCGATGCCATGGTTGCCGCCTTGGTGGCCGGCGCAACCACGAGCGGCAACGCCGACCTGATCGCCGAGATGATGGTGACCGCGATCAAACTCGGTCGGGACGGGGCCTCACGGGCCGACCTCAAGCTGATAAACACCGCCCTCAAGGAGATGAGGTACTCGAACCTCGTCTTCTCCCGTCACGACGAGCCCAAGGTGACCATCTACGGCTCGGCCCGCATCGGTGAGGAGGATCCCAACTACGGGATCACCATGGAGTTCGCCTCGATCATGGCCCAGAGCGGCTGGGGCATCATCACCGGGGCGGGGCCGGGGATCATGGAGGCAGGAAGCCGGGGCGCCGGGATCGAGCACTCCTACGGGGTCAACATCAGGCTCCCCTTCGAAGACGAGATCCCGGCCCACATCAACCCGGAGCGGGTGGTCAACTTCAAGTACTACTTCACCAGGAAGCTCGGCTTCGTCAAGGAGGCGCACGCCTTCGTCCTTCTCCCCGGGGGTTGGGGCACGCTCGACGAGACCTTCGAGTTGCTCACCCTGGTCCAGACCGGCAAGAGCGACCTGCATCCGATCGTCCTGCTCGAGGCCGAGGGGACCGACTATTGGAGGCCGATGATCGAGTTCATAAAGGAACAGCAACTGGCGCGAGGGCTGATCAGCGAGTCCGACCTCTCCCTGTTCCTCCACACCACCGACGAGAGGGTGGCCGCCGAGCACATCTGGCACTTCTACGGCAACTACCACTCGCAACGGTATGCCGGGGGCAGACTGGTCCTGCGTCTCCACGAGGAGCCCTCCGACGAGATGCTGGGGAGGTTGAACGAAGAGTTCGCCGACATGGTGGTCGCAGGCAGGATCGAGAAGGTCGAGGCCGGCCCGGCCGAGATCGAGGACGGCGACGCCCTCGATCTCCATCGCATCGCCTTTGTCTTCGATCGCCGGCAATTCGGCCGCCTGCGGCTCATGATCGACCGTCTCAACGATGTCGTCGTCGCCCGCAAACCCTATCGACTCCCCGAGCCGATGACCGAAGAGCAGGCGGAAAGACCCTGGTAGTGGGGGTTTCACCTTGGGATTAGCCAGCGGTCTCGGACTACCATTGAGGTGTGCGCGACATCCTCTCCGACCTCGTAGCAGAACAGCAATTCCTGGATCAGTCCCTTCAGAGGATCCCGATCAAGATCTGGGACATGGTCACCCCCTCCAAGCCCTGGACGGTCAGGGACACCATCGCCCACCTGGCCGACTACGAGGAGCTGGCGGCGGACACCATCGCCGGCGGCGACAAGCTGAAGCGCTGGCAGAACGCACCCAGCCTGGTACCGCTTAGGAACGAGGCGATCAAGAAGGGGCGTGCCATGCGTCCTCAAGACGTCATCGAGTGGTGGCGCGGTGGCCGGGCCAAGGTCGTGGAGCCCCTCTCCCACATGGAGGGCGAGTCCAGGATCGAGTGGATCGAGGGGGACATGAGCGCCCGCACCTTCGCCACCTTCCGGCTGATGGAGACATGGATGCATGGTCTCGACATCTATGCCACTCTCGGTCTGGAGGTCGAAGACACACCGAGGATCCGTCACGTCTGCTGGCTCGGCTGGAAGACCCTCCCCCATGCCTTCAAACACGCCGGTGAGGACTTCGAGCCGATTCGAATCGAGGTCATCGGCCCCGGATACGCGAAGTGGGTCTACGGCCCCGAAGACACGGACCAGCTGATCAAGGGGTCGGCATCCGAATGGGCCCGGATCGCGGTGCGCCGGATCAAGGCGGAGAAGACCAACCTGAAAGTCACCGGCGAGTTCGCCGAGAAAGCGATGCAGGTAGCCAGGGCGTACCTGTGAGCCCACTCCCCCGTCTCGTGGGGATGATCCACCTGCTCCCACTCCCCGGCTCACCCGGATTCAAGGGATCGATGGAGGAGGTGATCGAGACCTCGGTCTCCGAAGCCAAGGCCCTGGCCGGGATCGGGTTCCCGGCCCTGCTCGTAGAGAACTTCGGCGATGTGCCCTTCCACGCCGACCGTTCGGACCCCGAGACGGTGGCGGCCATGACCCTGGCGGTGCGGTCGGTCAAGGAGGCGACGGGAAACCCGGTGGGGGTCAATGTGCTCCGCAACGACGCTCTCGGCGCGCTGGCGATTGCTGCGGTCACCGGTGCCGCCTTCATCCGGGTCAACGTCCTCAGCGGGATCATGTACACCGACCAGGGCCCGATCCTGGGCCGGGCCGACGAGCTCGCCCGACGTCGCGCCAATCTGGCCCCCGAGGTCGAGGTGTGGGCCGACGTCATGGTGAAACACGCCACCCCTCCACCGGGTCTCGACATCAGACAGGCGGCGGAGGACACGGTGACCCGCGGTCTGGCCGACGCGGTCATCGTCTCCGGGCCTGGCACCGGCGCAGAGCCCGACGTCCACGAAGCGGGCCTGGTCCGCTCGGTGATCCCCGAGGGGACGAGACTCGTGATCGGGTCCGGGGCCGGAATCGGGAATCTGGGGCGTCTTGCCGAGGTCGCGGACACCGTCATCGTCGGCTCATCGATCAAGATCGACGGTCTGGCCACCTCTCCGGTCGACATCTCGCGCGCCACCTCCTTCATCGCAGAGGCGCGGGCGCACGGGCTGGTCTGACCCGACTCCTACAAGGGCCGCCTCCGACGCGATGAGATGACCCCGGTGTTGAAGCCGGCCAGGTGGAGCTTCCCCGAGAAACGGGCATGCTCGATCTTCAGACATCGGTCCTGTACCACCTGGAGCCCGGCTGCCGCCGCCCTGGCCGCCGCCTCGTCGTGACGCAGGCCCAACTGGAACCAGACCACCTTGGCCCCGATGGCGATGGCCTCCTCGACCACGCCGGGGAGCTCGTCCCGACGTCGGAACACGTCGACTATGTCGGGGACGACAGGGAGGTCGGCCAGTGATGGGTAACTGCGCAGCCCGAGGATCTCTTCGTACATCGGGTTGACCGGGTACATGTCGAGATCGGTCCGGACCAGATACGTGGCCACGAAGTTCGAGGAGCGGAGGACGTTCGCCGAGACCCCGACCAGGGCCACGGTCCGCGCCGACTGGATGATCTGAAGACGCTCGAGTGCGCTCGCCTCGTGCATCACCGTGGTCATTCTCTCGCCCTCTCCAGCGCCTGGCCCAGGTCCCAGAGGATGTCGTCGATGTCCTCGAGACCGACCGAAATCCGGATCATCTCGTCGCCAACCCCGGCCGCCCGGCGCTCCGCCACCGGAACCTGCTGGTGGGTGGTGCTGGCGGGATGGATGACCAGGGTCTTGGCGTCACCGACGTTGGCCAGATGCGATGACAGCTCGACCCCGGCGATGAACCTGGCGGCCACGTCGAAACCTCCTTTCACCCCGAACGTGAACACCGCCCCCGGGCCCTCGGGGAGGTACTTCGAGGCAAGCCCGGTCCAGGGGTTGTCGGGAAAGATCGGGTATCTGACCCAGGCCACCTCCGGGTGCTCTACGAGGAACTGGGCCACCCGACGGGCGTTCTCGGTGTGCCGGGCCATGCGCAGAGACAGGGTCTCCAGCCCGAGGAGGAGGACGAAGGCGTTGAACGGGGACATCGAGGCGCCGATGTCCCGAAGCGTCTCCACCCTCGCCTTCATCAGATAGGCGTACTCCCGGAAGTTCTCCCAGAACATGAGGTCGTGATAGGCCGGGGAGGGCTCGGTGATCCCGGGGAACTTCCCGTTGTCGAAAGGGAACAGACCCGACTCCACTATCACGCCGGCGATGGCGACCCCGTGTCCCCCGATGAACTTGGTGGCCGAATGCACCACGATGTCGGCACCGTGCTCGATCGGACGGCACAGATACGGGGTGGCGAAGGTGTTGTCAACGATGAGCGGTATCCCGTTGTCGTGGGCGATGTCGGCCACCGCCCTAATGTCGAGGATGTCGGCCGCCGGGTTGCCGATGGTCTCCCCGTAGAGCGCCTTGGTCCTCTCGTTGATCGCCTCCTTGACCGCAGCGTGATCCGAGATGTCCACGAATGTCACGTTGATCCCCATCCGTCGCAGCGTCACGTCGAATTGGGTGAAGGTGCCGCCGTACAGTGATCTCGAAGCCACGATCTCGTCTCCGGCGTTGCACAGGGTGAAGATCGAGATCAGCTGTGCGGCCTGTCCCGATGCCGTGGCCAGGGCCCCAAGACCGCCCTCCAGCGATGCCATCCGCTCCTCGAAGGCGGCCGTGGTCGGATTTCCGATCCGGGTGTAGATGTTCCCGAAGTTCTGCAGGGCGAACAGGTCGGCGGCCTGCTGAGCGTCCTCGAACACGAACGACGTGGTGGCATAGATGGGCATCGCCCTGGCCCCGGTCTCGGGGTCAGGCCGCTGCCCGGCATGGATCTGACGGGTGTCGAACCCGAACTCACGATCTCTCATCACAGGCGCCGATCGGGGTGGCGGTGTGTAGCGGTTCGTGTCATGACGGTTCTCCTGTCCTACGCGCTCTTCCGAGCACCGTGACGGATAGCCGTCCTCGGCCACTCATCGTTCAGGCATTGGCACCGTTCGAGTCGGTTGCCGCGGTTTCCCAGGGCCTGTCCCTCCACCGCTCTTGATGAGCGCGTCATTCGCTGAGGAGAAGTTAGCCAACCGGTTCCTGGGTTCCAACTCCGGGATGTCCACACCGCCTCTGCCCCTTGGCTAGTCCACAATGCCACGGGCATATAGTCCATTCGGCCCATACCTCATCGGGACCCCTCCGAGCAGACTTCCCCCTCGGGTGATTTCAGAGATGCGGGAACTACCGAGAGATATTCTCATCGAGGTCATGGAGGACGTGATCGAAGACCTGCACGGTCACGTGCACCGGGTCTCGGATCTAGCGGTCAACATGGGCGTCGGCCTCGGTCTGGGCGATATCGACCTCGACCGTCTGGCACTGGCCGGGGTCTTGCACGATGTGGGCAAGATCCATCTCGACCCGGGCATCCTCGGCAAACCAGGGCCGCTCGACCCGACCGAAAGGGAGCTGATGAACCGGCACCCCGAGCTCGGCTTCGCCATGACCCGCAACCGTCTCGACCCGAAGGTGGCGGAGGCCATCCTCTATCACCACGAGCGCTTCGACGGACGTGGCTATCCCTTCGGCCTGGCCGCCGAGGAGATCCCGATCCTGAGCCGGATCATCCTCGTCGCCGATGCCTTCGACGCCATGACCTCGACTCGCTCCTACCAGCCGGCGCTGCCAGTCGAATTCGCGGTGACCGAGATCCGAAAGCACTCAGGCACCCAATTCGACCCCCAGGTGGTCGAGATGTTCCTCGATCTGGCCGCCGTCAACCGCCTCCCGCTCGAGCTCTCCGCCTAGCTCACCCCTGAGCGGGCATTCCGGGGCCACATTCGGACCTCACGATCCCAATCACGGACGGGTCTTGTCCTAGGGCTCTGATACCTTCCGGGTGTGGACCCGCTCGGCCCTTTCACCGCCGCCACCCGCACCTGGTTCGAGGCATCGTTCAACGAGCCGACGACGGCCCAGGCATTGGGCTGGCCTGCCATCGCCGATGGCCATCATGTGCTGGTCCATGCCCCCACCGGGTCGGGCAAGACGTTGGCGGCCTTTCTCTGGACCCTCGACCGTCTGCTCACCGAGCCCCAGCCGGACAGGGCAGACCGGTGCCGTGTCCTCTACATCTCGCCACTGAAAGCGCTGGCCCACGACGTCGACCGCAACCTGAGAGCGCCTCTCGCCGGCATTCGTCATGCCTCCAGCCGCATCGGGGGCCCTTCACTCCCCACCGTCGACACCTTCATCCGCACCGGAGACACGCCATCCGACGAACGTCAGCGGATGCGTCGCAACCCGCCCGACATCCTGATCACCACACCCGAGTCGCTGTATCTGATCCTCACCTCGGCGGCGAGAGAGATCCTGCACAGCGTCCGTTGGGTCATCGTCGACGAGGTCCACGCAGTCGCCGCCACCAAGCGCGGCGCCCACCTCGCCCTCTCCTTGGAGCGTCTCGAGGAGATCACCGACATCTCCCCGCAGAGGATTGGTCTCTCCGCAACCCAACGTCCGTTGGAGTCCATCGGACGGTTCCTCGGTGGAAGCACGGTAGAGGACGGGATCTGGGTGCCACGACCGGTGACCATCATCGACGTTCCCCACGAGCGCGACCTCGACATCGAGATCGTGGTGCCGGTCGAGGACATGAACGAGCCCGGTGAGCCCGATCCCCTCGATCCCGACCAGCAATCCACCCGGTCGATCTGGCCCGCGGTCTACCCCCGGCTCCTGGAGCAGATCCGATCTCATCGGAGCACGATCGTCTTCGCCAACTCGAGGAGGCTGGCCGAGCGCATTTGCTCGGAGTTGAACAATCTCGCCGGTGAGGAGATCGCCCGGGCCCATCACGGCTCGGTGTCCCGGGAGCAGCGGCTCCAGACAGAGGAGGCTTTGAAGCGGGGTGAGCTCAGGGCGGTGGTGGCCACGTCGTCTCTCGAGCTCGGGATTGACATGGGTGCGGTCGACCTGGTGCTTCAGGTGGAGGCACCGACCTCGGTCACCTCAGGTCTGCAGAGGGTGGGCCGCTCGGGCCACCACGTGGGCGGCGTCTCCAAGGCGCGGATCTACCCCAAGTATCGGGGAGACCTCCTCGTCTCCACCGTGGTCGCCGCCGAGATGGTGGGACGGAGGGTGGAGAGCACCAAGATCCCGGCCAACCCACTCGATGTCCTCTCCCAGCAAATCGTGGCCCGTGTGGTGGCCGGCGCAACCACCGCCGACAATCTGTACGAGATGGCAAGGAGAGCCGCTCCCTATGCCGGCTTGAGCCGCCCGGTGTTCGACGAGACCCTTGACATGCTGGCCGGGCGTTACCCCTCCGACCTCTTTGCCGAGCTCCGGCCACGGGTCAACTGGGACCGGGCAACGGGCGAGGTGACCCCCCGGCCCGGAGCACTGCAATTGGCGGTCACCAACCCGGGCACCATCCCCGACCGGGGGTTGTTCCGGGTGACCCTTCCCGACGGGAGCAGGGTGGGTGAGCTCGACGAGGAGATGGTGTACGAATCGCGGGAAGGGGACGTATTCCTGCTCGGCAGCACCGCCTGGCGCATCGCCCGGATCACCCACGACCGGGTCGAGGTGGTCCCCGCCCCCGCCGAAGGTGCGGCCAGGATGCCCTTCTGGCACGGTGACACCCTGGGCCGATCTCTGGAGACGGGCAAGGCGATCGGCAGCTTCATCCGGCAGACCGGGGGGCTCGACTCCGACGAGGCGGAGACCACTCTCCGAACCGGCTTCCACCTCGACGAGCTTGCGGCCCGGAATCTCGTCGCCTATCTGATCGAGGAGCGTGAAGCCACAGGTGTCCTCCCCACCGACCAGACCATCGTGGTCGAGCGATTCCGCGACGAGATCGGCGACTGGAGACTGGTGATGCTCTCGCCGTTGGGGGCCAGGGTGCATGCCCCGTGGGCGATGGCCCTGCGTCATCGTTTCCGCGATCGCTTCGGCACCGACGTCGACGCCATCTGGTCCGATGACGGCATCGCCTTCCGCTTCCCCGATGCCGACGACCCGCCTGGCGCCGACGACCTGCTGGTCGATCCCGACGACGTCGAAGCCCTGCTCGTGGAGCATCTGGGCGACACCGCCCTCTTTGCCGCGCGGTTCCGAGAGGCAGCTGGGCGCTCCCTTCTCCTCCCCCGTCGCCGGCCCGGCGAGAGGACCCCGCTCTGGCTGCAGCGGCGACGCTCCGCCGATCTCCTCGGCGTCGCCAAGCAGTTCGGCTCGTTCCCCATCATGCTCGAGGTCTACCGGGAGATACTCCAGGACGACTTCGACCTGCCTGCCCTGATCGAAGTGCTCACCGACATCCGCTCTCGCCGGATCAGGGTTGCCTCGGTCGACCTCGACTCCCCGAGCCCGTTCGCGGTCTCGTTGCTGTTCTCGTTCATCGCCGCCTACCTCTACGAGGCCGACGCCCCGCTGGCCGAGCGCCGAGCTGTGGCGATGACCCTCGACCGGGACCTGCTCAGAGAGCTGCTGGGCGAGGGGGAGCTGAGAGAGCTGATCGACTCCGAGGTCGTGGCTGCCGTCGAGCTCGAGTTGCAGTACCTGACCGAGCGCCGTCGGGTGAAACGCGCCGACGGGGTCCACGACATGCTGAGGGACCTGGGACCCCTGACCACGGACGACGTCGACGTGAGAACCGAAGGGCTGACCGTCCCGGCTGTCCTCGAGGAGTTGGCGGCGCAGAGACGCGTGGTCGAGATCACCCACGGCGGGACCACCCGATGGGCGGCGGTCGAGGACGTCTCACGGCTCCGCGATGCCCTCGGGGTGCAGCCGCCACCCGGGGTCCCCCATGTGTTCCTGGAGCCGGTCGGCGACCCCCTCGGCGACGTCATCGGGCGGTACGCCCGCACCCATGGACCGTTCACCATCAGCGAGGTGGCCGAGGCACTGGCCCTGCCCGCGGCGATAGTGGAGACCGTCCTCCACCAATTGGAGGCACAGGGTCGCGTCGACGCGGGCGCATTTCGCCCCGGTGGTCAGGGAAGGGAGTGGATCGACCGCGAGGTGCTGCGACGGCTCAAGAGACGCTCACTCGCCGTGCTGCGTCGGGAGATCGAACCGGTGGCCCCGGCCTCGCTGGCCGCTTTCACCGTTGCCTGGCAGGGAGTGCGCGAGGACCCGCCGCGTGGCCAGACCGCCATGACCGATGCCATCGACCGTCTCACCGCAGCCGTGATCCCGGCGTCCGTCCTGGAGCGAGACGTGCTCGCCTCCCGGGTCGTCGACCCGGCGACGCTCCTCGATCGTCTCCTGCTCGATGGGGATCTGGTGTGGGTCGGCCATGACTCGTTGGGGCCCACCGACGGGAAGCTCGCCCTGTACCCGAGATCGGCACTCGGGCTGCTCTGGCGGGGCCCGGGCGACCTCCCGGACACACCCGAGACGCGCTGCATGGTGGAGTTTCTCGAAAAACGGGGGGCAAGCTTCTTTCGGGACCTCTACCTCGGCTCCGGCGGAGGCGACCCGAGCGCCCTGCTGGAACATCTTTGGGACCTGGTCTGGTCAGGGCATGTGACCAACGACACACTGGCCCCGGTCCGGGCCCTGACCCAACAACGCAGCACGAGGAGGTCGGGACCGGGTCTCTCCTCGCAATTCCCGCCCCAGGCCGGTGGCCGCTGGTCCCTGACCGGGCACCTCGTCACCGGTCAGGTGAGCGACACCGAGCGTCACGCCGCGTGGGCCCACCTCCTGCTGGACAGACACGGTGTCGTGACCAGGAACGCCATCCTCGCCGAAGGATACCCGGGGGGATTCAGCGCCCTCTACCCTGTGTTCTCCCACCTGGAGGAGACAGGTCGGGTGAGACGGGGCTATTTCGTGGAGGGTCTGGGCGGCTCACAGTTCGCCCTGCCCGGGGCGGTCGACCGCCTGCGCGTCGACCCCGCCCCCGACCTGACCGTCCTCGCCGCCACCGACCCGGCCAATTCCTACGGGGCCACACTGCCCTGGCCCGAAGTGGAGGGAGCCAGGTTGGCCCGGGACGCCGGCGCCTACGTGTTCCTTTGGCACGGCGAGCTCCTGGGCTACCTCGACCGGGGTCGCCGCCATCTCACCGTGCTGGTGGAGGACAGCTCTACCTACGGCAACCTGGGGCGGGGTCTGTCCGAGATCGCCGCCCGTCACCGGCGCACGACCGTGAACACGGTCAACGGGAGACCGGCTCCGCGCTCCCCCCTCGCTCCTGCCCTCGCCGAATGGGGGTTCGCCACCGCCCCCAAGGGTCTCACCTACCGGGGGTGAGGCGGATCACACCGGGTCCAGGATCTCGTATGTGGTCGAGCGTAGGGCCGGGCGCCGCCCGGCGGACTCGATGGCTGCCCGGAATTGTTGCGGGGTGAGCTCCTGACCGTGGGCCGCACCCGCCGAGCGGGTGATGATCTCTCCCATCAGCGTGCCCCCGAGATCGTTGCAACCGGCATCGAGCAACCGGGCTCCCCCGTCGAGACCGAGCTTCACCCACGAGGCCTGGATGTTGGGGACCAGACCGTCGAGGGCGATGCGGGAGACGGCGTGGATGAGCACCACCTCGTCCCAGGTGGGGCCCGGCCGCGACCGGCCCCGGAGGAAGATCGGTGAGCCCATGTGGACGAAGGGCAACGGGACCATCTCGGTGAAGCCACCGGTCCGGCGCTGTATGGCCCGGATCACCTCGAGGTGATTGGCCCAGGAGCGGGGATGGTCGATGTGACCGAACATGATCGTCGACGTCGCTCGCAGACCCAGCTCGTGAGCGGCGATCATGACCTCGGCCCATTGCGAGGTCCTGATCTTGTCGGGGCAGAGATGGGCCCGGACCTCGTCGTCGAGTATCTCGGCGGCGGTGCCGGGCAGGGTGCCCAGACCGGCCGCCTTCAACTCTTCGAGGAACCGGCGCACCGGTATGCCCAGAGTCTGGGCTCCTTGCCAGACCTCGAGCGGAGTGAAACCGTGGATGTGCATGTCGGGCAACTCGCTCTTGATCGACTTGACCACGTCGACGTAGAAGTTCCCGGTGAAGTCGGGGTGGATGCCCCCCTGCAGCGTGACCTCGGTCGCCCCCCGCTCCCAAGCTTCCATAGCCCTCTCCACGATCTCCCCCATACCCATCAGATAGGGCTCGCCACGCAGGTTGAGGCTGCGGGGCCCTTTGGAGAAGGCGCAGAACCCGCATCGGAAATAGCAGAGATTCGTGTAGTTGATGTTCCGATTGACGACGTAGGTGACGGTGTCCCCCACTGCCCTCTCCCTGAGGACGTCGGCCACGTGGGCAATGGCGTCGACCTGGTCGCCCCGGGCCCGGAACAAGGACTCGATCTCGTTCATCGTGGGAGGGATCCTTTCCAGGGCGCGCTCCAGGATGGGCCCCAGCTCGCCGGCCGACTCCGGGTAGGAGAGAGCAGTCCCGCCGATCCACGAGCTGTCCGACCACTCCGCGGAGAAGCGGTCGTCGGGCAGGGGAAGGTCCGTGTCCTTGCCCGGCGCCCAGTCGTACCTGGGCCGGGCCGCACCCGAGCCGTCCACCAGCCCCAGCCATGCGGTGAAGGCGTCGGCGGGCAGGGCAACGCGTGCCTGGTCTATCTCGATTCCGAGGGGCAGTGCGGTTCGCTCCACCAGGCGCCGCTCCCCGAGGGCCGTCCTCAGCTCACCGATCCGTTCCACGTCCCAGTCCCGCAGCAGCAGGTCGGTGGCCCCCTGCTCGACGGCCCGCAATCCTTGGGCGACGTCGTCGACGAACACCGACACCGCCACCTCGAGGCCAGGAAGCCCGGCCATTGCCGCCATATCGGCTGTTTCCGACCTGACGGCGCGGACGAACCGGGCACTCGACCTGGCCACGGCGTCGAGGATCGTCTCCCGAGGTCCCCCGGCCACCACAGTGATGCGCCATCCCGGGACACCACGTCCGGCCAGGGTGAGGGCATCGTCCGAGGAGACCACCCAGGCCGCCGGAGCGAGGTCGGACAACGACCCGGCCACCACCAGCACCCCGGCCTTGTGGCCTGCCGCCACCTCGGCGGCTGTGGGCGACTCCATCTCCACCGTGGTCGTCCCCTCACGGCGGCGACTGGTGGCGGTCAGCTCGGCCAGCTGCCCGGCCGGCCGCAGTCTGAGGAATGTGATGCTCATCGTGCTCCTGATGTTTGCGGGATCAACGCCAGACCGTCCCCGTCGGAGGCGGCCAGGACATCGGGGTAGAGGGTTGGGTCGATCCAATCCTCGTCTACGTACTCCGGGTAGACCGGGAGCCGGGGGCGCAGATCGAAGCCGGCAGCCTCGGTTCGCTCCCGGAGCTCGTCGAGATGGGGCCAGGGCGCCTCGGGATTGACCCAGTCGATGGTGAGGGGCGACACCCCGCCCCAGTCGTTGATCCCGGCGTGGAGATAGATCTCGAACCTCTCGGTCAGGTTGGGCGGGACCTGGATGTTGGCCTCCGGGCCCATGACCCATCGGGCGACGGCGACGACCCGGGCAAACCAGCGGGGAACCGGCTCCGCCGAGTGACGCATCGGCGTGTCTGCCTTGGCCCGGAAGTTCTGGATGATCACCTCCTGGATCGCCCCCGTTCCCAGGGACAGGTCCCGCAGAGCGAATAGGGAGTCGACGATCTCCCGTCTCGTCTCGCCGATGCCCACCAGGATCCCGGTGGTGAAGGGAACCTTGGCCCGACCGGCGGCCTCGATCGTGGCCACTCGACGAACCGGGCCCTTCGACCGCGTGTTGTGATGGGGCATGCCCTCCTCCATGAGACGCGGTGAGATGTTCTCCAGCATCATCCCCATCGAGGGGTTGGTCGGGCGGAGCAGTCTCATCTCTCCTTCGTCCATGAGCCCAGGGTTGGCATGGGGGAACAGACTCGTCTCCGAGCGGACCAGCGCCGACATCTCGGCCACATACGCGATCGTCGATGCGAGACCCCGGTCGGTGAGGAACCGGGCGGCCTGAGGCCAGCGCTCCTCGGGCCGGTCGCCCAGAGTGAAGAGGGCTTCGGTGCACCCGGCCTCGTCGCCGGCGCGAACGATGGCCAGCACCTCGCCGGGCTCGAGGTACATGCCCCCGGCTCCGGGTGGCTTGGCGAAGGTGCAGTAGGTGCATCGGTCCCGGCACAAGGTGGTGAGGGGGACGAAGACTTTCCGGCTATAGGTGACGATTCGGCCTCGGCCCTCGTCGCGCAGGGCCCGGGCATGGGCGAGCAGTGGCTCGTCGTCCTCGATGCCCTCCAGATAACGAAGGGCGAGATCCGGGTCGGGGTCGGGATGGCTCAAGGTCGTGCTCCGTTTCCGGTCAGGCTATGCCCGACGACGAGGCTTCCGTCATCCCCCCGTCCACAGGGAGGATCACCCCGGTCATCCAGTCGGCGGAATCCGAGGCGAGGAAGACGATGGCGCGGGCGACGTCCTCCGGCGTCCCCAGCCGACCGAGCGGGTGCATCCGCGCCGCCGCCGCCTCGTCCTGCCACAGCATCTCGGAGAGACGGGTCTTTACCACCCCCGGAGCCACGGCGTTGACCCGGATCGTCGGCGCCAGCTCGTGGGCGAGCTGGCGGGTCATGTGCACCAGACCCGCCTTGGAGACGTTGTAGGCACCGGTGATGGGGCTGGGGCGCAGGCCTCCGACCGAGGCGACGTTGACCACCGAGCCGCCATTCTTCTCCATCCACGCCTGATAGGCCGCCCGCACCCAGAGCAGCGGAGCCCTCAGGTTGACCGCCCAAGTCTTGTCCAGCGCGCTCAGGTCCACCTCCATCAGCGGGCCGGCCGAAGGGTTGGTCCCGGCGTTGTTGATGAGGATGTCACAGGAGCCGAACCGCTCCACGGTGGCCGCCACCGCCTCGTCTGCGGACTCCTCGGAGTCGGCGCGTGCCGGCAGGGCGAGCAGGGCCCGGGGGTCGACTCCGGCCCCGATCAGCTCCGCCTCCGCCGACTCGATGTTCTCCGGCTTCCGCGAGGTGATGGTGACCCCCTCCGCCCCGCTCCGGGCGAACTCCAGGGCCGTGGCCTGCCCGATGCCTCGGCTGGCGCCGGTGACCAGCACCACCCTCCCCTCAACCGTGACTTGCATGATCTTCCTGTGACCGGGGCGCGGGGCTCAATGACCGCCCCGTCTCACTCCGCCGTATTTCATCCGCGTGTCCGACAGGGCGGCAGCAACCTGCTCCTCGTCGTTCACTCCCGCATCGACCAGCTCACCGACGAAGAAGGTGTGTGTGCCGAGGTCGATGGCGTGGCGGACCTCGCAGTCCATCCAGGCCACCGCCTCGTCGAAGACAGGCGCCCCGGTCGTTCCCCGGTGAACCGGCCGGCCGTTGAGTGTGTTCCCCTCCCGCGTCGCCGGCTTGGAGAACTTGACGAAGACCCGGGTGTCGTCGGCCGCCCATAGGTTGACGCTGAACGATCCACCATCGGTGATGAGCCGGTGGGTGACGGCCTTGTTGTCCACTCCGACGCCGATCAGGACCGGCTCCATCGACACCTGGGTGACCCAGGAGGCGGTCATCCCGTTCCACTCCTCCCCGGAAGCCGACCCGATCAGGGCGAGGGCATTCGGGATCTTCCAGGTCACCTTGTTCACCAGTTCTGAATCCACGTCACTCGCATCGGCAAAAGCGGAGGTGACACCCTAATCTCAGCCTCGTGCGCATCCTGATCGCCACGACCGGGGTCCTTCCGTCAGCGCCCGTAGCCGAACTGTGCCGGCGTCTCAATTACGACGACGGGAGCGTGACGGTGATGACCGTCGTCCGTGTCCCCCGCTCATTTCTCGAAGCTCTCGACGACGACGTGCGCCGGTCTTTTCTCGACGACGCCCCGATCGGGTCGTCCGACGCCGAGGCCAAGGCCGCCCGCTATCTCGAGGAGCGGGGCCAGAAGGCGGTGGAGCCGATCGTCGCCGCCCTTCAGGCCTCAGGGTTGGAGACGGACGTCCGGTTCGTGGAAGGCGACGACCCGGCCGAGGCCATCATCAACACCGCCGATGATGTGGGAGCCGACCTCGTGATGATGGGCGCCACCCGGCGTCTGTTCACCGAGGAGGCCTGGCGAAGTGTCTCTGCCCGGGTGATGGACAAGTCCCATCTCCCAGTGCTCCTTGTCCCCGGGACACGCTTCGAGGACACCGCCGAGATCCCGGCACTCGATCTCTGAGGCCGAAGCCTCGAGGAGCCAGTCGGCGATCGAATCTGTCCCACCCGCGATTTAGGTTGACCACCATGAGCGTTTCGCAATGGTGTGAGCACAAACCGGTGTGGTTGGGACGAGTGGCGGTCGCCGCCTGTGCCGAGTGTGAGCGGGTGGATTGGTTCTCCGACAGCGGCCCGGTCGACCACACCGAGGCCATGGCCTATCTCTTCGGCTCCTACGACCTCATCGGCCATCTCGAGGCCCTGGGCGGGCCGACCTCGAGCGTCCTCGCCTACGCCGCTCCCAACGCCAGGAAGCGGAAGAACCTCGACGCCCTGCCCAGGAACGTCTGGTTGTGGGTGGGCCCCCGTCTCTGGCTCTCCCACGACGGGAATATCCTGCTGCTGGCGACCGACCATCAACTCCTGATCGAGAACCTGACCCGTGGAGCCTGATCAGGCCCGCGCGATTTTCAAGCAGAGGCTGCCTCGATGAACTGGGTCCGATAGAGCGAGGCATAGAGACCGTCTGCAGCCACCAGCGATGCATGCGTGCCCCGCTCGACGATCTCTCCCTCGTCGATCACCAGGATCTGGTCTGCGGCGCGAACGGTGGAGAGACGGTGGGCGATCACGATCGAGGTCCTGCCCTCCATCGCCTTCTCCAGCGCCTCCTGGATCAAGGACTCAGACCTGGAATCGAGGTGTGAGGTGGCTTCGTCGAGGATGAGGATCCGGGGGTCCTCCAGCAGCACCCTGGCAATGGCGATCCGCTGCTTCTCCCCGCCGGAGAGCCGGTATCCCCTCTCCCCTACCATCGTCTCATATCCGTTGGCGAGCCTCGAGATCATGTCGTGGATGTTGGCCGCACGCGCCGCCTCCTCGAGGTCCGCCTGGTTGGCGTCCGGCTTGGCGTATCGGAGGTTGGCCGCGATCGTGTCGTGGAAGAGATAGGTCTCCTGCGTCACCACCCCGACGGAGGCAGCCAGGTCCCGCAACGACACGTGTCTCACATCGTGCCCGTCGAGCAGCACCGCCCCCTCGGTCACGTCGTAGAGCCTCGGGATGAGGTACGAGATGGTGGTCTTCCCGGCACCGGAAGGGCCGACCAGTGCGGTGAGCGTCCCGGGCTCGGCGACGAAGCCGACATGACGCAGGGCCCATTCCCGCGTACTGTGACCGGTGGGAGCCGGCTCGTCGGTATCGACCCATCGTCTGAACCGCTTCACGGCCTCGAGACCCTCGGGGCCCTCGCTCTGGTAGCGAAATGAGACATCCTCGAACTCGACACGTCCCGCCACCCGGCTCAGCGACTCGGCCGTCTCCGGGTCCCGGATGTCGATTTCGAGGTCGAGAACCTCGAACACCCTCTCGAATGACACCAGTGAGGTGGCGAACTCCACCCTCGAGTTGGACATGGCCGACAGCGGCCCGTAGAGCTGGGTGAGCAGTGTGGAGAACATCATGACGGTGCCCAGGGTTATCTCGCCCCGGATCACGGACATTCCCCCGACCCAGAAGACCGCCGCGGTGCCCACCGCCGAGACCAGCCCCAGAGCGGCAAAGAACCCACGTCCCACCATGGATCGACGCACCCCGTAGGAACGCACCAGCGCCGCCTGCTCCCCGAAGCGCTCCGCCTCCTGGTCCCAGCGCCCGAAGAGACGGACCAGCAAGGCGCCGCTCACGTTGAAGGTCTCCTGGAGAATGCCCGACATGCGCGCCTGGTGCTCCATCTGCTGCTGGGTCACCCGTTTCAGCACCTTGGCCACCCGGCGGGCCGGGATGACGAACAGGGGAAGGGCCGCCACGGCGAGAAGAGTCAGCCTCCAATCGGCCTGGATCATCACGACCAGGATGAACGCCACCGAGACCAGGTTGGAGAGAATGGTGACGAACGTGCCCGTTATCGCCGACTGGGCCCCGACGACATCGCTGTTGAGCCGGTTCATCAGCTCCCCGGTCTTGGTCGCGGTGAAGAACCGGAGCGACATGCGCTGCAGATGGGCGTACAACTCACGTCTCAGGTCGAAGATGATCCCCTCTTCCACCGATGACGACCACCACCTCTGGGCCACGCCGACCACGGCGCTGATCAGCGGGACCAGGATCATGCCCAGGCCGAGCATGGTCAGCTGTCCGACGTCCTGGTTGGGCAACGCCTCGTCGACCAACAGCCGGATCAGGAGCGGTGGGACGACTCCCAACCCCGAGATGACCAGGATGGTGGCCAGGACGCCGATCAGGCCGCTCAGATAGGGACGTCCGTAAGACGAGACGCGGCGGAGGAGCGCCCGATCGATGTCGGGACGATCCTGCTCCTCGTCGTACTGCAGGTAGCTCCACCAGCCACCGGAATGGAAGATGCACGGCCTCCGTGTCGGCCGTCGAAGATTATCCGGGGACGCTCCCTAGCTCGGAAAGGGGTACGAGGTCGACGACCATCTCCTCGAGAGCCGCCGTGGCCACATATGAGCGCCCGAACAACTCGTATCTGTAGTCACCGTCGTAGAAAACGAGGGTCGTGCCGTTCGATGCCTCGAGTGACCAGACCGGCCGGTCCCCTATCGTGCTGACGGCGCACACCTCCGTGGTCCGATCCGCGAAGCGCTCACAAGAGATGTCCGCCCCCGGAGCCGCCACCTCGGCGGCGGCCAGCGCATCGGCCGAGACCCGCATGATGATCATCTGGGCCACCGAGCGCGACCTGGTGTATGGCTCCGAGGACCAGATCCCGAAGGCGGCGACAGGGTCGTCGGCCAGCTCACCGGTCTCGTTGAACACGAGCTGGGACGTCACGTACTCGGAGAGATAGGGCGTGGATGAGGGGAACTTGATGTCGGGGAGAAGTGCGACGATCTCCGCCCGGCTCGCCTGGATGAAGAGGTCACCGCCGCGTCGGGCGAACACGGCGACCTTGAGCGCCTCCGGATCGTCGAGGAACTCGCCACCGAGCCCATCGTTGAACCACTTGAGTATGTCGGCGCCGACCACGATCGGCACCGTCGTGGCCACGGTTGTGGTGGTCAGAATGGTGGGCTCCCCGATCCATTCCGAGCTGCGCCGGCCAAGGGAAGCGAAGGGCGCGTCACCACAAGCGGTCAGCACGCCGACCGCAACCACAACCGCCACCACGCCGGCACGGTTACGCAAATGCCCTCCAAAGTCACTCGATCCCCCTCGTGCGTCTTGTCAACGAAACCTGCCGATCCGACAGTTCCCACTTCGAAGACGGTCCGTTGACGGTAACACCGGGTTCCTTATCCTCCTGGTTGTGAACCGACTCACCCTGGTCACCACGGGCTATCCGGATCCCCCCGCCCTGGACGTGGCGGTGAGCCACTCGACCCTCGCCGCGGTGGCCCGTGGGGAGGTTGGAGGGGTCTTCCGGCTCCACGTCCCGGGGGCGGTGGTCTCCTTCGGCGGCGCCGACCGGGTGAGGCCCGGCTACCCACAGGCGGTCCAGGCAGCCCGGGCACACGGATTCGCCGCCGTCCAGCGGCTGGCCGGGGGGAGGGCGGCCGTGTTCCACGAGCAGACCCTGGCCTTCGCCTGGGCGACATCGGAGCCGGACCCGAGAGCCGGGATCGAGGACAGGTTCCGGACCATCGCCGGTGTCATGGTCGGCGCCTTCGAAGATCTCGGGATCGACGCCCGAATCGGGGAGCTGCCCGGCGAGTACTGCCCCGGCCGGTGGTCGGTCAACGTCGGAGGCCGGGTCAAGGTGATGGGTGTCGGCCAACGTCTCGTCCGCGGAGGGGCCCATGTCGGGGGCGTTGTGGTCGTCGACGACGGCGAGCGGATTCGCGACGTCCTCATCCCGGTCTACCGGGCACTCCACCTCGACTGGGACCCCCGGACCTCCGGTGCTCTCGCCGATCGCTCACCTGGGCTCGACAATGCCAAGGTGATCGATGCCATCATCGCGAGGATGGCCACGCGTTTCGAGCTCGTCCCCGGGGACCTGCCCGCATCCGTGCTCGAAGCGGCCCATGGCCTCGTCCCCGATCACCAGCCCCAGGTCGCATGATGCGTGTCCTGATCCTGAACGGGCCCAATCTCAACCTGCTCGGCGTCAGGGAGCCCGAGGTCTACGGGAGCACCAGGCTGTCGGACCTGGAGACCCGCATCGGATCCTGGGGAGCGGCTCTCGGAATCGAGACCACCTTTCTCCAGTCGAATCACGAGGGCGAATTGGTCGATGCCATACAGGGAGCGAAAGGGGCAGACGGGATCGTGATCAATCCCGGAGCCCTGACCCATACCTCGCGCTCGATCGGAGATGCCATCGATTCGGTCGGTGTCCCCGCCGTGGAGGTGCACATCTCCAATATCAAGCGCCGCGAGCCGTGGCGAGCCAGCTCATTGGTGGCCCCCGCCTGTGTGCGGACGATCTACGGGCGCGGCGTGGGGGGGTATCAGGACGCGTTGCGTCATCTCCGGAACCGGGCCGACATGGAGGTCGACATCAGGCGCTACGGGCCGCACCGGGAGAACGTGGGAGATCTCCGCCTCCCAGGCGGAGATGCGGCCGGGGTGGTGGTCGTGGTGCATGGAGGTCTCTGGCGCCAGGAGTACGAGCGTGACACGACCGAGACCCTGGCCGTCGATCTCAGCAGACGTGGCTACGTCACCTGGAACGTCGAGTACCGGCGTCTGGGGGCCGGAGGTGGATGGCCCGGGTCGGCACATGATGTCCTCACCGCCTTCGACTTCGTCAGACGACTCGAGACGTTCTCGAATCTCCCGCTGTGTCTCCTCGGCCACTCCGCCGGTGGCCACCTCGGGTTGTGGGCCGGCGCCCGGAGGGCGGCGGAAACAGCTTTGATCGTCGGTCTCGCTCCAATAACCGACCTGTCGGCGATGGCCTCGGCCGGCGAGATCGGGGCCGCAGAGGCCAGGGCGTTGCTCGACTCGGGAGCGCCGGCGACACAGGAGCCGGTCCCGGGCAGGACCCTGCTCGTTCACGGGGAGACGGACGAGATCGTCCCGGTCTCCCACTCGACCCGATGGGCGGGCGAGGCCAGTGTCGAGGTGATGGCGGGCATGGGCCACTTTCCCCTCCTCGACCCGAAGAGAGAGCATTGGCCACTCGTAGTGGGCGAGTTGGGGAAAGTGATGATTTGAGCCGATTCCGAGTTGCTTCAGTTATCCACAGTTCGGTAGGGTTTTGCACTTGGGCAGTGGGCCCTGGCCCACGTTGGAGTCACCTCATATGCGTTTGAGACGCCTTTCGTTTATCGCTGGATGGGCGGCAGTCGCACTTCTGGCGGTAGCAGGCTTCGCGGCGTTTGGTACTTCGGGCAGTACACAAGCCGATCCCAGCTTCGACGCGGCCGAAGCCAAGCTCGGTCACATCATCGGCGCCCAGGCCGGGCTCACGTTCGCCCTCCTCGCCGGGGACACCGCTGCTCCCGAGACTGCCGGCCCAGGGGTGACGGAGACGACCACGGTCGAGGACGCCGAGGAAGAGGTTGCCTCGGCCTCCACCGGGACCATCGCCTCCGACGCCTCGGGTTGGCTCTCCCAGGTCGAGGTCAGGGCTCTGGTCTCCAAGTACTTCGCTGCCGAAGACGTGAACCAGGCGGTTCGAGTCGCATGGTGCGAGTCCCGGTTCGACCCTGTCTCGACCAACCTTCGCACCGGAGCGGTCGGGCTGTTCCAGCATCTGCCCAAATACTGGGATGAGCGGGCGGAGAGCGCCGGCTTCCCCAACGCCGACCCGACCGACCCCGAGGCCTCCACCGCCGCCGCCGCCTGGGCCGTGTACGACGGCGGTGGTTGGGACACCTTCGCCTGTCGGGGCTGAGCCGGCGTTCGTCTGTGACCGAGCTGAATGTCATCGGTGGCGACCTGGAGGGCTGTGGCACGGACCCCCTCACCGGCTTCTACCGGGACGGTGACTGTCACACCGGCATCGAGGACCTGGGCAGCCACACCGTGTGCGCCGTGGTGACTGCCGAGTTCCTCGACCACCAGCTCCGCATCGGCAACGACCTGATCACCCCGATGCCTCAATACATGTTCCCCGGGCTGGTTCCTGGAGACCGCTGGTGCGTCACGGCGTCGAACTGGCTCCGTGCGCACTACGACGGGGTGGCCGCTCCTGTGGTCCTGGCCTCCACGCATGAACGTGCCCTCGATGTGATTCCCCTGGCCATCCTCCGCGAACACGCCGTAGACGTGCCCCCGGATCCCGGCGATCTCGACCCCTGACGAGTTCGTTCCGGGCTCCAACCGTCTTCGGACGACCAGGAAGAGGGCCCGGCGACCCGGTACGATTCGAGCCGTGAAGCGGCGGTTTCCCGCATTGGTCGTGATGACGATGCTGTCGGTCGCCTGCGCCCCGACTCCGCCAGAACGCGCTCCGCTTCCACAGGTGGACGAGGTGCTCGACCCCCCGGCACAATGCACATTCCTGGTGGGTGATCCCCAAGGTGTGCTGGTGCAGGAGGTCATCCCTGACTCCGCCGCCGACGGGCTGTTGTTGTCGGGCGACGTCATCGTCGCCTTCGACAATGTGGCGACACCCGACTCAGAGGCGCTGCTCGCCGCTCTCGACGAGAAGTCGGCGGGAGAGATTGTCGAGCTCGAGATCTTGAGAGACGAAGAGGCGACCCGGAGCACACTCACCCTCGGGGCCGATCCGGCCGATGCCAGCCAACCGAGGATCGGCGTGATGATCAGGACCCAGTACCAGACGGTCGAGGCCCCCGAGGTGACGACCGAGGTCTCACGCGGGCCCCTGACTCGGCCGATTTCGATAGCCGGGACCATCTACCTGTTCGATCCGGTCGGAAGCGTGTGGGAGAGGACCCAACTCGAGGTTCCCGACGAGCTCAACTGGGTCGCTGCCACCTCCGGGCTCTATGCCATCGACGAGGGGACGGTGACCGAGCTGGAGACGGGAGAGGAGATCTCCCACGACGGATTCCAGGGCTGGGAGCCGATCCGGATGATCGGATCGGTGGGCCCCGACCTGATGCTGGTCGTCACCCAGGAGGTACCCGATGACCCCGAGCGGGTGTTGGTCGGCATCTCACGGTTCGACCCTGTGGCGGAGACGACGAGATGGGTGCAGCCGGTAGCCGGCGGCTTTGGGATCCCGATATCGGCGCTCGGCTCCCCTGATGGCGACTCCATGGTTGTCGTGGGGGTCAACGAGGGAGGTTCCGAGATCACGGGAGTGGACCTGTGGGAAGGGGACGGCTCCGTCGTCGATCGACTGGACCCGGCCTCGTTGGGGACTCCGGTGGGATGGATGGACGACCAGACCGTCCTGTTCCGCAGTGATGCCGCGCTCGCAATCCTTCTCACCGTGGCGAGCGGCGCCACCGAGGAGGTCACGCTGGAGGCGCAGGTGGAGAACCTGCCCCTGATCCCCCTGGGCGATGGGAGCAGTGTCCTGGCCGTCGACGGGCAAGCCCTGGTGCTCGACGACCTCACTGTCTCGGGGGACCTGAGGGTGCTCGCCGAGAACTGCGCCATCGGGCGGATCGGAGAGTCGGGCTGGGGAGCCTGAACCCTCAGTCGCCGACGATGGCCCCGTCCGCCTCGATGCTGCGCGGGTTGTTGGTTGCGGCCACCTCCCGACCGGACCGCTCGAGCGCGGCGCGCTGTCGCTCCTCTGCCACTTCGTCGGAGACGGCCTGCCAGCCCTTGGGCTCGCGCATCGCACGCGAGCCCGGCGCGCTGCCCATGATCTCGGCAACCTCCTCGCCGGAGATGGTCTTCTTCTCCTCCAGGACCGCCGCCAGCTCCAGCACTTTCTCCTGATGCTCCTCGAGGAGCTCGCCGACACGGCCGTAGAGAGCGTCGAGATTGGCCTCGATCTCGGCCCGCCCTTCGCGCAAGGCGATGGACACCGGGTTGGCCGGCCCACCCATCCCCGTCTCCCGGGTGTTCATCGCCGAGGCCAATCCCTTGCCCATGCCGAAAGACCCCTCCATCAGAGCGGCCACGGTCGACGCCGAAGACAGATCACCGGACACGCCCGAGCTGTTGTCACCGGCGAAGAAGAGACGCTCGCCCGCCAGCGACGCCAGTGAGACCATGATGTCGGTCTCCATCTCCGACCTCCATTGAGTGAACCGCTCCTCCTGACCCATCGACTTGACCATCCCCAGGGTGGAGGCCCGCTTCTCGATGGAGACCATGTCGATGCGGCGATGGGCGCCGAGCAGATGGGCGGTCACTGCGTGACTGGCCTCGTGGATCGCCACGGCATGACGTTCCCGCTGGATGTAATCCACGTCCTCGGGTGGCCCCAGCTCTTTGAGCGACTTCGCCTTCCAGATGTCACGCCACTCGATGGCTTCACGATTGTCGCGGACGGCGATGATCAGGGCCTCGTTGACCATGTCCTTGATCTTTGCCCCGGAGTACATCGGGGTCACGGTGGCGAGGCGGTCGATCTCCTCCTCGGAGAGCTTGTGCTCCACCTTGTTCAGATAGCCGACGATGGTCTGGCGACGTCCCTCCTTGGAGGGGAAGCCCACCTTGTAGATACGGTCGATGCGACCGGGCCGGAGCATCGCCTCGTCGAGGGCGTTGGGCATGTTGGTGGCCATGATGTGAAGCAGGCGGTACCGTGGCGGGGGCTTGGGCCGGAAGCCGAGCAACTTGCGCAGCTTGTTGGTGAACCCCCGGGGTTTGGTCAGCCCGTTCATCTCGGTCAACAGCGCCTGGAGCACCCCCATCCCGCCGCCGCCCATCCCCATGCCACCCATCATGATCCGGTCGACGAACCCGCGGCGTGGCTCCGGGGCGGCCTGCGCCGTCTCGTCGGACCAATAGGTCACCAACATGTCCTGGGTCTGCGGGGTGAGATAGTTGAAGCCGTTGCAGGCGAATCCGCCGTAGGACATGGCGGCTGCCCCGAGTTGGCCCGTCGGCGAGCCCATCTGGCCCCGGGACCCGAGGGAGTCGGCCTCGTCGAAGAAGACGATGACCCCGCCGTGACGGAGACTCAGCTTGCGCAGCTTGCGATAGAGACCTTTGACCTTGAGCAGGCCGATACCAAAGAACATGTTGACGAAGGCGCCGGGCTCGACGAACACAAAGGGACGGCCGGTCTCGCCGGCCACCGCCTGGGCCATCAGTGTCTTCCCGGTCCCGGGCGGGCCCCAGAGGAGTATGCCGCCCGGTATGTAGCCTCCCTTTTCCTCGATCTCGTCGGGCTTCTCCAGGAAGGCGATGTTCTCCTTGATCATGTCGAGGACGTGATCCTGACCCCAGACGTCGTCGAAGCGGGTAGTCACCTCTTCGGGGAGGATGACGTCCGTACCGCCCCGGGATAAGAGCCAGAAGATGCCGATGAACTGGATGGCCACGAACAGAAATCCGAACATGAGCTGGAAGATGAATGGGAGGGCATCGACCAGGATTCGGGGGGCCTCGACAAGTGCTTCGAGCGGCCCGTTGACCTCGTCGATGAAGTAGTCGAGGAGCAGAGCGAACACGAAGATGTAGATCACCCGGCGGATGAACCGTGCCACCCTGAACCGGGTCCAGGGCTTGATGTGGGCGTGGGTCCAACGCTCGATTCCGCCGAAGAAGCTGTCCTGCCAAAACGAGTTGTAGGCGGCCGACCGCTCCGATAGCCAGTAGTGGACCTGGCGAGCGACCTCGAGGAGGAACAACGTGCCGAGAGCGATCCCTGCCGTCGCGGTGAAGAACTCGGCGGCGACCTCCCAGAAGCTGAGGAAGCCGATGTCGTCGCTGCTGGCGATGATGGCGCCGATGATCACGGCGAGCATCACCAGGATCTTCAACCGATCCCACATGTCCGCCCTGCGCCGTGTGGCGTTGATGTCCCTTTGCCGGGTGTTCAGGCCCTCTTGTTTACGAGCCATGAGTCGACCACTTTCTCGATGGTTTCCTGATTCGCGATGAAGCACTCCCGATTGCAGCCGGCGATCATGGAGTAGATACGGGTGTCGTCTTCGTTGGATACCGAGATCATGTAGGCGACTCCCTGGCCGGTGGCGGCCTCGTCCTGGAATGCAACCAACACCCTGACCCCGTCGAATCCGTTGCCGAAGCTGAAGTCCTCCTTGGTGATCTCCTCGCTGTTGGAGAGCCCATAGTAAGGAAGCACGGATTGGGTGAGCATGGCTCGGGAGAGGAGGTCCTTCTCGATCTCCCCCACCTGTCTCACCGACATGGCCCCGATCGGGTAGTCGGCTTCGGGGAGTGCCGCGGCCAGATTGGTCACGTCACGCACCGGCCCGCCGTCGAACCCGACGCTGGAGATGGCGGGAAAGCTGAAACCCTGGACCTGTTCGTCGAAGGGCAGGTCGTCGAGCGAGGAGAGCTCCGAGAGCTGGTACACGTTCCACGACTCGGGGATGTCGAACCTGCTCAGTCTCTCCTCGTCGGTGAAGGTCACGACACCCGAGTCCGCGCCGGAACATGCGGCGAGCAGGCAAAAGACGCTCGCCGCCATGATCCACGAGGGGCACGGAGCGATCCGTTTGATCCTGACAGACTAGAGCCGTTCCAGAGTTTGTTGACCGGTTCCGATGTCTCGACCGGTGATCAGTGAGACTGAAGGGGCATTAAGCCGAACTGTTGCAACCGGCCCCTAGCGAGGTCTATCTTCGGACCGTGACCCCCGCCACCAGACATCTGGTCCTCACCGCCGACGAGGCCCGTTACGAGACGCCGCCCCGGATGAAAGGCCGAAGCACCGGTTTATCACGATGGTCGATGGTGGACGACACCACGCCGGGGGCGGTCCACACCGGGTTCGGGGTGAGCCGGCTCGAGGCCGATGGCCGGATCGACCCCCATCTCCACTCCTGCGAGGAGAGCTTCTACGTGCTCGAGGGCTCGGTGGTGGTGGAGACCCCCGAGGCGGCGGTCGAGTTGGCGCTCGGCGACTACGGCATGATCCCGGTCGGTGTCCCCCACTCCTGGCGCAATGTGTCGGGGGAAGAGGCGCGTTGGGCCGACTTGTTCACCCCACAGCCCCGCCCCTGGCTCGACGACGACACCTTCGTCGTCCCGGCCTGGACCGAACGTGACCCGATCGAGGTCGATCCCCGGGACCCACGGACCCGTTGCTTCGGGCACATCGACGCGGGGAACATGGACCCGGCCCGGCAGACCCAGGACATGCTGGCGGTCTCCGCCAGCATGCGCACCGCCCTCCTCGTCTACTCGGGGATCACGGTGAAGATGATGTCGGACTCCGATCTCGGAGCCCAGCTCTCCACCATGTTCATGGTCCAATACGAGCCCCGGGGCATGGCCGGCGCCCACGATCACCCGCTGGAGGAGACCTATCTCATTCTCGACGGTGAGGTAGACGCCGTTTTCGACGGCGTCCAGTACCACCTCGAGCCCGGTGACGTCGCCTTCGCCGGTGTGGGTGCGGTGCACGAGTTCTCCAACCCGACCGACACCACGGTCCGCTGGCTGGAGACCCAGTCACCGGCGCCGCCGGCCCGCCACTCCTATCGCTTCGCCCGGGACTGGAGGTACCTCACCGAGAGACTGGCGGACGAATGAATCGACTCTTCCGTCTTCACATACTCGACGACAGCCCTTCGACGGCGGCGTTGCCGCTGGTAGCCAGCACCAGGTTCCGATCGCACGAGATGTAGACCAACTCGATGTTGGTATCGGTGTCGGCCACTCGTCGAGCCATCGCGCCCAGCTCCCCGGGACGGTCCTCGAAGCTCATCGTGACCACTCCGACGTCTGCCCCCACTTCGATTCCCGCCTCGGTGAGCGCCGATCGGGCCGCATCGGCGTCGGCTACCAGGATGTGGATCTCACCCCGGCCACCACCAGCGCCGGTGACTCCGCATATCCCATCGATATTGACGCCGGCGCGTCCGAGCGCCTCACCCATGTCGGCGAGCGCTCCTGGCCGGTCATCGAGCATCACTGTCAGATCGCGAGCCATTTGATCCTCCTTTTCTGACGTCCCAAACCTACGCGAAGTGGAGATGGTCTACGGTTGGAAGCCATGGCCATATGGGACGACGTCCGTCGGATCGCACAGGACCTGCCCGAGACGACGGAGAGATCCTCGGGAGAGGGGACGTTGCGGTGGCGGGTCAAGGACAAAGGCTTCGTCTGGGAGCGTCCGTTGCGAAGGGCGGACTACGAGGCGTTGGGCGATGCGGCCCCGGAAGGGCCGATCCTCGGGGTCCGGGTCCCCGACCTCGGAGTCAAGGAGGCCCTCCTCTCCGACGATCCGGGTATCTACTTCACCACGCCCCATTTCGACGGATACCCGGCCATCCTGGTCCGTCTCGGTGAGATCCCGGTCCCCGAGCTCGAGGAGCTCATGATCGAGGCTTGGCTGGACAGGGCTCCGAAGCGT
>JBOGET010000018.1:0-4567 GCA_050741975.1 Acidimicrobiia bacterium
GTGCCGACCTGCTCGACGAGGACGACTTCGACGGGCCGTCCAGCCCGTCGAACCACACATCGTCGCCGAGATTCGAGGCGGGGCGGTGATCGGCATCGAGGTCAAGGCGGGCGCGGCTCCCACGGCAGAAGCGGCGCGCCATCTTGCCGGGCTGCGCGATCACCTCGGCGACACGTTCGTCGCCGGAGTCGTCCTTCACACCGGGCCGGCAACCTACTCCTTGGGTGAGAAGCTCGTGGCAGTCCCAATCTGCACGCTGTGGTCATGAACCTCACCCGACCGAGAACGCGGTCACCAGCGGGGCGGCCCGTGTAGTCCGCGACCCGAACGCGTCTCCGACACAAGTAACTCGCCGAACCGGTTTCGCCGGAGATCGGACGGCCCCGGTGAGCTCGTTGTGGACCCGAGGGGACAGCATCACCGACCACCGGCTTCTCGACGTAGGCGCGACTAGACCGGGCCCACGACCTGGTGGGCTCCCGGTTCGCAGACCACGCGAGCCATGATGTCATGGCACCCGTCGAGGGTGGTGGCAAGGGTCAGGGACGTGTAGAAGATCAGTGCCAGAAAGATGGCCAATCCCAGAAACGCTGCCCTACGCCCCATCAAGGCCTATTCCTAGCGCGCCAGGGTCCTCCCCGCCGGATTCGGAGCGCGTCAATTCGTCCCGGGTGGCTGGGGACTAGTCCGATTCCGGCTACTGATTGCGGCCGCTCCTGCCGATGAATGATGGTGCCGGCAAAGGGAGCAGCGTGAGCAGCCGAATCGAAGATCTGAGGGATCTGGCCCGGATGCTGGACGAGGGCAAGATCTCGCAAACGGAATACGACATCGTCAAAACAGAGCTCCTCGAGGCTCCGGCCGAGGAGTGGGCGATCTCTGTCGCCTCCTCGAATGGTGCTGCGCCGACAGAGGAGCCGGTCGGGGAAGAGGCGATCCCGGCTGAGGAGTCGGGCTCGGAGGCCGGCTGGCTGAGCTCGCTCCGTCAGATCCCGACCACCTATCGCGCCGCCCTGGCAGGGGCGGTGCTGGTGCTGGTGGTCGGCGGGTTCATCGCATCCAGGAGCGATGCGACGGGCACGGTCATGGCCGTATCCCACCCCGCGGCCTCTGCTCCGGCGGCTCCGGCTCAAGGGTCGCTCGGGTTCCTGCTGGACGATCTCACCCCGGGATGGAATGCCGTGGAGCATCCGCCTCTGATCACGACCGGCATCCTCACCTCCCCTGAGCCAGGGGAACTTGACAGCTTCCTTCATCGGTTCGACGAATCGGCCATGGTCGCCGGGGCGTACGACCCGGTAGACGGATCCGTTTACGCCCTGATGGTCAGGTCCGGCGTCCACCACGAGTCGATCTCCAATCTGTACGTCCATCTCTGCTACCTCCTCCACCCCAGCTCGCAGGAGTGTCTCGAGTCCTTCATCGAAGAGACCGGGATGTTCGGCAGGGCTCCGGCCGAGTTCGCCTCCGCCGGGCTCAACGCAAGCTGGGAGTTCGAGGGCCACGAGTGGGAGATCGAGATAGCCGGGGACATCGAGACGATCAGGGTCCAGGGCGACCTGGAGCCCTGAGTCCGGTTCAGCTCCGGCCCGCGGCCCAAAGGATCCCTGTCGCCAGGTGGTCACGGAACAGAGGCTCGGAGTAGCTCTCGACGGTGTGCCCCCCTCCGGTGTAGAACGAGCGTCCGCCGTCGTACTCCTGGACCCAGGCGATCGGATGGTTGTCGCCCATCGTGCCGCCTTCGTACGTCGACTCGTCCAGGGTGGCCAGCACCACGACTCCGGGCCCGGGGGGACTGCGGAAGTTGTACCACTCGTCGACACGCTCGAAGGTGGCGGGCAGACCATCCCCGGCCGGGTGACCGGCCCCTGATGATCGGATAGTCGCCGGCTGCACGGCGGGGTGCCCCTCGAAATATGCGCCGACAAGACCGCCGTACCAGGCCCAGTCGTACTCGGTGTCGGTGGCGGAATGGATGCCGACGAACCCCTTCCCCGATTGGATGAGCTTCTCCATCGCCCTTTCCTCGCCCGCATCGAGGATGTCCCCGGTGGTGCTGAGGAACACGATCACGTCGAGCTCGGCCACACCCGGGTCGAGCAACGCCGACGAGTCCTCGCTCGTCTTCACCGTGAACCCGTGCTCGCTGCCGAGCGTCGTGATAGCCATGATCCCGGCCGGGATCGAGTCGTGCTCGAAGCCGGCCGTCGCGTGTAGGACCAACACCTGGAGCAGCCCGAGCTCGGCAGTGGTAGGGGCAACGGTGGCGGCGAAGGTGGACGAGCCGTGAGTCGTCGCGACATGAGTTGGCGCCGTGGCTGCCGGTTGGGAGGGGGGAGCCGAACAGGTCGTGATCGAGACCGCCAACGCCAGCAGTCCTAAAACCCGGAGTGTGGCGGCTCGCCATCCTCGGCGCGAGGGAGGGAGCATTGCGATTGCACCGTAGCCGGGGCGCCCGGCGCCTTCAGTCAGGCACCTCCTGTGGGACATGTCCGGGGGCGTACGGGGACCCGAGCTGGGAGAACGGCGACACGTCGACCCCAAATCCAGAGCCGAGCCAACCGTGACAGCGAGAACTCGGAACTCGGTACCACCTGGCTCAGATATCGCCCGAGGGTTCACAAGTCCCCGAAAATCCGCAAAGTGGTTAGCCGCCACTCTCGGCGCGAGCCTAAAGAACGGCGATTGCACCTCCCTGATCTTGTGCATATGGTGGGCCGAGTTATCCACAGGCGGGTGGCCATATTGGGCGTGAGACGGCCCACAGGCGGCCGATGTGAGTTGGCGATGCCCAACGAGCGGGCAGGGAGGAGTCATAGGAGACAAGAGCCCCGAATCAAGCTGTCCCTGTCTTCTATCGACTCTCAACAGTCGCAACGCCGACAGGGAAAAATGGGAGGAAAACATGAGGAAATATTTGATAGCAGCAGCGGTCGCGCTGGTGGCGTTCGCCACCACCGCATTCGCCGCCAGCCTGCAGCTGGATGGGAGCGTCCTGCAGGCTGGTCAGGACCGAGAACTGACGTGCGCCGAGAACGCTGTCGTCGATTGGACCACTCAGACCGTCGGCAATGGCGAGTTCGCCGTGACGAGGATGACGGTGACCTTCGATGCGGGCTGCGATGGCAACTTCGGCTACGTCGCCGTCTTCAGCGCCGTGGGGCCGCCTGGTGGATCGACGCAGACCGGCTTCGGCATCGGGCCTATTAGCGGAAATACGGTCAGCTTCGAAGTGAACGAAAGCGACCCAAATGCCGAGGTTGACATGATCAACGCGGTCTCGGTCGCCGTGAAGAACAGCAACGACGCAGCGCCTGCGGCCGGCTTCTGCAGCGGCATCATCACAGGTTCGTAGGCTGGAACGACTGATTGATGGGTGAGGCACGTCGCTGCCTCACCCCATCCCCAATGGCGAAGCATGGGGCGGAGACACCTGCGCGATCGAAGGCGATTGCGGGGCCTGGTGAGCTGGACGGTGTTCGCCCTGGTGTGCGCGGCCGTCTGGTTCGTGCTTGGACCCGTCCAACTCGGGGGCCCGGTGCACTACATCATTGTCGACAGTCCGTCCATGGAGCCGACCTACCACGAAGGCGATCTGGTCATCGCCCGAGCCAAAGCGTCATATTCGGTGGGCGACGTGGTGGCGTATCTTCCCGACATTGGTCAGCGCTTCCCGGTGATTCACCGGATCGTCGGTGTGGAGGGTGAAGGACAGTACGTCACCCAGGGTGACAACCGCGCTCAGCCAGATGGCTGGCTGGCCACCGACGACAACGTGTTTGGCGCAGCCTGGGCGCACATCACATCCGGCGGCCGCTTTATCGTCTTCCTTCGCCAACCGGTCACCTGGCTGGCGGTGGCGATCGCTTTCTCGGGTCTTGGGTTGATCGCCCGGGCAGGACCGGGGAGGGCTCGAGCCGGCGGAAAGGGGCACGGCCGTCATGTGAAGCGCTACCTGCTCATCCCAATGATCCTGATCCTGGCCTCCTGTACCGCCAACGCGGCCAACCTGGCCGTCGAGGGCGGAGTGCTGCAGGAGTTTCGATTCGAGTCCGAGTTGGTCTTTCCGTGGGTCGAAGCCGGAGAGAACCAGAGCAATGTCGTTGACATAACGGTCCCCACCACCACCACCACCACAACCACCACGACCACAACCATGGTCCCCACCACCACGACCACCGTCCCCACCACCACGACGACGGTCACCACCGCCCCCGAGGCTCCCTGAGATCAGAGCTTTCGGATCCGGTCGCCCACCGCGATCGTGCCCTGCTCAACGACGCGGGCATAGATGCCGCGCAGACGGAGGTCCTTTCCCTGGCCGAGGTTCACGAAGCGGAGGGCGTCGGCCCCGAACCGTGAGGCGAACTTGCTGCACCCGGTGTGTGGTGTCTCCGTTATCTCGAGCACGGCCGAGCCGATCGCCAGCTTCTGGCCCGACACCAGATTGGCGTGGCTGATATCGAGGTCGGCCACGATGTTGTCGCCGGCCAGGGACCAGCGCTTCTGGCCCCCCGACACCAGGTCGAGCAATCGTGCGTTGATGATCGTGATCTGGGTGTCGGGA
>JBOGET010000019.1:0-14946 GCA_050741975.1 Acidimicrobiia bacterium
GAAGTGCGCGGGCGACATCAGCGCCGTGCGGGCCAGCGCCGGGACGTCGAGCGGCTGCGCGTACTCGCGGTCCATCCGGTCCCGGGCTTGGCGCAACAGACGCAGCTCATCTAGGTCGGCGCTCATACGCTTAGTTTAGGGCTCTGGGCCGAACCCACGTATTCGGCGAGATGCTGGCCGGTGGGGTCCACCGTCCGGCAACCAAATCGGCCTGTGTGCCCTCGAACACCACCCGGCCACCTTCATGCCCGGCTCCTGGGCGCCTGCATCCAGATGGTGGCGACGCGATCGAGCAGTTCTGGAGAAGCCGCCGCGGCGGCGGCTCCGTAGCATGAGGGCCTCCCACAGTTCTTGAATGGAGGAGACCTGTAATGAAGGACACGCAGAAGCCCTCCAAGAGCACCACCGCGACCGACAAGTCGTCCAAGGGATTCACGGACGAGGAACGAGTAGCGATGAAAGAGCGCCTCCAAGAGCAGAAGGCGGCCGCACGCAAGGCGGACGGGGAAGAGGCCGTGCTCGCGAAGCTCGCGGAGATGCCGGAACCGGATCGTGCCACTGGCGAACGGCTCCATGCGATCATCAAAGCCGGCGCGCCGGCCCTCTCGCCAAAACTCTGGTACGGGATGCCCGCGTACGAGAAGGACGGCAAGGTCGTCTGCTTCTTCCAAAGCGCGCATAAGTTCAAGACGCGGTACGCGACGCTTGGCTTCAACGACTCGGCGAACCTCGACGAAGGCGCCATGTGGCCGACGGCCTTCGCGCTGAAGGAGCTCACTCCCGCCGTTGAGGAAAGGGTCGGCGCGCTCGTGAAGAAAGCGGTGAGCTGAGGACCGAGCGCCGCGTAAGGCAGGCAAGCCGATGCGCGTTGTGCCCATACCTGTGACGCTCCGATCTTTGACGACCGTCGAGACGTGAGGTTCGTTCATCACTGAGTGAGACAGATGAGACGACTCATCTCATCGTGTCTGGCGAGGGCCTCGGTCAGGTTCCGACGTACTCGGCGAGATGCTGGCCGGTGAGGGTCATACCTGCTGCGACCAGGTCGGCCGGGGTGCCCTCGAACACCACCCGGCCACCTTCATGCCCGGCTCCGGGGCCGAGGTCGATGATCCAGTCGGCGTGGGCCATCACAGCCTGGTGGTGCTCGATCACGATGACCGACTTGCCCGAGTCCACCAGCTGGTCGAGAAGACCGAGCAGGTGCTCGACATCGGCGAGATGCAGCCCGCTGGTCGGCTCGTCGAGCACGTAGATCCCACCTTTCTCCGCCATGTGGATGGCCAGCTTCAGCCGCTGACGCTCGCCACCGGAGAGCGTCGTCAGCGGCTGACCGATGCTCAGGTAGCCGAGCCCCACTGCGAACATCCGTTCCAGGATGGCGTGGGCGTCCGGCACCCTGGCCTCGCCCTCGGCGAAGAAGTCTCGGGCTTCGGTCACCGACATCGCGAGGACCTCACTGATGTCTCTACCGCCCAGCTCATACTCCAGCACTTCGGCCTGGAACCGCTTGCCCTCGCACACCTCGCAGGTAGTGGCGACGGTGTCCATGAAGCCCAGCTCGGTGTAGATGACGCCGGCGCCGTTGCAGTTGGGGCAGGCGCCCTCGGAGTTGGCGCTGAACAGCGCCGGCTTCACGCCGTTGGCCTTAGCGAACGCCTTGCGGATCGAGTCGAGCATCTCGGTGTAGGTCGCCGGGTTGCTGCGTCGGGACCCGCGGATGGAGGTCTGGTCCACCATGACGACACCCGCCCCCCCAGGGATGGAGCCAAGAATGAGAGAGCTCTTACCTGAGCCGGCGACGCCGGTCACCACAACAAGCAGCCCGAGCGGGATGTCGACATCCACGTCTTGCAGGTTGTGCAGGTTGGCATTTCGAATCGCGAGGCTCTCGCTCGAAGTGCGGAACTCAGATTTCAGGGCCGCCCGGTCGTCGAGATGCTTACCGGTCAGAGTTCCGCTCGATCGCAGCTCTGCCACAGTGCCTTCGAACACCACCTCGCCACCAGCAGTTCCGGCGCCGGGGCCTAGATCGACTACGTGGTCGGCGATTTCGATTGCCTCCGGCTCATGCTCCACGACGAGCACCGTGTTGCCCTTGTCTCGCAACTGCAGCAGGAGGTCGTTCATGCGCTGGATGTCGTGGGGGTGCAGGCCGGTGGTCGGCTCGTCGAAGACGTAAGTGACATCGGTGAGCGGGGAGCCGAGATGGCGGATCATCTTGGTGCGCTGTGCCTCGCCGCCCGACAGCGTGCCCGACGGCCGGTCGAGCGAGATGTAGCCGAGGCCTATCTCCACGAACGAGTCGAGAGTCTCCTGCAGCGCGTGGAGCAGGGGCGCCACCGACGGTTCGTTGAGGCTGCGGACCCATTGGGCCAGGTCGCTGATCTGCATGGCGCAGGCGTCGGCGATGCTGATCCCCTCGATCTTCGACGACCGAGCCGCCTCGCTGAGCCGGGTGCCGTCGCAGTTGGGACAGGCGGTGAAGGTCACCGCTCGCTCCACGAACTCCCGGATGTGCGGCTGCAGTGCGTCGACGTCCTTGGACAGGAACGACTTCTGGATCCGCGGGATCAGCCCCTCATAGGTCATGTTCGCGCCCACGAACTTCACCTTGGTCGGCTCTTTGTGGAGGAGGTCGTTGAGCTCCTTCTTGGTGTAGTCGCGGATTGGCTTGTCCGGGTCGAGGAAGCCCGACTCGCTGAAGAGCCGCACGTTCCAACCGTCCGCGTTGTAGCCGGGGATCGTCAGGGCGCCCTCGGAGAGCGACTTGGAGTCGTCGTAGAGCTGGGTGAGGTCGATGTCGCTGATCGAGCCCATCCCCTCGCAGCGCGGGCACATGCCGCCGACGAGGGAATATGTCTCCACCCTTGGCTTGCCCTTGCCCTCGCCCCGGTCGACGGTGATCGTGCCCCTCCCCGTCACCGAGGGGACGTTGAAGGCGAACGCGCTGGGGGACCCGATGTGCGGCTGCCCGAGCCGGCTGAAGAGGATCCGCAGCATCGTGTTGGCGTCGGTCGCGGTGCCGACCGTGGAGCGGACGTTGGCGCCCATCCGCTCCTGGTCGACGATGATCGCGGTCGTTAGACCGTCGAGTACGTCGACCTCGGGCCGTGCCATCGTCGGCATAAAGCCCTGAACGAAGGAGCTGTAGGTCTCATTGATCAACCTCTGCGACTCGGCGGCGATCGTGTCGAGGACGAGGGAGCTCTTCCCCGATCCCGAGACCCCGGTGAACACCGTCAAGCGGCGCTTTGGGATCTCGACACTGACGTCTCTGAGGTTGTTCTCACGAGCCCCGGAAACACGGATGAAGTCATGGCTATCGGCGGAATGCATCCGGTCCACGCTAAATCAGCCTGTCCGCAGGGCAAACCGAATTGCCATCTGACTGACGTCATGGCGGGGGCGTCGTCGCCAGCTCGACGCCGATCCCCTCGGTGATCTGCTCGACCTCGACGATGTTGTGAGTCAGGAAGACGAGAACGGTCCCATCGGTCGGATCGGCCTGCCACCAGCCGCCGAAAGCCCCCGGCCAGCCGACGGTGCCAACGCCCCCTCGGCAGAGGTTGACCGCGGCGAGCCTTGGATTGAGGACACATGCAACTCCGAGCCTGAATCCGTGACCCTCGCCGAAGAGGGGCGACCCGAGGATCTGAGCTGTCGTGCGCTGGTGATGGGTGAGCTGGTTCGTCATCATCGCTTCGACGGTGTCGGGCCGCAGAATCGTGACACCGTCGACCGAACCGCCCTCGACGAAGATGCGCGCCAGCGACATGTGGTCGTCGACGGTCGACCAGAGACCGGCGCCACCGGACTCGAATGACAGCTCCGACGGCCGCCGCTGAAGCGTACGGAGTGAGCCTCGACTTGATGACGTGGCGCATCAACTGAGGCTCAGCGTCAAGCTGATGCGGCCAGGGCGAAGCGGAGAGCGGAGTCCAGCGGCCAAGCCCTGTCGGCCGGTGCGAAGGCTTCACGACACCACAGTGAGGGGGTGCTGGATATGGACAGAACCGCGCCGCGTGGAATCAGTCCGGCATTGGTAGACGCCGCGAATCCGGTAGACGATCCGGTAGACGAAGCCCCAGAAACGGTAGAAGTCCTGGCCAACGGATCGTTGACCAGGGCCTTTGGTAGCGGGCGGGATTTGAACCCGCGAGCTTCGGGTTATGAGCCGACGGTCAAGCCTCTTGGGGTAATGAACCCCGCTGATTCATCAGGACGAATCGGAACAAATGCTGACCCGGACTGTCAAGTCTCGGTACCCGCACGACAGTCTGGCTCCGGTACCTGCACGACACTCGCCCCGGGGTTAGGACGCGGCGTTGATCCGGTCTGGTTTGCCGCCGGGGTTGGCGAAGGCTCCGTGGGCTTTGATCGGATCGTGTTTCACCGGGTGGACTCTGAGCAGCTTCCCGTTCTGTGAGATCTCGACGGTGTCACCGACCACACGGATTTCGACTTGCTCCCGACGGTGGCCGTTGCCGACCCGGTAGCTGACACCAGCAAAGCTGATACCACCCGACGAGTCCACCTTTCGCACCACCGGCTGGCCCACAGTCGCAGGGCGGACGGGCCGGGCCCGTGGCTGACGACGCCACACCTGAGGCTCTGCTTCTGGTGGGTGTTGTCTGGCGTGGGTGGCGACCAACACTCCCCGATGGGTGATCTCGACCAGACCGTCTGTGGTGACGACCACGTCGACCGTTTCGCCGGCCAGCCAGCGGCCGACGTGATAGGGAAACGTGGCCAGGCTGATCCGACCACCCTGACCCACCTTGCGGGTAACCCGTCGCGGCTCCTCAGCTACCACATCCAACTCAGGTTCCTCGGACTCATCGCCTCCGCTGACCACTTCGAGGGGTTCGACCACGGCCAGTTCGAAACGTCGGATCGGGGGCACACCACCGATGCCCTGGTGAGGTCTTTCCGTGTTGTATTCGACCACCCAACCATCAACCGCCTGCTGGGCATCCTCGAGGGTCTCGAAGGTTCTGCCAGCCAGGAAGTCCTTCTTCAGGGTCTTGTGGAACCGCTCCACCTTCCCCGTCGTGGTCGGCGACCTAGGCGCCGTCAACAGGTGTCTGATCCCGTTCTCACGGCAGATACGGTCGAACCGCACCTCACCTTTCCCAGGTCCGAACCGGCCGGTGAACACCTTCCCGTTATCAGTCAGGATCTGATCCGGGATCCCATGCCGGGTCATCGCCTCCGCCAGAGCATCACACACCGGTCTTGCTGTCGCCCTCCTCACCACCATCGCCGAGACGCAGAACCGGGAGTGGTCGTCGATCCCGGTCACCACTTTCAACTCGGTGCCGTCTGCCAAGAACACCCCGCCCATGACGTCCATCTGCCACAACTCCATCGACCGAGCCCGCTCCCAACGCTTGTAATCCGACCGGCGTCTCTTCCTCTGCTGTGGGTCGATCAGCTTGTGGCGGAGGAGAGCCCGATACACCGCCGAACGAGACGGCAACGGCACCACACCCTCCCTCTCCAGGTGATAGACGATGGTGCGAGGCCCCCACCCGGGGTTGGCCCGACGCATCTCCACGATCCGAGCCTCCACCTCGACAGGGGTCTGATGAGGACACGACACCGGCCTCGAGCTCTTATCAACCAGTCCGGCCAGACCCTGATCGGCGTAACGGCGCAGCCACCCATGCACCGTCTGACGGGCCACCCCATACCGGCGGGCAACATCCGTCACCGACGCCCCGCCCAGAACCTCCAACACCGCCTGATACCGCTGCTCCACAACACCCAGCTCCACCAACAAGAGAAGACCTCCTCAGAACAATCAGAGGAGGATGGAACCAAGAGGTGTCACCCACGTACCGGAGCCACTGTCGCCCACGTACCGGAGCCGCGTCCCGAAACTGTCAGGCACCTACCGGAGCCACGGTGTCCATCATGAGCCGAAGCCGCACAAATGCTGACCCGGACCCCCTGGTATCAGCCCATGCCAAGTCGTTTCTCATCAGTCCGTCATCAGAGAGGAACACGACATGAAGCCGATTCGATGAGGGTGGTCCCGAGCAGCGAGCGTAATGCTTCATTCGCCCGTGTTGAGGATTCGACAGACACTCTCCGGTGGGCAATCAGCCGGATCGACCTCGGCCGCGGTTTGGGCGAAGGCGGCGAGATCCCTGCGGAGCCGCCGCAGGTCTCTGATCCGCTGGTCGACCTCTCGGACGCGAGTCGTGATCAGGTCGGTGACATGCCGGCAGGGCGCCTCCCCGCGGTCCCGGATGACCAGCACCTCGCGTAGCTGCTTGAGGGTGAGGCCGACCCCCTGGCCGGCCCCGATGAAGGCGAGTCGGTCGATCACCGCCTGGTCGTACTCCCGGTAACCCGAAGGGGTCCGCTCCGGCTCGGGGAGGAGTCCGGCCTCCTCGTAGAAGCGGATGGCCGAAGCCGCCATTCCTGCCCGGCGTGCAACCTCACCTATCTGCATGGCCACAGAATACCACTTGACCTTCAACTGTACTTGAAGGTGTACGTTGGCGGGGTTGACCAATCGAAGGAGGCAACATCGTGGACGAGAAGGCCCTCAACATCGTCGACGAGCTGTGGGAGGCAGCGGTCGAGCGGCTGCCCGAGTTCTCGGTCGCTGAACAACGGGCCGGGATGGTGCTGCTCGCCGAGCTGAGCCGAGGAGAGCCGGTCTCCGCCGCCCAGCTGGCACAAGCGCTGGGTGTGGATGAGGTGGAGGCCGAGCACTATCTCCGCGATTCGGGGATGGCTCCCCTGGTGTACTCAAGTGATGACGGCGCGGCCCTGGGATTCTTCGGGCTGTCCACCAATCCCACCGATCACCGATTCGTCGTCAACGGCCGCACCCTGTGGACCTGGTGCGCCGCCGACACCCTGTTCCTCCCAGAGCTGCTCGGTTTCACCGCATCGGTCGAGTCCAAAGACCCGGTCACCGGAGACGCCATCACTCTCACCGTCTCCCCCGCCGCGGTCGAATCCGTCCAGCCCGATGGAGTGCAGGTGTCGATGAACTCACCGGAAGCGTGGGAGACCACTTCGGCAATGCGGCTGATCGTCACCGCCTGCCACTACATCCACTTCTTCGGCTCCCCCCAATCAGGCCGGGAATGGGCAGAGAGTCACCCCAACACTGTTCTCCTTCCCCTCGACCGTGCCTTCGCCTACGGGAAACGACAGAACCGAAGGATGTTCGGCGCCGTGCTGGCCGAGCGAGCATCCACTGCGAAATGAACCACACCAAGCGCGACGAGGCGATCGGCGGCACAGGTGCGATTACGTCCGGCGTCAACGGATGTGGCTGGGACGTGGGCACCCCGGTAGCAGCGGCCAGGCTGCGATGATTCGGATCACCCTCCAGTACTTCGACGGATGTCCCAACTGGGAGACCACCGACCGAACTCTGTGCGCCCTGCTCGCCGAAGGCTGGGACGCCACCTTGGAGCGCGAGCTGATCCACAGCTACGACAAAGCGGTGGAACGAGGATTCCCCGGCTCGCCCACCGTGCTGGTCGACGGGGTAGACCCATTCGCAGAAGCCGACGCGCAGCCTGCTCTGGCGTGTCGGGTGTATCAGACGGAAACCGGGACCGCCGGGTCGCCCTCCACCGAGCAACTCCGCCGAGCGATTGCCAAGGCTGAGAAAGGACATTCTCATGGTGATCAGCGCTGACCGCCAACAGGTACGACAACTCATAGAGGCCGAAGCGGCTCAGGTGGTCGACGTGCTCCCTCAACCGGAATACGACGAGTCGCACCTCCCTGGTGCGGTCAGCATCCCCCTCAAACAGCTCACCAGCGACACCGTCTCCACCCTGTCGCGAGACAAGCCGGTGGTGGTGTACTGCCACGACGGCCTCTGAGACATGTCGCCACGAGCCGCGTGCCGGCTCGAAGCGTTCGGATTCACCCGGGTGTATGACTACGTCGACGGGATCGCCGACTGGAAAGCTGCGGGCCTTCCGGTAGAAGGCACTCGGAACGAGCTGCTACAGGCTCTCGATGCCATCCGAGCCGACGTTCCCACCTGCGGGCCAGACACCACCATCGGCCAGGTTCGTTCCAGTCTTACGGAAGGGTGGGACGTGTGTGTCGTGGTCGACTGTGACGGGGTGGTGGTCGGCCGGCTCCGCCAATCGGCCCTCGGCGAAAGCGACGAAGCCAGAGTCGAAGATGTGATGGGGCCTGGACCCGGCACCGTCCGCGCTGACACGCTGCTCCAGCCGCTCATCGATCGTCTCAGCCACCGGGACATACCCCACGTCTTGGCGACTACTCCCCAAGGAAGGCTGCTCGGTCTCCTCCTCCGCGACGAGGCCAAGCGGCTCCTCGCCGGTGACACACCGGAACAGATCTGGCAGGACTGCGAATGCTGCCCAGGCCGGTGGACCACCGCCACCTGATAACCGGCGCACCCGGCGCTATGAGGGTCCCCGGGGCGAGTCGAGACGGATGATGCCACGCTCCAGAGCCACCGTCACTGCTGCGGTCCGATCCTCCACCCCCAGTTTGGCGAAAATGTGCAGCAGGTGGGTCTTCACGGTCGCCTCACTGATGTGCAACGACCGGCCGACCTCTTTGTTGGAGAGCCCGTCGGCAGTCCGGGCGGATCCGGAAGGTGCCGCTCGGGAAGCCCTCTCCAGCCTCGGACCGTTCGATAGTTATGTCATCCATCTCGACGTCGATGTCGTGGACTTCACCGACGCCCCCCTTTCAGAACACCCCTCCCGCAATGCGGGTATGAAACTCGAGGAGATGCTCGCCGCGCTGAGGGTCCTCACAGCCGGTCCAGGGCTCCTCGCGATCACACTCGCCGAGCTCAACCCCCACAATGCGGCAGCAGACGACGGCTTGCTCGAACGCTTCGCAGTCCCCCTCGCCAAATCCATCAGACGGTGAGGTCGGTGGCCCCCGGAATTCGTTTGGAAATCGCTCGTGGACTATTGGGACCGCCTTCGAGACCTGACTGAAATCAGGGCTTGACCTTCAACCAGGGTCGAGGGTTTAGGGTCTGGGGTCATGAAGGGATACAAGATCTCCGAGGCGGCACGGGCGACGGGTTTCACCGAGTCGGCCCTGCGCTTCTACGAACAGGAAGGTGTGGTCGTCCCTGAACGGACCGACACCGGCTACCGCAGCTACCACGAAGACCACTTGGAGTCGCTTCGCTTCGTCGCCAGAGGCAAACGGCTCGGATTGAGCTTGGAGGAGATAACCGAGCTGCTGACACTCCTGGGCGAGGAGGAGTGTGAGCCGGTGCAGACCCGGATCCGCCAGCTGGTCCACGACCGCATCGCCCAGGCTCAACAGCGCATCTCCGAGCTGGTGGGATTCACCAGCCAGATGCAAAGAGCGGCAGCGAGACTCGGTGTACACACTCCGGACGGAGCTTGTGACGACCAATGTGGCTGCCGTACCGAGCCGGGAGAGCCCGTGGCCACGGGACATCGACCGATTCCTCTTACCGAGTCGGCTGCAATCGCCTGCTCGCTCGATTCCCATCTGGTGGGTGGAAGGATCGACGACTGGAACCGCGTTCTCGCCAATGCGAAGACCCGGGAATCGATACCGGACGGTCTCCTGATCGGGTTCGACCGTCATGCCGATGTCATCGAGTTGGCCGAACTCGCCGTCGCCGAGCAGACCTGCTGCTCGTTCTTCAGGTTCCACATCGGCATCGGGTCAGAAGGTGTGACCCTGGAGGTGACCGGTCCGGATGACGCCCAGGAGGTGATCGCCTCGGTCTTCGGAGCCGCCGCATGAGCCGCCGACTACGAATGATGCTCGCGGGGGAGGCACGTCTGCTCTGCTGTCTCGCTTGATCATGCCATTGTTCGGGGGGTGACTGGCGGAGTCCTGGCCGCGTTCGGCGTCTGGGCAGGTCAATACGACATGGCCATCATCGCCGGCGTCGCTCTGGTCGCCCTCGGTGCGGTGATTATGCACCGACGGTCCTCCAAAGCTCTCGGCCGCATCGATGAGGAACGGAGATGAGAGATGAGTATCGGCGTCGAGATCGAATACTGCGTCCCCTGCGGTCACCTCGACCGCGCCATCGACACCCAGCGAGCCATCCTCCAAGAGTTCGGACGTCGCATCGACGGCGTCAGGTTGAAGACAGGCCATGGTGGCGTGTTCACCATCCGCGTCGACCAAGAACCAATCTACGAAAGGGCCCAGCGCTTCGACCTCGCCGGCATCATCGACGAGATCGAGGCCCGCATCTGAAGGGAGCCGACCTCGGCTCCTACAGTCCATATATGACCGTTCTCAAATCCATCGGCCTGTTCGTCCTGGCGGCCCTCGCCGAGATCGGCGGCGCCTACCTGGTATGGCAGGGCGTACGCGAGAAGCGAGGGCTCGCCTTCATCGGAGCAGGAGTGCTCGCTCTCGGCCTCTACGGGTTCTTCGCCACCTTCCAGCCCAGCCCCCATTTCGGACGCATCCTCGCCGCCTACGGAGGCGTCTTCGTCGCCGGCTCCCTGGCCTGGGGAATCATCTTCGACGGGTTCCGACCCGACCGTTACGACGTCATCGGCGCTGCCATCTGCCTCGTGGGAGTCGCAGTCATCATGTACGCGCCACGACCGGTTACCTGAGACTCGAACAAAACTCGACACGCAACTGGGACTCCGCTGGGACGACGTCGACTTCAAGAAGGGACGAGTGTCGGTCAACCGGGGCCTGGTTGCGGTCGCCTACGAGCTCCACGAGTCACGAGGCAAGACCCCCAACCCGAGACGCGCCATCGACCTCGACCGACCACCATCAAAGTGATGACCGCATGGCGGGACCGGCAGCGTGCAGAACAAGTCGCGGCGGGAGTCGAGTCCGACGATTGGGTGTTCACCGACCCGAACGGCAATCCGATCCACCCACATTCGATCTCCCAGACCTTCGAGCGGATCGTCGCCCGGGCGAGATGCCTCCGTCGGCGTAGCTGTTCCCATCCACCGTCTTCATGATTTACGGCCTAGATCCACCGTCGGCGAGTGGCACGTCGTGGAAGTTGCCGTTAGAGGGGCGTCATCAGGCGTGATGCCCGGTCATTGGGCTCTTCTGGGGAGGGACCGGCCGGGAGTTGCGCGACGATCCTGGCAACGTCGCCACATCCACCGAGTACCAGTGCTCTCATGAAACGACCGGTGTCCGTTCGGTGATCGGAGCGGTGTACTGCGGGCGTGGTCGGTAGTCAAGATGTGTCTCTGAGCGGGTGGAAGCGATGGCGCGTGCGATGCGACGGGCCTCGATGGGGTGTTGCCGCAGGGTCGCGTCGATCGCCGTGCGTTAGCCGATGAACCACAGCCCCGGCGCGCCAGGTTGGGGTTGCCCGGATCCGCCGCGAGGGAGACCGGCTGTGTCCAATACGTCAAGTTGCTCGAGCAAAGGTGTGAGCCCGCGTGAGTACCCAGGTGGCGGCCACGACGACGTCTGGGCGCAGCCGCTGACCGTTTCGAAGTACGACGTCGGGGCCGTCGAACCGGGCGAGTTCAGCAACGATGTCCAGGTGACCGGCCTTCAAATGTCTGACGAAGCCCTGGTCACCGCCACGGTCACGCCGGTAATTCGCAGCCGCCGGTAAGGACCGTGCATCGGGGCGGGCAGGCCGTAGGGAGCCAGGTCGCCGAACGCCAACCTCGCGATCAAATGAGCACTGCCGCTGGATTTGGCGCTCATGTGCATCCCCATCGCTTTCAAGTCCTGAGTGCCATACGGGAGCGACGCGCGAGCAGACCGAGAGACATCTCGATCATCTCGTCTGTGGCGTCGGCAAAGGATCCGGCCCGGAACGGCGGACGGGGATCGTATTCGATGCTCAATTGGATGGCTCGGGCGACCGCTTCGCCGGCCACGGCCTCCGCCAGAATTAGGGCAAGGTCGATACCGGCCGACACACCCGCGCCCGTCATGTACTTGCCGTCGGTGACAGTCCTCTCTCTCACCGGCGTTGCTCCGTAAGAACGGAGAGCTTCCATCGCAGCCCAATGCGTGGTGCTTCGGACTCCGTTCAGGAGCCCGGCGGCGGCGAGTATCAAGGATCCTGTGCAGACAGAGGTCGTCCACCGTGACCCGGCGTCGACGCAACGGATCCAGTCGAGGACGGATTCGTCAGCGAGGACGTGTGCGTTATTGGCGCTTCCCGGTACGAAGACGATGTCGGCCTGCTCGACATCGTCCAGCGTGCGGTCTGCGTTGAAGAGATGATGTCCGGCGTCGACCCGGATCACGCCGGGTTGCCTGGCAACGGGTATCACGTTGGCATCGGGAATGAAGCTGAATACCTCGTATGGCCCGACGAAGTCGAGGGTGGTCATGTTGGGATAGAGCAGCATGGCGATGTGCATGGCGATTTCCTTACGTCCTGGTGGGCGCCGGTGGGTTCATGTAGGTGGCCGACCCGAATCTTGGAGGTCCGAGGTCCGCCTTGCTTCGGTGGGGGCGAGGATCCAGTCGACGGCCGACTCGACATGGAGGCGCGTAGTCGGGAAATACGGGACTGGAACGTCTTCAGGACCGATCAGGAGTTCGATCTCCGTACATCCGGCAATGATGCCTTGGGCACCTTCGCCGATGAGTCTGGCGATGATCGCTCGATAGAGCGAGGCGCTCGCCGGGCGGATCACACCTCGCACCAGCTCCTCGTAAATCACCCGATGAACCGTCATCCGATCGACTGCATCGGGTATCAACACGTCGATGTCATGCTCAGTGAGCCGATCTCTATAGAAGTCCTCTTCCATGGTGAAGCGGGTACCGAGTAGGCCGACCCGCCTGATGCCCCGGTCGCGGATTGCTTGAGCCGTGGCATCTGCGATGTGTAACAGCGGGATGCTGGTGGCAGCTTCGATGGCGGGAGCGACGACGTGCATGGTGTTGGTGCACAGGAACACCGCCTCTGCTCCGGCCGTCTCGAGCTTGGACGCAGCGTCGCCGAGGATCTTTCCCGCTTCCTCCCACCGGCCGTCGCTCTGCAAGGCCTCGATTTCGGCGAAGTCAAAGGAGACGATCACCAGGGAAGCCGAATGTGACCCTCCGAGCCTTCGGCCAACCTCGTGGTTGATTCGCTGATAGGCGCCTGCCGTCGAGGGCCACGCCATCCCACCCAACAGCCCAAGTGTTCGCATACCACCGTTGGCGTTTCGGCGCGTCATCGACGGCTTCTCGCTCGAGGCAACCTGCCGAGTGGCTTGTAGACGGCCAGCGACACGATGAGGATGAGGACACTGACCGCGGCGGTCGGAATCAGCACCAGCCGGAGTTGGGCTCCCGACGACAGGGGCGCACCGGTAAGGGCCGTTGAAGCCGCCTCGCCTAGGCTCGGTCTGAGGAGGAAAGTGGCCAGACCGACCAAGACGGCGGTGAGTGTCAGCTTGATGGTCACCCACCAGTGCCGCAGGAGTCCCCACCTCGTGGCGAGGCCTTGAAGGAGGCCAGTCGCCAGCGCCAGCCAGGCAAGGGGCACGAGGACGGTACTAGCCACCCGGTGCGCGGCCGGGTAAACGGTGACCGGATCAGCTCCTCGAAATCCTGCAATGGTCAACGAAATGAGCACCGCATCCGCTCCGATGAGCCCGACGGCCACGATCAGGTGAGCGGCGAAAAGAAGCTTCCGTCGACGCCGGGAAAGTGACACCAACGTCCCGTCCCCGCGATCTCCAACCTGTGGGCCTGGATCGGCTGTGGCGGACGACGTCCACGGCTGCCCTGTCGAACGTTGCTCCGGATTCACAGAATCCACTTCTCTCCCTTTCTCGGTCGGTCACTTGGCCGCCTCTCGATTTCGCCCACCAAGATGAGGACGTGGGCGACAGATCCTGCGGCCCCGACCAGCTCGTTGTGACGGCTGCATGCGAGTTCCCAATACATCGTTCATGGCGGTTGGTGTGAGATCCGGTGGTCCTCTCGTGTATGACAAGAAACTAAATGAAACACTTGATTCTGTCAACCCTCCCATTTAGGCCAGGCCTCTGCAAATCGATTGGCCACTTGGTCCCTAAGAGAGTTCCAGCCAGCAACTCGACTCAAGGACCCACCGTGGCCTAGTGTTGGGCGAGACACCAGCGACTTGGCGCCAGGTCGTTAAATGGCCCCGCCCCTGGCCCATGGACCAGCGATCAGTCCTCGGCTACTCGGACGGTTGTATGAGCCTCTCGGGAACTCTCTTCACCACCACCGTCCTGGTGTTCGCCGCCTCGACCTTGCTCGCGGTGGGGCTGACCACGACGAGCGCCATGTTGAAGATCACAGTCAGCAACGGTCGTCTGTTCGCCGGGTCATTGGTCGCCAACCTGGTGGTGATCACCGCCGTCGGATGGGGCCTGGCTCTAATCTCATCTCCGACGGGCCCCACCTTCATCGCATTGGTGTTGGCAGGGGCATCACCTGGCGGGCCTTTCGGCGCCAAGCTGGCACTCATTCAGCGGGGCGATGCTGTCGCCGGTGTGGCTCTCATGGCCCTGCTGGCGGTGATCGGTAGCCTGACCGTACCCGTTGTGGTGGCGTTCATCCTCTCGACCGCCGAAGTCAGCCAGGTAGGCGGGATCTCGATCGCCGTAGGACCCCTCATCGGACTCATCGTCGCGTCTCAGGTGGTCCCCTTCTTTGTGGGGATGGCGGTCCGGTTGGGATGGGCAAAGACGGCCAGCCGAATTCGCCCACCCGTGATGGTCTTATCAAACGTGTCGTTCTTGGTCATCCTCGCCTGGATCCTGATCGTCGGTGCCGACGACCTCAAAGCGATGCCACTTACCTTCCTCCTCGGCGCAACAGTCCTGACCGTTTCGGCGGTACTGGTCGGATCCGTCCTCTCGCCTGGACCCATGAGACTCAGAACCACCGCCGGTGCCCTCGCCGGCGTTCGCAACGCTGCTCCCATGCTGGCGGTGATCGCCGCCGAGTTCACCGATGAACCAGCGATCCCTACGGCTGTAGCGGCGATCGTGCTGA
>JBOGET010000020.1:0-21369 GCA_050741975.1 Acidimicrobiia bacterium
GCGTGATCAGCGCCAGAACCAGCGATGTCAGTGTCAGCTTTCTCATGCCCGATTGGATGTCGTGGGACGGGCAACGGTTCCGGTCGTGCTCACCGCCCCGAGGTCGAGAAGTGCTGATAGTCCTTGGATGACGACCAGGTCCCGCCCCATGTCCAACCGTGGGCAGCGAATGACTCCACCACCACGTCACCGCTGTGGATCATCCCGGGGGCATCAAGGCTCCGGTCGGCGTAGACGGCGCCCTCGGTGGGCAGCACACTTTCCCCTGCCACATACGGATTGACCAGCGGGTTCACGTCGATCGCCGTCCCATATGAGTGCTTCGACCACGACGAGCCGCCGGTGACGGCCCGGCAGTTGAAGGCACTCGTGTTGTTCGCAGACATGCTGCGGTTGTCGTCGCCGTCATAGACGTCGACCGGCTCCACCCGCTCGATGGGGAACCTGGCAGCGAACAGCTGACCCATGATGTCGACCATGTCTCCCGCCACTTCGGCGGCGACGATGAGTCTCCCGATATGAACCTGTGCATCGAAGCCCCAGTGGGAAACGTCGACCGCACGGAGCGACTCCACTCCGAGCGGGCATCCCGGTCGCCATGAGGCGTGAAGATCTTCGATGCTCACCGTGTTGATGGCGGACTGGAACGCTGGTGCTTGTGCCGACAGCGGGGCCGTGGTACCGGGAGCGGGCAGGGTGGTGGTCGAATGGCGTGTCGTGGTGTTCGTCGAAGAGGTCGTGGGCGAGTCGGTGGTCGATGTCAGCGTTGTGGTCGACGGGTAGGCAACGAGGAGGACGGTGCTGGTGGTCACGATCGGGGCCGAGGACACAGATGTCCCCGCCGCCTCCGGGTCGGCGTCACCCCACAAGATGAGGATCGGAGCGACGAGAGCAGCCACACCGATCAACCCGGTGAGGATGAGCTGTCGCCGGTCCACCCGATCAGTGTGTCACGGCAGTTCGCCAAACGTGATTGGGACGAAGGTCAGGTCCGAGCTTCCCAACTGGTGAGCCCCTCGTCGATCAGGTCGAGGGCCCAGTCCAGCTCCTCACGCGTGGTGATCAGGGGAGGGATGAAGCGGATCACGTTGGCGTCGGGCCCGCAGTTGATCACGATCAGCTCACGATCGTAGGCGTGCTTCTCGACGTGCTTGAAGGCCTCGCCATCCGGGGTCCGGCTCCGGCGATTGGTCACCAGCTCGACACCGATCATCAACCCGAGACCCCGAATGTCGCCGATGGTGGCATGTCTCTCCGCCATTTCGTTGAAGCGTTCGAAGGCTTGCTTTGACAACTCCCTGGCGTGGGGGAGCAGCCCTTCCATCGTGTCCATCACCGCCACCGAAGCCGCCGTCGATACCGGGTTGCCGCCATAGGTGGTGCCGTGTGCGCCTCGGGGCCAGCCGTCGATCGTCTCACGCGACGAACCGAAGGCAGACAACGGGAGCCCGTTGGCGATTCCCTTGCCCATGGCCATGATGTCCGGTTTGGCGTCGAAGTGGTCGCTGGCGAACCACTCGGCGGTCCGCCCGAATCCCGACTGCACCTCGTCGTACACCAGCTTGATCCCATGCTCGTCCGCCATCCGACGCAGCGTGTCGAGGAATCGGGCCGGGGCGGGGTAGTAGCCCCCCTCACCTTGCACCGGCTCCACCAGGAAGCAGGCGATGTTGCCGGGTGTCACCACGTGCTTGAACATCAGTTTCAACTCGTTGAGGGATCGGTCGGTGGCCTCGTCCTCGGTCATGCCCCAGCGATAGGGATGGGGGTATGGGGCGACGAACACCGAGCCCAGCACCGGGTGATAACCGTCTCGATACCGTGCATTGGACGTCGTGTAGCTCAAGGAGCCCATGGTGCGACCGTGGAACCCACCCCGGAAGGCGACGACGCCCTGGCGACCGGTCGTGTGCTTCGCCAGCTTCACCGCCGCCTCCACCGCCTCCGCTCCTGAGTTGGCGAAGCTGAACTTCTCGATACCGGCCGGTGTGATCCTCCGGAGACGCTCGGCGGCCTCGACGATGGAGTCGTAGCGGACGATGCATCCTGAGTGGACCAGGTTGTCCAGCTGGCGATGAGCCGCCTCCAGGACCGCCGGGTGGTTGTGACCGAGGTTGGTGACCGCCGTCCCGCAGGCGAAGTCGGCCCAGCGATTCCCGTCAACATCCGTGATCCAAAGGCCCTCGGCCCTGGCGGCACGGATCTCGGTGTCGAAGGCCAGCACCGGAGCGAGAACGTCACTGTGGCGGGTCAGGAAATCGGTCATGGGCTGGGTTTTCCTTCGGTCGGGTGTCGTCTGGCCAGGGTGGAACCTGTTCAGGGGGCCGCGTAGAGGCCGCGTCTGTCGAGAGACGGCGTCGAGACGGACATCGACTGATGCTACCGGCTCTCATCGGGCGTGGCCACGGGCCAAACCGCATCAGGCAGTCTCCATCGGGACTCGACGGCCGGCCACCGGTAACTTCCTTGGGCGATGGCAGTCGTGCGCAGCACCCGGGTCGTGATCGGCGAGGAGGTGCGCCCGGCGTCGATTCGGATGGAGCAGGGCCTCATCGTCGCCATCGATGACGGACCGGCCGATCTCGACTTCGGCGACCTGGTGATCATGCCCGGTCTGGTCGATTCCCACGTCCATGTCAACGAACCCGGGCGGGCGGGGTGGGAGGGCTTCGTCACCGCCACCAGGGCGGCTGCCGCCGGAGGGACCACCACCATCGTCGACATGCCTCTCAACTCGGTCCCGCCCACAGTGAGCACAGACGCCCTGGCCCGAAAGCGTGAGGCGGCGAAGGGAAAGCTCACTGTCGACGTGGCCTTCTGGGGCGGTCTGATCCCGGGCTCAGAGGGCGAGATCGGGCCCCTGGTGAAGGAAGGGGTCTGTGGCTTCAAGTCGTTCCTGGTCGATTCGGGTGTCGCCGAGTTCCCACCGATGACGGTCGACCAGCTTGCGGCGGCGCTGCCGAGACTGGGGCTACTTCGGATCCCCGCCTTGATCCACGCCGAGGATCCGGCTCAGATCCACAGCCTCAGCGGCGACCCCACCGAGTACGGCTCATACCTGGCCACTCGCCCGGCGCAAGGGGAGGCGGCGGCGATCGATGTCGTCGCCGGGCTGGCCCGAGCCTCGGGAGCCAGGGTGCACGTCCTCCACATCTCATCGGAGGAGGCGGTGGAGGCGCTCGGATCGGGGCCGGAATCGATGAGCGGAGAGACCTGCCCCCACTACCTGACCTTCTGCGCCGAGGAGATCACGTCCGGCGCCACACCTTTCAAATGCGCCCCGCCGATCCGGTCCGCCGCACATCGCGAGGCGTTGTGGGAGGGTTTGATCGCCGGCACCATCTCCATGGTCGTCTCCGACCATTCCCCTGCGCCCGCCGACCTCAAGCGGCTCGACGACGGGGACTTCGGGAGGGCGTGGGGTGGGATCGGGTCCCTTCAACTCAGACTGTCGGCCGCCTGGACCGGGGCCGAGCGGCGGAAGGTCCATCTTCCGCTACTCGCCCCCTGGCTGGCGGGAGAGCCGGCCCGGCTCGCCGGTCTCGACCATCGCAAGGGGTCGATCGCGGCCGGCATGGACGCCGATCTCGTGATCTGGGACCCGGATGGTGCCATCCGGATCAGGGGAAGCGGCTTGGAGCACCGCCATCCGATCACTCCATACGAGGGGATGATGCTGCGTGGCACCGTGACACAGACGATCCTCGGGGGACGGACCATCTTCGAGGAGGGAGTCATCAGCACCGGAGGTGGCAAGATGTTGAGACGAGATGGCCGATCTGATCTCTAGCGTCGTGGGTGGGCGGATCGTCGTCTGCGACGACGAGTTCTTCGCCGAGGCGGGGAACCTGCTCCAACCCGCCGATCCGGTGTGGAGGGAGGGGGTCTACACCGACCGCGGGAAGTGGATGGACGGCTGGGAGACACGTCGTCGCCGGGAGCCGGGCCACGACTGGTGTGTGATCGCCCTCGGCGTGCCGGGAAGGGTGCGATCAGTCATAGTGGACACCTCCTATTTCACCGGCAACTATCCGGAGTCGTTCTCCCTGGAGGGCTGTGGCGTGGGCTCAGACGAGCTTCTCGATGCGGCCGGCTGGGTCGAGATCCTCCCCCGGACCGAGCTCACCGGAGACTCGACGGCGAGCTTCGATGTCGATGATCCCCAGCGGATCACCTATCTCCGTTTCAACATCTTCCCCGATGGCGGGGTGGCCAGGCTTCGGGTGGAAGGCGACCCGATACCTGCCAAGGATGAGGTATGCCCCGGCGACCGCACGACCGATCTGGCCTCGTCCCTCGTCGGAGGCGAGGCCCTCGAAGCATCCGATGTCCATTACTCGCCTCCCTCCAACATGCTCCGGCCGACGGAGCCGGCCGGGATGTGGGACGGGTGGGAGACGAGAAGACGGCGGGGCCCGGGCCACGACTGGGCAGTATTCCGTCTCGGGTTGCCCGGGCTGCTGGACTCGATCGAAGTCGACACCCGACACTTCAAGGGGAACGCACCGGGTTGGGTGTCGATCCAGGTCTCCGACGACGGGGATAGCTGGCGTGAGCTGGTGGCCATGGCCGAGGTGAAGCCCGATTCGGTCAACATCGTGTCCATTGACCATCCGGTCACCGCCGGGTTCCTCCGGCTCGACATCCATCCGGACGGCGGAGTGGCCCGGCTCCGGGTGTGGGGCACACCCGACCCGGAGGCGGTGGCCCGGCTCCGGATCAAATACCTCAACTCGCTGTTCGACGACGAAGCCAGGGTCTTCTTCCACGCAGCCTGCTCCGCCACCAGATGGGTGGAGGCGATGACCGCTTCCCGGCCTTTCCCCGACGTGGAGTCCGTCATCTCCACTGCGAAGGAGGTCTTTGGCGAGCTGGGGGGAGAGGACTGGCTGGAGGCGTTCGCCGGCCACCCCCGGATCGGGGAGGAGGGTGACAACGTGGCCAACCGGGAGCAGGCCGGGACCACCGGGGCGGAGGAGTCGGTGCTGGCGGAGCTGGCCGAGGTCAATCGGAGATACGAGCAGGCGACGGGGTTCACCTACATCGTCTACGCCACGGGCAAGACGGCGGCCGAGGTGCTCGACATCGCCCGCAGCCGCCTGGGCAACACTCGTGAGGAGGAGATCCGCAACGCCGCCGCCGAGCAGAAGGCGATCACAGAGACCAGACTGCGACGCATGCTGTGCATGAGAGACGACCGGTGATCTCGCTCAGCACCCACGTGCTCGATACCGGAGAAGGCAGGCCCGTGGTGGGAATGAACGTGACCCTGGAGCGATCCTTCGACGACGGCTGGCAACATGTCGGCGAGGGGGTGACCGATGACGGCGGGCGGATCCCGGCCCTGGGAGTCGCGCTGGGCTCGGGCATCTATCGCCTCGTCTTCGCCACCGGCGACGCGGGCAACCCGTTCTTCCCCGAGGTGCATTTGATAGTCGACCTCGACGAGACGGAGGATCACTATCACATCCCGCTTCTCCTCAGCCCGTACGGCTACGCCACCTATCGGGGGAGTTGACATGGCACGACTGGACAGGAATCGATGGGGCAAGACCGATGTCCGTGTGTCCAAGATCCATCGCTCCGACTCCGGAGACGAGATCTCCGACCTCAACGTCCAGGTGCTGTTGGAGGGCGACGTCGAGTCGGCCCACACCCAGGGCGACAACCGGTCGGTGCTTCCCACCGACGCCATGCGCAACACCGTGTATTGCCTGGCCCAGGACCACCTGACCAAAGACCTGGAGGGTTTCGCCGCCGTCCTCTGCGACCACTTCCTGGCCCGGGACGACGTCACCGGGGCCACCGTCACGATCTCGGAGCGTCTCTGGAATCGGGTCGGGGCCACCGGGTTCATCGGAGGGGGCTCGGAGCGGCGCACCGCAAAGGTGGCGAAGGGCGCATCCTCAGCAGGGGGTGACGTCACCACCTGGGCGGGGGTCGAGGGTCTGGTCGTGCTCAAGACCACCGGCTCGGCCTTCTCGGGCTTTCCCAAGGACCGGTTCACCATTCTCCCCGAGACCGAGGACCGGATCCTGGCCACCTCGGTCACCGCCAGCTGGCTCTACTCAATAGTGCCCGGGGACACCACGCGCACGTGGGAGATCGCCCGCGAGACCATGGTCGACTGCTTCTTCGCCGATTGGTCGGCCTCGGTCCAGCATCAGGGCTGGCTGATGGCGGTGGCGCTGCTCGAGGCGGTCCCCGAGATCGAAGAGATCGATTTCCATCTCCCCAACCAGCACCACCTCCCCTTCGACGTCTCCCGGTTCGGCATGGAGTACCACGGCACGGTCTTCCAGCCGGTCTCCGAGCCCTACGGCGACATCGGTTTCACCGTCACCCGCTGAACCCTTCTGGCTTTGCGCCAAACGACGGCCAGACCCCTCAGCCCCCCGTGGTCCGACCCTCCAGGATGGCGAGGAAGGAGCGAGTCTGGATCTCGTCGAGGGTGAGACCGCTGCGGGCGGTGGCCTCCTCCTCGTCGATAGCCCCGCAGTTGATCGCCCGGAGGAAGTAATTGAGGAGCCCCTGGCCGGTGGCGGCGTCGTCGAACACCTCACCGATCATCGTGGCCTTGGCCGCCGATTCGACGAAATTGGACAGACGCTCACCGGCCTGGTCCAGCCCTTCGAGGAAGAAGGCGTACACCGCGGCGTAACGGGTGGGGAACTGGGCGGGATGCAGGTCCCATCCCTGGTAATAGGCATGGGTCAGCGAGTGCCTGATGTGGTCGTAGTGGAGACGCATCGCTTCATGGACGGCCTGTCGGTTCTCCTCCACCTGATCCGGAGTCGGGTGCTCCCCACGATGAGGAGGAACCGGCATGACATTGGTCGCCCCGTCCGAGATCCACACTCCGGACCCGGCCAGACTCACCTGAAGTGCGTGACGGGCGAAGTCGCACGCCGGATGGGTCATCATCTGATAAGCGGCAGTGATGGTCAGCGACGCCGTGTAGTCGTAGGTGCCGAAGTGGGCGCCACGCACCCGACCTCGTCCGGCGTCTACGAACTTGCGCACCCCGGCCGTCCCGTCCCGATCGATGATGGTCTGCGGGGTCTCCACCATCAGCTCCACCGGGATCGGGTCGATCCCGAGTCCCTGCTCCAGCTCGGTGAGTGCCTCGCCCAGGACCACAACCTGCTCGGCGTCCTGGATTTTGGGCAGGGTCAGCGTAAACCCATCGGGAAGCCTCCCTCCCTTCTCGACGGCGGTGGTGACGAACAGATCCAGGGTTCGCAAGGCGCGCCGGTGGAGCTCACCGGAGAGTGACTTGATCCGGATCCCGGTGAATGGAGGCAGCGTCGCGGCCGCCATCCCAGCGGCCAGCTCCGTCGCGGCCGACCCGGCGTGCCCATCCTCTTCGTCGTCGGGGCGATGGCCGTAACCATCCTCGAAGTCGATGCGAAAGTCCTCCACCGGCTCCCTTCTCAGCTTCTCGACCACGAGCCGGTGAACCCGTTTCGCCAGGTCGTCGGGAAGGTCGAGGATCGATGCCAGTTCCTCGGGTGTGCCTGCCCACCGCTCCAGAGCAGCGAGGGCGAGCTCGCCGAGCCGGCCCGCGGTGCCGGCCGAGAAGAGATGAGCCCCCCCGTAGACGGTGTGCACCGGCTGGCGCTCGGGGCCCTCGCCGGGGAAATCGGACGCCAGCCTGCCGGCCAAGGCGCCAAGGCGCTCACCCCATCGGGTCATCGAGTCTTCACGCAGGGTCATGGTGTGAGCGACTCTAAGTAGACCGGTAACTTGATGCCGATGGGAACTCTCCTGGTCCGTCACGCCGAGATGCTCGCCACTATGGACGGTCAGGAGATCGGGGACGGGGCGTTGCTGGCTCGTGACGGCTGGATCGAGCAGGTGGGGCCCACGTCTGCGCTGCCCGACGAGGTGGATGAGATCGTGGACCTGCGCGGGCACGTGGTGCTCCCCGGCCTGGTCAACACCCATCACCATCTCTACCAGACCCTCACCCGGGTGGTGCCCTCGGCCCAGAGCTCGGGTCTCTTCGACTGGCTGCGTGCCCTGTACCCGGTTTGGGCGGGGATGACACCCGACCATGTCCGGATCTCCACCCGTCTCGGTCTGGCCGAGCTGGCCCTGAGCGGGTGCACCACCGCCTTCGATCATCACTATCTGTGGCCCAACGGGTCCCGGGTCGACGACCAGGTCGAAGGGGCGGCGCCGGTCGGTCTTCGTTTCCATGTCTCCCGGGGCTCGATGAGTCTCGGGGAGTCGGAGGGTGGGTTGCCCCCTGACTCGGTGGTGGAGGCGGAACAGCGAATCCTCGATGACTCGTCTCGGGTGGTCGACGAATTCCACGACCCGGATCCGGGCGCCATGACCCGGGTCGTCCTCGCCCCCTGCTCGCCGTTCACTGTGACCGGGGAGCTGATGACGGCCAGCGCGGATCTTGCCCGGGAGCTGGGAGTGGCCATGCACACCCATCTCGCCGAGACCGCCGACGAGGAGGACTTCTGCCTAGAGCGGTTCGGTCGGCGCCCTGTGGAGTACATGGAGGATCTGGGATGGGCCGGTCCCGACGTCTGGTATGCCCATGCGGTGCACGTGGCCGACGACGAGGTGTCACGAATGGGGGCCGAAGGGACCGGGGTGGCGCACTGTCCCACCTCGAACATGCGTCTCGCCTCCGGACTGGCCCCGGTCACCCGCTACCTGGCGGCCGGGGTCCCGGTCGGGCTCGGCGTCGATGGATCGGCCTCCAACGACTCGTCGCACATGATGGGCGAAGCCAGGCAGGCACTTCTCATGAACCGGCTGGCAGTGGCCCCGGGCATCGGGTCTGGGGCCCAGATGACGGCACGTCAGGCCTTGCATCTGGCGACGGTGGATGGGGCAGGCGTGCTGGGGCGGGACGACATCGGGAGACTGGCGCCAGGCATGGCGGCCGATCTCATCGCCTACGACCTGAACCGGATCGAGTTCGCCGGCGCCTGGCACGATCCAATCGCCGCAGTCGTGATGTGCGCCCCTGTCACGGTCGACCACTCCTGGGTCGGCGGCCGCCGCGTGGTCGAGGACCGCCGCCTGGTGGGTGTCGACACCGAGGCTCTGGTGATGGAGCACAACCGGCTGGCGACGACGCTTCTGTGAGGGTTGGCACGGCTTCTGGCGCGGTCGACATCTGGCGCGGTAGGTCCGCACAGAAGGGTTCCTCCACTAACTTCTCCGGCCAGTGGAGATCGTGCATCCGACCTCGATCGATGAGGCGTTGGCCGGGCTGACCAAGGGAGTGACCCCGCTGGCCGGTGGCACCGACCTCATGGTGGAGGTCAATTTCGGGCATGTCCGGCCCGAGCGGGTGGTGGGGCTGCGCCGGGTGGCCGAGTTGAAGGAGTGGGAGGGGACCCGGATCGGGGCCGGGGTCACCTGGCGACGCATCGAGCGACAAGGCCCCAAGGCCCTGGCCGAGGCTGCCCGCACCGTCGGTTCCCCTCAGATCCGCAACTCCGGGACCATTGGCGGGAATCTGGGCACCGCCAGCCCTGCCGGTGACGGCCACCCCTTCCTCGCCGCCGTCGATGCCACGATCGAACTGGTCTCGGCCACATCGACGAGGACCATCCCCTGGAGCGACTACTTCGTCGGGGTCAAGAAGACCGCCCGCAACGAGGACGAGCTGATCACTGCCGTTCATCTCCCCGAGCATCTCCCCGAGCGGCAGGCCTTCGGCAAGATCGGGATCCGCAACGCCATGGTGATCGCCACCGTGTGCGCCGTCGTGACCAGGGACGAAGACGGGCGTACCACCGTCGGCCTCGGCTCGGTGGCGCCGATTCCTATCCGGGCCCCGCGTGCGGAGGCGATGATCTCCTCCGTCGCCACTCCCTTCGAGGCGGATCTGGCCGAGTTCCAACGTCTGGTCTCCGAGGAGGTCAATCCGATCACCGATCACAGGTCGACCGAGGAGTACCGCCGTCACGGGGCGGGCGTTCTCGCCCGCCGCCTCCTGGAGAGGTGTCTCCGGTGATCGTCGACTTCACGGTGAACGGGGAGCGGACCACGGCCCGGGTGACGGGTCCGGGGAGCCTTCTCGACCTGCTCCGTGACGACCTGGGGCTGCCCGGCTCCAAGAATGCCTGTGAGCAGGGGGAATGTGGGTCCTGTTCGGTGATCCTGGACGGGGAGCTGGTGTGCGCCTGTCTGGTCATGGCGGTGGACGTGGCCGGCTCCTCGGTCACCACCGTCGAAGGGATCGCGCCCGATGGCGATCTTCACCCGGTGCAGGAGGCGATGCACCGGGCCGGGGCGGTCCAATGTGGCTTCTGCACCCCGGGCATCGTGATGGCAGCGGTCGACCTCTTCGCCCACGAGCCGCACCCGAGCACCACAGAGATCAAGGAGGCGCTGGCCGGCAACATCTGCCGCTGCACCGGCTACGGCGCGATCATTCGCGCCCTGGAGAGCCTCTCCATCCTGGTGGAGCAGTGACCACGGAGACGGTCCGTCGAGTCAGGGTCCCGGAAGGGGCCATCGGGCAGTCCGTGCTCCGACCCGACGGGATTCCCAAGCTGCGCGGTGAGTTCGAATATGCCCAGGACCTGAGAGCCGATGGCATGCTCTGGGCGAGCACCGTGCGCAGCCCCCACGCCCGGGCCCGCATCGTGTCCGTCGATGTCGCCCCCGCCCTGGCCGTGGGCGGGGTCCACGCTTGTCTCACCTCGGATGACGTCCCGGGACGGGCCACCTTCGGCCTCGAGCATCCCGACCAGCCGGTGCTTGCCGGTGACGAGGTTCGGTTCTGGGGTGAGCCGGTGGCGGTGGTCGCCGCCGAGGACCGGGAGACTGCTCGCCGTGCCGCCGGGCTGGTCGAGGTGGTCTACGAGCTCCTGGAGCCGCTCACCGACCCCGCGGAGGCCGATGCCAGGGAGGAGGTGTTCCGTCGGCTGCGGATACGACGGGGCGACCAGACGGCGAGGGGCACGGTCGTGGTCGAGGGTGAGTACGAGGCCGGGATGCAAGATCAGGCCCCACTGGGGACGGAGGCGGGTCTCGCCATCCCCGATGGGCACGGAGGCGTCGATCTCTACGCCACCAGCCAGTTCGTCCATATCGATCAGGAGCAGGTGGTGGCCAGCCTGGGCCTGCGCCCGGACCAGGTGCGGGCCCATCCCGCCGGGATCGGTGGGGCCTTCGGGTCCCGGGAGGACGTCAACCTTCACATCCATCTCTGCATGCTGGCCCTGCACACGGGCCGGCCGGTCAAGATGGTGTACGACCGCTCGGAGTCCTTCACCGGTCACGTCCACCGGCACCCGGCCCGGCTCAGCTACCGGCACGAGGCCGACGAGGACGGTCGGCTGGTGAGGGTCGAGGCCCGGGTGATGATCGATGGCGGGGCCTATGCCTCCACCACATCGGCGGTCCTCGCCAACGCCTGCTACTTCGCCGTCGGCCCCTATCGCTGCGACTCGGTGGCCGTGGACGGGGTCGGCACCCGGACCAACAACCCACCGTGCGGGGCGATGAGAGGCTTCGGCGCAGTGCAGGTGTGCTTCGCCTACGAGACGCAGATGGACCGACTCGCCAGTGCTCTCGGCATGGACCCGCTCGCCCTGCGTGAGCTCAACGCTCTCGGCACCGGTGACCCGATGCCCACGACGGGTCAGGTGATCGACACCCCGTTGCCCACCGTCGGAGTGATAAGGAGCTTGCAGGCGATGCCCCTGCCCGAGCCGCCCGCCGTGCACCACACCCACCTGCCCGGGGGCACCGGCCTCACCACGGAGCCACAGCACGTGAGGCGAGGTGTGGGCTATGCGCTCGGGATCAAGAACCTCGGGTTCTCCGAGGGCTCCGACGACTACGCCCAGGCTCGGGTCCGGCTCACTGCGCGGGGAGTGGTCGTGGAGACGGCGGCGATCGAGGTGGGCCAGGGCCTGGTCACCGTGCTCGCCCAGATCGCCCGAAGCGCGCTGGGGATCGCCAATGTCGAGGTGACCCATGTCGACACGTCGAAGATCGGCTCCGCCGGCTCCACCTCGGCCTCGCGGCAGACCCAGCTCTCCGGTGGGGCCACGCTGGAAGCGGCCACCCGTCTCCGGGAGCGAATCCTGTCCCGTCACGACGGTGACCTTCTCGACGACGACGGGGTGTGGCGTGGCGAGACCCTGGTGGCGCCCTGGCCGAGTCTCGCCGACGAGGATTGGGCCGAGACCGTCACCTTCCGTCATCCCCCCACCACCGGGCCGGATGAGAATGGCCAGGGTGTGATCCATGCCGACTTCGCCGTCGCCGGCCACCGGGCAGTGGTCGATGTGGACGTCGAGCTGGGTCTGGTGAAGGTGGTCCGGGTCGACACCGCACAGGATGTTGGTCTCGCCCTGAACCCGGACTCGGTCCGCGGTCAGATCGAAGGTGGCATCCTCCAGGGGGTGGGGCTGGCCATCATGGAAGAGCTCGTGATGAAGGATGGGGTGATGCTGAACCCGACATTCACCGACTATCTGCTCCCCACCATCCTCGATGCGCCGGACGTGGAGGCGCTGCTCATCGAGCAGGAGGGCTCTTGGGGCCCCTATGGGGCCAAAGGGGTCGGTGAGCCGCCAACCATCTCCTCCACGGCTGCCGTCGCCGCCGCCATCCGGGCCGCCTCCGGCAAGGAGCTGAATCGGGTACCAGTCCGCCCCCAGGACATCGCCCTCGCATGAGACCAGCAACGTGAGCGATCTGATCAAACGTCTCCCCAAGACCGAGCTCCACGTCCACATCGAGGGCACCCTGGAGCCGGAGCTGATGTTCCGTCTCGCCACCCGCAACGGGCAACTCCTCCCCTTCGAGGATGTCGACGAGGTCCACGCCGCCTATCGCTTCAGCGATCTCCAGTCCTTCCTCGACATCTACTACCAGGGGGCCAAGGTCCTGCGTACCCCGGACGACTTCTACGACCTGATGAGCGCCTATCTGGACCGGGCCGCAGCCGACGGGGTCCGGCATGCCGAGATCTTCTTCGACCCTCAGACTCACACCGGCCGCGGGGTCGGGTTCGAGGTGTTCATGAGGGGATTCCGCGATGCCATCTCCGACAGCCGGCGTCGGCTGGGGATCAGCGCCGATCTCATTCTCTGCTTCCTGCGTCACCTGTCCGGAGAGGAGGCGCTGGCCACGCTCGAGGAGGCGGAGCCGTTCCTCGAAGGAGTGATCGGGGTCGGCATCGACTCCTCGGAGCGAGGCCGGCCGCCGGAGCTGTTCGAGAAGGCCTATGCTCAGGCCCGGGAGCTGGGTCTGCGAGCCGTGGCTCACGCCGGCGAGGAGGGGCCACCGGAGTATGTCAAGGCCGCACTCGACGTGCTCGGGGCGGAGCGGATCGACCACGGCGTTCGGAGTCTCGAGGATCCGGATTTGGTGGTCCGGCTGAGTCGGGAGAGCATCCCGCTCACCATCTGTCCTCTGTCGAACGTCGCCCTCAAGGTCGTCGAGACGCTGTCGGCGCATCCTCTCCCTGCCATGATCGGGGCCGGGCTCCTGGTATCGATCAATTCCGACGACCCGGCCTATTTCGGCGGCTATGTGGGTGACAACTACCGAGGAGTGCAGACCGAGCTCGGCTTCGACGACGCCACCATGGTCGCTCTCGCCCGCAACTCGATCACCGCCTCCTTCCTCGACGACACACGAAAGGACGCCCTGTTGCGGGAGCTGGCGGAGATGTCAGCGGGGGATGAGGGCTAGCTGACGGGACATGGCGACCAGCGACCCCGACTCGTCCCAGATCTCACCGTCCTCCTCGAGGAAGCCGCCGGTGACGAAACGGGTGCTGAACTTGCAGCGCAGCCAGCCCGGGGCAGGTGCCGAGCGGCTCTGCGTCGTGGAGCCGGAACCAGCCTCGCGCCTGGGCCACTCCGGTGGCTTGCCCTCGAGAGCGCCCCAATCCTCGGGATGGGTCCTCACCTCGCTCTGGGCGAAGTGAGGCGGTGGCATTGGCCCGTCCGCCGCGGGCAAGACGAGTCGGCACCCATCTGGAGGCGGCATCTCGGGCGGGTCGGCTCCCATGTACAGCTCCTGATGATCCAGGGCTCCTGGCTCGGCGAACCTCATCCCAGGCGGACCCTGTCGCCACGGACGATCTCACCGATGACACGCCCCGAGTGCCGGGTGGTGGCCTCCACGAGGCGGTCCACCACCTCCGGGTCGACCACGAGACAGAAGCCGATCCCCATGTTGAAGGTGGAGAACATCTCGCTCTGCCCGACACCACGGGATGCGACCACCTCGAAGACCGGCGGGGTCTGCCAGGCACCGGTGTCGATGCTGGCGGCGAGCCCCGAAGGGAGGACACGCTTCAGGTTCCCCTCCAGACCCCCCCCGGTGATGTGGGCTGCGGCGTGCACCCCCCCGATCTCGATCGTCTCCAGCACATCGGGGGCATAGATGACGGACGGCTCGAGTAACTCGTCGAGATGTCCATCGATGTCGTCACCGAACACCGAGCGCACCAGGGAGAAGCCGTTGGAGCGCAGATTGGGCGAGATGAGACCGATGATGACGTCCCCCTCCTCCACCAGGTGCGGGCCCAGTTCCTCGCCCCGCTCGACCACCCCCATCACCGCTCCGGCCAGGTCGACGGCATCGGCGGCCATGACTCCGGGGTGCTCGGCGGTCTCCCCGCCCAGCAACGGGCAGCCTGCCTGGAGACAGGCAGCAGCCACCGATTCGACTATGACCCTGTCCCGCTTCGGGTCCAGGGCTCCGACCGCCAGGTAGTCGACGAACCCGAGCGGTGTCGCCCCGGTGGCGGCCAGATCGTCTACGCACATCGCCACCAGGTCGTAGCCCACCCCCGCCCACCGGCCCGCCCTGCGTGCCAGCTCGAGTTTGGTGCCCACCCCGTCGGTCGACATCATCAGCACCGGCTGGCGGTAGCCGGGCGGGATGGTCACCCCGGCGGCGAACCCGCCGAACCCGCCAACCACGGTCTCGGTCCAGGTGGCGGTGACCGGTCCGGCGATGCCGGCGATGTGACGCGCGGCGCCTTCCAGGTCGACTCCCGCCGCTTCGTAGGAAGTCACCTCAGGAGCGCTCGAGTTGGAACTTGTCGGTCGCCTCGGCGACGTCGGTGGGGTAGACCCCGGACAGACAGGCGGTGCAGAAGCCGGCGTCGGCGACCCCGGTGGCGTCGAGCAGCCCCTGGAGCGACAGGTAGCCCAGTGAGTCGGCGCCGATGTGCTCCCGGATCTCGTCGACCTCGAGGCGGGCGGCGATGAGAGTGGTTCGATCCGAGGTGTCCATGCCGTAGAAGCAGGGCCAGCGGTAGGGAGGCGAGGAGACACGGAGATGAACCTCGGTGGCACCCGCATCCCGCATCATCTGCACCAGCTTCTGGGTCGTGGAGCCGCGGACGATGGAGTCGTCGACCAGGACCACGCGCTTTCCTCGCAGGTTGTCCGGGATCGGGTTCAGCTTGAGCCGGATCCCACGGTCCCGCAGGCTCTGGCTGGGCTCGATGAAGGTGCGGCCGATATAGCGGTTCTTGACCAGCCCGTCGGCATAGGGGATGCCACTGGCGGCGGCGAACCCCTGCGCCGCCGGAAGCCCGGACTCGGGCACTGGGACCACGACGTCGGCCTCGGCCGGGTGCTCGGCAGCAAGGGTCTCTCCCATCTGACGGCGCGCTGCGTGGATGCCCTGCCCGTACATCTGGCTGTCGGGCCGGGCGAAGTAGACGAACTCGAACAGACAGAGCCGGGGGTCCGTCGTCTGAAACGGGTGATAGCTGTGCACCCCTCCGGCATCGATGACGACCAACTCCCCGGCGGCGACCTCACGCACGAACCTGGCACCAACCAGGTCGAGGGAGGCCGTCTCCGAAGCGAGGGCCCATCCGCCATCGGGGAGCGATCCGAGGCACAGGGGGCGAAAGCCGTTGGGATCGCGAAGACCCATCACCCGGCCCTGGTCCATGATGACCAGGGAGAAGGCCCCTTCCCAGGTCGGGGCGACCTTCATGACCGCCATCTCCAGGCCTCGTGCGTCGGATCTCTCGTCGTCGATCGCCCGGGCGATCCCCTCGGCCATCAGGTCGGAGTCGGTGGTGGCCCCCCGGATCCCGAGACGCTCGGCCAACTCGCCGGTGTTGGTCAAGTTCCCGTTGTGGCCCAGGGCGATGCTGGTGGCCCCCACCTGGCGATGCGCCGGCTGGGCATTGGCCCAGTTGTTGGATCCGGTGGTCGAGTACCGGGTGTGCCCTATCCCGAGATGACCATCCAGACCGGCCAAGGCGGGCTCGTCGAAGACCTGTGAGACGAGGCCGAGGTCCTTGAACACCGTGACCGTCTCCCCGTCCGAGGTGGCGATCCCGGCCGATTCCTGGCCCCGGTGCTGAAGGCCATAGAGACCGAAGTAGATGAGGCTGGAGACACGCTGCCGGGGGGTATAAGCGGCAAAGACCCCGCACGCCTCGCGGGGCCCCTTGGTGAGCAGGACTGCTCCATCCTCGGTCACATCGCCATCGTAGGTCATGTCGGACCGTCGTCGAAGACGGGTCGATAACGCTCCATGAGGTCGAGATAGTGATCGACTCCCTCGTCGGCCCTGGTGATCTCGGCTTGGGCCAGGTCTCGGACCGGTTTGGCCGGGACACCGATGGCCAGGGTCCAGGCCGGTATCTCTGTCCCTTCGGTCAGCACCGAGCCGGAGGCGAGCCAGGCGCCCTCGCCGAGTCTGGACCTGTTGAGCAGCTTGGCTCCGATCCCGACCAGGCACCGGTCGCCCACGTGCGCCCCGTGGACGACGGCGGAATGGCCGACCGTCACCCTTTCCCCGATCAGACACGGGACGCCCTCGTCGCAATGGACGACGGCGTTGTCCTGGATGTTGGTCCCCGCCCCGATCTCGATCCGATCGAGCTCGGCCCTGATCACGACTCCGAAGAGGACGAACACCCGGGCCCCGATGCTGACCTCCCCATGGACCTGGGCGCCGGGGGCGATGAGCGCCGTCGTATCGATGCTGGGCTGGGCCAAGTTGAACACGGGAGGCGAGGTTAGGGGCCTACGACGAAGCTGAGGTTCTACGAGCCATATATGGGACAAACCGTCTCGAGTTCGCGAGAGCACGACCGTCGGTACGAACCTGAGACAGTTTGTTTCATATTCGAGCCGCAGAACCTCAGCTTCGTCGTTGCACATCCGTTGGGGTCGAACTCGACCCACTCCGTTCGACATCGGGTGCGATGGTGTGGACGAGACTTGGGCCGGATGAGATCGATCGATCACAAGACCGCCATCGAAGCCGTGTTCCGGGAGTCATACGCCCTGGTCCTGGCAAGTGTGGCCACCCGATGTCGCGACATCGACCTGGCAGAGGAGGCGGTGCAGGACGCTCTTGTCGAGGCTCTGCGCACATGGCCGGGTACGGGGGTTCCCGACAATCCCCCAGCCTGGATCACGTCGGTCGCCCGTCGCCGGGCCATCGACCGGATTCGTCGCCAGGCCACCCTGATCCGGAAGAGCGCCATCCTGGCCGGACTCGAGAGGGTCGAGCGTGAGGGACGGGGCGAAGTCGTGAGCAGCGCCTCGGTGGAGGACGACAGATTGCAGCTTCTCTTTGCCTGCTGTCATCCCTCGCTGTCGGTGGACAAACAGGTGGCCCTCACCCTGCGCACCGTCGGTGGCCTGGCCACCCCCGAGATCGCCCATGCCTTCCTGGTGAGTGAGACGACGATGGCGCAGAGACTGGTCCGGGCCAAGGCCAAGGTTCGAGACGCCGGGATCCCATTTCGGGTCCCGGACGGGGAGGAGCTCGCCGGACGGCTCGCCGCCGTCCTCTCCGTCATCTACCTGATCTTCAACGAGGGCTACTTCGCCTCGAGCGGCGACGAGTTGGTCCGCGCCGACCTGGCCGAGTCGGCGATCGAGCTGGGCCGGGTCATGACCCGGTTGATGCCTGAGGACCCCGAGGTGCTCGGTCTCCAGGCGCTGATGCTGTTCCAGCACAGCCGGCGTTCGGCCCGAGTCGATTCCCAGGGGGCACTGGTCCTCCTTGCCGATCAGGATCGCACCCTCTGGGACACCGCGGCCATCGCCGATGGGCTCGAGTTGCTGGATCGGGCCCGCCGGATCGATGGTGAGGGCCCGTATTACCTCCAGGCGGAGATCGCGGCCCAACATGCTCTGGCCGAATCGGCCGAGTCGACCGACCGGCGACGGATCGTCGAGCTCTACGACCGTCTCGTCGAGGTCTATCCGGCGCCCGTCGTTCGTCTCAACCGGGCTGTGGCGGTATCCGAGTCGTCAGGGGCCGAAGCGGGGCTGGCCGCCCTGGGTGACCTCGAGGGCGAGCTCCACGGGTATCACGCCTTTCATCTCGCCCGGGGCGAGATGCTGCGCAAGCTCGGCGACGAGGAGGCGTCCCGAACCGCCCTGGAACGTGCTGTCGAGCTGGCGCCCAACGAGACAGAGCGCCGGTTCCTCGAGACCAGGCTGCATTGATTGCCTAGCCGAAGCGGCGCAGCCCCGCCTCCAACGCCTCTGGGGTGTCCACCGAGTACCAACTGCGGCCGTCCTCTCCCCAGACGCTCCACTGCTCGGGGGTGACCGGGAGGAAGGAGACACGGTCGAGGAGGGTCTGGACCGAGCCCCCCGCCTCCGCCTCGTCCATGGCCGGTCCGGCTATCTGCTTGGGGTAGATGGCACAGGTGACCTGTCGCACGCCGGCTTCGTCGACCGGGACCACGGGCAGGTCCGACTCGATGGACGCGAGGCGGCGCAGGGTCCCGGGCTGGACGAACGCATTGTCCACCGCCACCACCAGGGCCCGGCTCTCAGTCATCCTGCTGAGAGCAGTGGCCACCCCGGCCAGCGGCCCGGGCATGGGGGCCAGGTCGGGCCAGGACTCGATGCCCTCTCTGTCTCCACCCAGGACAACCACCCGGTTGGTGACCTCACCCACCGCCGCGACCACTCGGGTGAGGAGCGACACCCCGGAGATCTCGATCGAGGCCTTGTCCATGCCCATCCGCGAGCTCCGCCCGCCGGCGAGGACAGCACCTAGCAACGACATGGCGCAAGGCTAGGTTGTGGAGACGAAAGGAGGTTCGTGTGAAGGGCGCGGTACGCACCATGTACGTGTTCAGCGTCTACCTTTTCGTCGTTGGGGTGATGCTGTCGCTGGCGCCCAACGCCCTGCTCACCCTCGCTGGGTTGCCCGAGACCGACGAGGTTTGGATCAGGATCGTCGGGGTTGTCTCCCTCCTCCTTGCCCTCTACTACTTCGATGCCGCGCGCAACGACACCCGGAGCTTCTTTGCAGCGTCGATCCTCGGCCGGGGGTTCTCGACGGCTGCGTTTGTCGTGCTCTGGGCGACCGGCCGACCTTGGCAGCTCTTGATCTTCGCAGCGATCGAGGTGGTCGGGGCTCTCTGGACTTATACCACGATGAGGGCCGAGGCCGGGCCCTGACTCAGTCTCCGAGGACGATCCCGAGACTGCGGGCGGAGTCGACCCAGGGATGATCGAGGGGCACGAACTTGGTGATCCCGGCGATCTCCTTGAGCGGCACGGGCTCGGTGGACTGGCCCCGCGCCGCCACCAACACGCTGTGTAGCCCCTCGGCGATGTAGGAAGCGGCCGCCGTTCCCAACCTCGTGGCGAGCAGCCGGTCGGCAGGAGATGGGGTGCCACCTCGTTGCACATGACCGAGGATCGTCACCCTGGACTCCAAACCGGTTGCCTCCTCCAGGGCGGTGGCGAGCTTCTCGGTTCGCGGCGACTTGACGAGGGCGGCCAGCTTCTCCTTCAGCTCCCCCTTCTCCTCGCCCTCGGCCGACTCCAGATCGGCGAGGATCGAAGCCCGGCTCAGGGCATCCTCCTTCGTGTAGGCCCCTTCAGCCACCGCGATGATGGAGAAGGCGCTCCCTGCGGCTTTGCGGGACTGGATCGAGGAGGCCACGGTCTCGATGTCGTAGGGGATCTCGGGGATGAGGATGACGTCGGCGCCCCCGGCCAGACCGGCCCCCAGGGCCAGCCAGCCCACATCGTGCCCCATGACCTCGGCGAGGATGATCCGATGATGGGAGTGGGCCGTGGAATGCAGGCGATCGATGGCCTCGGTGGCAATGCCCATCGCGGTGTCGAACCCGAAAGTGACATCGGTCCCGGTGACGTCGTTGTCGATGGTCTTGGGCAGGGCAAGCACCTTGATCCCGACGTCCTCGAGCTTGAGGGCATTGCGCACGGTTCCGTCGCCTCCGAGCACGACCAGGGCCTCCAGATCATGCTGGTCGAAGACGTCACGCATCAGTGGGCGCATGTCCATCCTCTTGCCGTCTCCCATCTCCATCTTGTCCACCTTGGCCCGACTGGTTCCGAGGACCGTCCCGCCGCGGGTCAGGATGCCGGAGAGCGAGTCGGAATCGAAGCGGACGAAGCGGTTCTGCATCAACCCCAAGAATCCGTCCCTGAAGCCGATGACATGCATGCCATAGGCGCGTTGGGCGGCCTTGCCCACGGCGCGGATGGCGGCGTTCAGCCCTGGGCTGTCGCCGCCGGCCGTGAGTATCCCGATGCTTCTCGCCATGAACCGATGGTATCGGCATCCTTGCCCGGCTCGATCAAGCCGATTCCTTGCGGAAGACCCACCTTCCATATAGAACGCCGATCACGAGCAGCACCAGCGTGATCGCCGCCCCGAGCAGGGCATCGCTCGAGCCCATCTCACCCCGGAACACGGCCCGCACCCCATCGACCACGTGGGTCAGCGGGTTGACGTCGGCCAGGGTCTGCAGCCAGCCCGGAGCCAGGCTCATCGGGAGCAGGATCCCCGAGAGGAGCAGGACAGGCACGATCAGCCCGTTGATGAGTGGGGCAAAAGCGTCTTCGCTCTTCATCTTCAATGCCGCCCCGTAGGAAAGGGCGCTGAAGGCGCCACCGAGCACGGCCACGATCACCAGACCGGTAAGCAGACCCTCTGCCGGGACGTCCAGTCCGAAGAAGAGCACGGCTGACCCGATCAGGATCGCACCCTGGACGACGAGGACGACCACGTCTCGAAGGACCCGACCCAGGAGCAGGGCACCCCGGCTCGCTGGGGTCACCCGCCTCCGCTCCACGACACCGGCCCGCCACTCGGCGATGAGCCCGAAGCCGACGAAGGCGGCCCCGAACATGCCGAGCTGGACGAGTAGACCGGGGACGAAAACCTGCCAGGCATCGCCCGGAGGGAAGCCCGGGGCCGATGCCACCGGCTCGAGCAAGGGCCCGAAGAGGGTCAGGTAGAGGATGGGTTGGATCAAGCCCAGGATCACCCATACCGGGTTCCGGAGCGAGAGACGCATTGCCCGGCTGAACACCAGCCAGGTCTCAGTCAGGAATTGCATGGTCATACCTCCTTTCAGGCGGCCCGGTCGGCCGGGCC
>JBOGET010000021.1:0-2590 GCA_050741975.1 Acidimicrobiia bacterium
ACGACCAGGTCGACCTGGCGCAGGTCGACCACCCCTTGTGCGATGAGGTCCTCGAGACGACCCGGGCAGGCCACGAGCAAATCCACCCCCTGTTGGAGACGAGAGCGTTGAGGGCCGTAGGAGACGCCTCCGTACACGGCCACGATCGAGCGGCCAACCGCCTTGGCCAGAGGCTGGAGCTCGGCCAGGATCTGATCGGCCAGCTCCCGGGTCGGAGAGAGGATCAGGCCTCGGGGTCTCCGGCTCCCGCCGCGCCCGAGACGGGCCAGCAGCGGCAGACCAAAGGCCAGGGTCTTGCCCGAGCCCGTGGGAGCACGGCCGGCTACGTCACGCCCGGCGAGGACGTCGGGGATGGTCATAGCTTGGATGGGGAACGGTTTGGTGATTTCACGACGTCCCAGCGTCGTGATCAGGGGCTCGGGCAGGCCGAGCTGGGCAAAGGTGTGCATCATGTTCTCTCCGCCCCGCAGATCGGGGCTGTGGTCAGTTTTCGATCTCCTCGAAATCGGCGCTGGATGCGTCGGCGCGAGATCGGCAGAAGAGGCGGTCTGACCGGATGAGAAGTGCCGTGATCACCGTGGAGCGTCTGAACGCTGGCCTCCCGGTCGGTGCGGCAAGAACCACGTTAACCGGCCCTGGGGGCTAAACGGGCTTCTCGACCCTTTCCGCCTCCGAGAGGCTGGCCTGAGGCGCCCAAGTGCACTGATCCTGAGAGACCCAGATCGTCTCGCTCGGCGCAGGCACCCACAGTTCGATGAAGGAGAACTCCTCGTCGTTCGGGTTCTCGAACCAGTGGACCTCGTCCTCATACACGAGAACGACGTCGCCGGCGTGTAGCTCCTCGTCTGCGTCGCCTGCGTGCAGAAGTCCCTGGCCCTCGAGCACGAAGAAGAAGTGCTTGGTGCCGGGGTGACGATGCGGGGCCGCGGTGTCACCCGGGTGATAGGTGATCCGGTCGGCCTGCAGATCGGTCGTTTCGAACGTCTCCTCAGTCACCAGGTCGAGACGATCGCGCGTGTCACGAGTGGAAGTCAGTCGGGGCAGGTCCTGGCGGCGGACCAGGCGGGGCATTACCGGTCTCTCAACCGATCCCGCCGAAGTAGCGGGTCTTGGGCTCGACGTACTCGTGGAGGCCTTCGATGCCGGACTCGCGTCCAAGACCTGATTGCTTGAAACCGCCGAAAGGGGCTTCGGGAGTGCTCGGGTGCCAGTCGTTGATGCCGATCATGCCGAACTCGAGCTCCTCGCTTACCTTGAAAGCGGTGGCCAGGTCACGGGTGTAGACGTAGGCAGCCAGCCCGTAATCGGTGGCATTGGCGGTGGCGATCGCCTCGTCGATGTCGTCGAAGGGGATGACCGGCATCACCGGGCCGAAGATCTCCTCTTCGTGCACCGGGACTCCCGGCTTGACGTCGGTGAGGACGGTAGGCTGATAGAAATATCCGGTGGTGTCCGGCCGGTCACCACCGGTGAGGACCCTCGCCCCCTGATCCACGCTCGTCGAGACCAGATCGACCACCCGGTCCCGCTGCTTGGCGTTGATGAGCGGGCCCACCGTGGTCTCCGGGTCGAGACCATTGCCCACCACCTGCTGCTCGGCTGTGGCGACGGCGCTGTCACTGAACTCCTCGACCACCGACTCGTGCACGTAGAACCGTTGTGGGGCGATGCACACCTGGCCGTTGTTCCGCACCTTGGTCCTCATCGCGCTCTTGGCCACGGCCGCGATGTCCCCGGCATCGGGGAAGACCAGCACCGGGGCGTTGCCGCCGAGCTCCAGGGAGAGACGGGTCACGGTGCTTGAGGCGCCGTCCATGAGCAGCCGACCCACCCTGGTGGAGCCGGTGAACTGGATCTTCCTGAGACGCTTGTCATCGAGCATGGCCTGACCCATCGGCTCCGGGTCCCCGTTGATGACGTTGAGCACCCCCGGAGGCAGACCGGCCTCGCTCAGGGCGTGTGCCACCAACATCGCCGACCGCGGCGTGTACTCCGAGGGCCGGGCCACGACGGTGCAGCCGGCGGCCAGGGCCGACGAGATGGCCCGGGTCTGGTTGTACACCGGGAAGTTCCACGCCGTGATCACACCGACGACCCCCAGCGGTTGATAGGTGACATCGATCCTCCGGCTGGCGACACGAGACGGGATCCACCGCCCATAGAGACGCTGCGCCTCCCCAGACGCCCACCGGAACTGGTTTGGGGCCGTGGCCCACTCCCCCTTGGCCTGGGCCAGGGGCTTGCCCGACTCCTCGGTGGTGATACGGGCGAACTCGTCGAGGTTGGCGTCGATGAAGCGGGCGGCCTGCTCCAGGATCGCCCCCCTCTCGTACGGGGTCAGATGCGACCAGGCGGGAAAGGCCTCGGCAGCGGCGTCGATGGCGGCATAGGCGTCCTCACCGTCGCCAAACGGGATCTGCTCGATGACCTCCTCGGTGGCCGGGTTGACCAGGTCCCATACTCCCCCACCGCGAGCCCCCACCCAGGCCCCGCCTATGTGCTGCCTGAACTCGATCATGCCAACGAGGTTATCGGGTTGGGGGTGATCCATCCATTTTGGCGCGGAGATCTCGACACATAGGTCGAGATC
>JBOGET010000022.1:0-1718 GCA_050741975.1 Acidimicrobiia bacterium
CCACCAGGACGGCGCAGGCGGCCAACTGGATGGCTCGGTGGCTGGTGCTGCCGAGGATCAGCGAGGCGAGCTCACCACGACCCCTGGTGCCAACCACCAGCAGGTTTGCGCCCACATCCGTGGCATAAGCCACGAGGACATCGGGCGGATACCCGTCCAGATCGACCCTGGTCACGGAGACCCTGGTCTCGGACAGGGCCGGCTCCAACTGCGGCCACACCGCACGACGCTCCGCCTCGACCACGGTCCCGACGTCGATCGGGACCTCCATGTAGGCCATCGGAGGGTTGACGACGTGCACGACGTGCAACTCGGCTTGCCTCAGCTGGGCCTCGTCGAGGGCCCGGTGCAGGACCTCGACGGCGTGCGCCGACGAATCGACACCGACAACGATGATCATGTGTGACCTCCTATGACACCATGCTCGCCGAGGTCGCGCCCTACCGGCCACGGTCTCAGGGACGGAGGGTTAGGGACTTCCGGCCCTTCGAAGCCCAGGTCTCGTCGGCGCATAATCGCCCATGAGCCAGATCGAATTAGAGACGAGGCCCGAGCTCCTGGCCAGGGCCATGTCCCGACGTCGTCTCCTCGGGAACACGATGAGCCATTTGGAGAGGGTCGTCGCCGGACATGCCTCGGCAGAGGGATGGCTCGATCGGGTCGAGGCCGGTCTGGCCGATCTTCGTGAAGCGCTGGACGCCCACATCGACGAGGTGGAAGGCCACGATGGCCTGCTTGCCGACATCGTCGATGTTGCACCCCGGCTCTCGCCCTACACCGAGGAGTTGAGACGGGAGCACATCGCCCTGCTCGGCGCCTGGCTGCGAGCCGAAGCCGCGGTGAGGGCGGCCCGCCAAGACTGGCCTGCCGCTGTCTCCACGGTTCGGCGCAGGGTGATCACCTTGATCGGACGGTTGACGCTGCATCGACAGGCCGGGTCGGATCTCGTCTTCGAGGCGTACAACGTCGACATCGCCGCCTCCGACTGAGTGGGGCAAATGAATGGGGGTGGCCCCCAGGGCCACCCCCATCCCCACTCCGGGCACTTGGTAATCAGGGAGAGCTGGTCACTTGTTGTGGCCCGGAGCGGACCCGGAATTCCCTGGTGAGCCGGAGTTGCCGGCGTGATCGGGCTTGCCGGCGTGATCGGGCTTGCCTTTCGACCCGTTCTCGGCCCCGATCTCGGTCTCGGCGCCCGCGTCCTCGGCCTTCTTGCCGTGCAGGCAATCGGCCTCGGCGGTGGTGAAGTCGATGGTGCCGGTGTCCCCCATCTCCACCGGATCGACCACGGTCTCGTCACCGGCCTTGACCTGCTGATCGCCCGTGCCCAAGTCCGAGTGGGCCAGGTGGCGAACCACACAGCCCCGACCGGGGCCATCGTAGAGACTGTTGAACAGCTTCATGAACATGCCATGGTTGACCTGGCCGTTGGGGCCGGACACGTCGCTTCCGCTCAGCCCGCATTCGCCGTCGGCTCCGCTGTACTCGATCGGGGCATCGGCCGGCTCCAGGTCGTCGGCGACCTCTTCGGCGGGCCGGTTGGGGAAGGAGACCACCCCGGCATCGTCTTCGAGGTTGTCCACGGGGATCCGACCTTCATCCGAGGTCTCACCGTAGGTGGCGGTGAGCGGACCGTTCTCCAGGGTGCAGTCATAGACCCCGTCGAGTGCCGAAAGGTTGAACACGAAGATGCGATTGATCAGGTCGTAGCCGAAGTT